>PLBW01000086.1 GCA_003135475.1 Acidobacteriaceae bacterium
AGCGGTGGAGCTGAAGGAGCAGCTTAAAAGGAGCAGCTTAAGCAGAATCGCTGAATTGCGCCTGCTGTTAGTTTTCTCACGGTTCTTGGGTTTGTCTCAAGGTCCGCGTCGCTTGCATCCTGGTCCGAACCCGCACTCATTTAGGACCAGAAGACTCTATCCTCGCGAGATGCTGCCCTTCACGACAGGCTTGTAGCCAGCGTGTCAGAAACTCCCGCAGGCCTTCTGGCGGCCTGATCCACAGGGCAGCCGCAGTTGGGTGCCATTCGGGGCGAACCAACACGCTTAGGCCGGCGGTACCAAGAGCGAGGAAAGCCCGCTCGTCGGTCAAGTCATCCCCCAGGTAGGCGACGGGAACCTCCGGGCCGATCTCATTCAGGATGGTGCGGACTGCATCCCCTTTATCACGACCCGGCATGCGCATTTCAATGCCGCCATCGAACTCCAGCAGTTCCATCGGCGTACTTTGAGCAATGGGGAGCCAGCCCAGCAGAACCTGGCCGCGGGTTTCCGCCGCTAGCGCTTCGTCCATCCCGCGCCAATGGAGGGCGACGGCACCGGTCTTGAATTCAGCCCGGTTGTGCAGGCCCTGACACCTTAACCAACGATCTGCGTCAGCCAGGGCGTGCCGCACGGGCTCGTCCACGCTGGGTTTCTCATAGGTTCCATCCGGTCTCAACCGCTCCAACCCATGGCATCCCCAGATCTCGGGAATGGGGTAAACCGCAAGCAGCGGGCCCACTTCGTGGGCGTTCCGGCCTGTGACGATGACCACACGGGTGCGGCCATTGTCGATGATCTCCTGCAGGAGCGCGGTCATTCCCGGATAGGGGAGAGCCTGCTGGCGATTGAGGCAGAAGGGCGCGAGAGTACCGTCATAGTCGAGTAGAAGAGAGGAGACCGGTGATTGTGCCACCGCATTCATGAACAGCTCGATCACGATTGGATTGACCGTGCGGACAACCACATGCTCCTCATTCCCGGGCAGCTGCACTAGCCCGGAGTTTCTCCTTGCTTTCGTCCGGCGCGTCCATGCGTAGCTCACAGAGTTCCGCGATGAGGGTTGCTGCCCAGCGATAAACGTTGTGTTCCCTGACCGTCTTCCGCATGCGCTGCATGCGCAATTCCTTTTCCTCCGGCTCCATCTCAAGGGCGGTGCGAATGGCCTCAGCCGTCTGGTCGATGTCGTAGGGATTTATCTGCAAGGCGTCGGGCAACTCGTGGGCGGCACCAGTAAAGCAACTCAGGATTAGAACACCCCTTTCGTCGTGCCGGGCTGCCACGAATTCCTTCGCCACCAAATTCATGCCATCGTGCAATGAAGTAACCAGACATACATCTGCGGCGCGGTAGTACCTTTGAATCTCATGGTGATTATGCTGCCGGTTCAGAAAGACGATGGGCTTCCATTTCACCGTCTGGAACCGCCCGTTTATGCGGGTAGCTTCCGCTTCCACCTCCGCCATCAGATCGTGATAGCGCTTGAGGTGGCTGCGACTGGGAGCGCCAATCTGCACGAATGTGAACTTGCCCTGATAGCGAGAATACTTGTCCAGAAAACGCTCAATGGCCAGAAAACGCTCCAGAATGCCCTTGGTGTAGTCGACCCGGTCTACGCCCACACCCATGAAGGTAGCCTCAACCCCCAGGGCCTTGAGCAAAGCGGAACGTTCGACGTAGGAATCCGGCGTCGATTCCGGCTCTTGCACATCTGTGAAGTCCACACTGATGGGGAAGCGTCGCACCAGGGTGAGATGATCCAGACGCCTTACCGAAAAGTGTTCCCAATCGACGCGGGATTCCACTACACGATCCACTGTATGCAGGAAGTTATTGCAGTGCGACTGGATGTGAAACCCGATCAGATCGGCACCGAGCAGACCATCTACAACTTCGCGCCGCCACGGGGCGATGTCGAATGCCTCGGGGTTGGGCCACGGGATGTGCCAGAAGATTGCCACCCTGGCCTCCGGTCTTTTTTCTTTAATCAGCCGGGGCAGCAGCGCGAAGTGGTAATCCTGCACTAGCACAATGGGCTTCTCCACGTCCTTCATCTCTTCGAGCAGCGCATCAGCGAACTTTAGGTTTACGGCCTGATAGTATTTCCAGTCCTCCGCGCGAAAAATCGGGCGGGTGTGCGCGATATGACATAGAGGCCAGATTCCCTCGTTGGCAAATCCGTAGTAATAGCCTTCTTCTTCCGCCTCGTTCAGCCAGACCCGGCGCAAGGTATAGTGAGGATCTTCCGGAGGCACGCGCAGCCGGTCGTGCTCATCAACCGTTTCGAGGTCGGCATCGCCATTGCCATGGGCTACCCAGGTTCCGTCACAGGCGCGCAGTACTGGCTCGATCGCAGTGACCACCCCGCTGGGCGGCACAATCACTTCCACCGATTTGCCGCGCCGCATGTGCACGTAAGGCTGGCGATTAGACACGACAAAAAGACGCCCATGATCCAGTCGCGTGCGCACGTGCACGGCTAGTCGGTCGGCCGTCCACTGAGATTCACCCGTGTCCCGCAGGCGGGCTTCCGTCTCGGCCGCCGACCGCGCTTGGGTAAGGCTTTCAGCGAAGGCAGCGACCTCCTGCACCAGGGGGCGAAAGAGATCCAGATCGGCGGCGTGTTGGCGTGAAGAAACTTGCCCCGTCCGCAAAGCCCGCATCCACAGCGCCGTACGTGCGATGGGTGCGGCAATACTCCAGCGAACAATCAACAGCGTGATCAGCACGATGAGAAATACATGTGCCAGCACTCGCAGGAATGCTTGGCGCCAAATGTGAAGGCCCTCCGCCCGAATATAGCCGGCATCATGAACAATCACGAGGCCGCCGATGACTTCGTCGTCCTGGTGAAGAGGCAGAGCGTAGATGTGCAACGAGGCACCGCTCACCCGTTGAAACGCTCCTACTCCATGGTTCTCACGCAAGGCTTGAGACATTACGGAGGGAACTGTAGCCAGCGTGGATGCCAGCTCCGGTGTCACGGCCAGCAAATTGGCCTGCCCGCCGTAGATAGCCAGTCCCGAGAGATGCTCCCGGTTCTCTAAGTGCTCTGCGATACGCTGCAGGTCCTGCGCCGAATCTGTCTCCAGGTCACGTTCCACATCTCCCGCGAGGCTTTCGCCCAATACCTCGGCGCGCCGCTCCAAGTCCTGGCGCAGGCCACGCTTCTCACCCCACGCCTCGTAATACGAGAACGAGAGCGAGACCAGCGTCATGCCCACGATAAGGAAAACAATGAGCCGGATGCTGAGTAGTCGCATGGCAGTCGCCGCCCAGAATGGAGCAGGGAGGAAACTTCAATCCTACCGCAAGGGGCGGCTAGTTGGCATCATGTTCGCGATCCCAGTAAGGAACCTTCCCGCATCGCGCGGAGCAACGTGGGTACACGTTCCGCCTCAAACCCTCGCGGGGCCGTTGCAGTGCTGGCGTGCAAGGGAGTGTACAAAGACGCGATCTGCGGAATCGTGACCTGGAAACGAGTCTTCCTGAGCTCGTCGCTGCACTAGAGCGGCGACAGTTCGTCCTCGTTCTCCTCCTTTTTCCCGCGAACAAACCTCTTCTCCAGGAAACGCTGGGCCAAGTCTCTGCCCCCCATGCCAAATGCGATCGCCAAGCCGAGCATCAGGGCTCCGAAAACAATTCCGAATGCGACCAGCATGGTCTGTTCCGCAAGACCCAGTTCTTCAAAAACGATAGACAATACGAAAACAATGATGATGCTACGGACAGCGAGGCTTAAGACCTGGGGTGAAGGCACGTTCGCATTTACCGCAGCCAACAGGGCAGCGCGAGAAAAGAAACCAGCTGCCAGCAGTCCGAAAAACATGATGAACATGGCTACGAATAGACGCGGCAAGAAAAGAAAGAATCTTGCGACTTGCTCCTGCAGGCCCGGGATCCCGAGCACGCTCACACCCAGCAGAATAAAGCCTAGCCAGACCACCCAGAAGACAAACCGGCTCAACATTTCCGTCGCCGAAGGCAGCGCGGCCTTGGTGAGCAGTTGAGAAGCGCCTGCCTTTTCTGAAAGCTTGTCGAACTTAATAAGACTCAGAATGCTGCGCAGAACCACTTTTACAACGTACGCGATCACCCAGCCCAGAAATGTGAGGATCAGCATCACGATGAGACGAGGAAGGAAGTGGGCGAAACCTCTGGCAAGCTGGTGCAGCGCCTGACTCAGTTCGCTGATAATCATTTCTTGCATAGTTACCTCACTCTCTCGATTTCCAGATCTGCAGCAGATATGGTTTCAATTGCTCGAACTCAAGGCATAAGCCTTCGACATTGTTCTCGACGTCGTCCGCAGAAGCGTTGCGGTTCTCTGTCACGAACGTGAATACTCTCCCGCGGAAAAGCGGTGCTAAGGCCTGGATGATATGGTCCCGGCTGATCACAGACTTCCGATACGAGGCGGCAAACTCGTAAACCGTCCGGACCCACAATTCCGCAGGGTAATGAAACTCCGCTTCTTCCAGGCGGGCGATTCGCCGGAGTTCTGCCAGGGTCGAGGGGGACAGAATTGACTGAAAGACGGAATCCAATTCGGCGACTCCGGTCGAGAACATCTCTCGCAGTCGTTTCCGATTTACTCGCACTGGTTCCAGAAGCACTTTCTGGTCGGCCCCGGTAGTAGGGACCGGCTGGGAGCCGGCCACGCTACTCCAGACGGGAAAGTCTGCCTCTACTGCGGAGAACAGGGTCCCCACAGTTTGTCGCAGCGCCGGCACCAGGTCAGCCCCGCGTCGCTCGATGTGATCTTTATCTCCAAGGAAGGATTGGCAGATACGGTATCCTCCCGTGATCGCCGCCAGCGTAAAGCGAAGCTCGACTCCGGCGCCGTCGGCTCCATCATTCCAGACATTCTGCCCAAGGAATTGACTTCCGAGACGGCCGGAGAATCCGAACTCAAGCGAGTACGCCTCACGGATTCTTACCCCGTAGAGTGCGCGGACCATCGGGTACAGCAAATTCGTTATGAGCAGCCCTTCAAACTTGTGCCTGCCATATGTGGGGGTCACCAGATCGAAGCCGTCGCGATGAATGGGGCGCAGAAGCTTGGAGAGCCATTCGGATTCGATGTTCGCGGACTCGGGTGACATCACTACACAGGCCTTGGCGCGGAGCAGTTCGGCGGCAGCCAGAATAGTCCGCAACGCCACCCCGCTCGACGGGCTGGTCGCATACCTCGTGCTGATTGAATGTAGCGTGCGGAGCGCGTACGGATTGGAGGCCGGGCGCACGTCATCGATCGAGGCGCCCGTGACCAGTTCGGGAGTGCCATCACGTGACCCCCCATCGGCATTAATGATTACGGCTCGCTCCCGGGGAAAGCAGCGCAGGATGTCACTCTGAATTGCGTGGACGATGGAGCCGATAGTCTTGGCGTTATTGTGAGTGGGCAACCCCACCAGGATGTCTACTTCGCCGACGTTGATCAGTTGGCGAAGGAAATCATCCGTAAGAAAACTCTCCTCTGCCAATTTCATCTCCGTTCGAAGTGCCGCCGTGTGCCCTTGTGTGGGCGCGCGTCATGTTACATCGTTTTCACTGCCCGCATACGCTCAGATTCGCCGCAGCCGAAACCAATAAAACTGGTAGGGCCCCATCGTTAGCAGATACGGCACGTCGCTCACACGGGGAAATATATTCTTGCCAGACATCTCGATCAGAATATTTCCCTTGTAGCGTCGCAGGTCCAGTTCGACCGCTTGCGCGGTGCTGGAAAGATTATTGACCACCAGGACCGCCTCGTTTCCCAGCCGTCGCACATAAGCCAGTATTCTGTGACTGGCTGGATAGAGAAACTCAATCGATCCCCTGCCGAAGACCGTGGTCGATCTACGGACCGTTATCATGCGTCGCATCCAATGAAGGAGCGAGTGTTCGGTTTCCGTTTGCCTCAAGACGTTCACGGCCGGATAACCATATACCGGATCCTCGATAAGGGGCGCATACAGACGCTCCGGATCCGCGGTAGAAAAGCCGCCGTTCCGTCCCCCGCTCCACTGCATCGGAGTCCTTACTCCGTTACGGTCACCTAAATTGATGTTGTCGCCCATTCCAATTTCATCCCCGTAATAGATGATGGGAGTGCCCGGTAACGACATCAGCATCCCGTTCATCAACTCTATGCGCCTTCGGTCGTTGTCCAACAAAGGAGCGAGCCGCCTCCGAATCCCGAGGTTCAGCCGCATCGTCTTGCTTCCGGCGTACGTGTCGTACATGTAGTCGCGCTCCATGTCGGTCACCATTTCCAGGGTCAGTTCGTCATGATTGCGCAGGAACAGGGACCACTGGCATGAGGGCGGGATTTCCGGGGTCTGCTGCAAAATTTCAGTGATGGGCTTGCGGTCTTCCAACTTCACGCCCATGAACATCCTGGGCATCAACGGAAAATGAAACGCCATGTGGAATTCATCTCCGTCACCGAAGTATGGACGAAGGTCCGCGGGCCACTGATTGGCCTCCGCTAGAAGCATCCTGCCCGGGAATTGTTCATCAAGTTTTCTCCGCACCTCCTTCAGGACACCGTGGGTCTCCGGCAAGTTCTCGCAATTTGTGCCCTCCCGTTCTACCAGGTACGGCACCGCGTCCAGCCGGAAGGCGTCAACACCCATCTCCAGCCAGAACTTCATTACGTTCCACATCTGTTCGCGAACGGCAGGATTGTCGTAGTTGAGATCCGGCTGGTGACTGAAGAAGCGATGCCAATAGTAGGATTTCGAAATCGGATCCCACGCCCAGTTGGACTTTTCCGTGTCAAGAAAAATGATGCGGGCTTCCTTGTACCGGGTGTTGGTATCGCTCCAGACGTACCAATCGCGGCGTGGATTGTCCCGAGAACTTCGCGACTCTTGGAACCACGGATGCTGATCGGACGTGTGGTTCAACACCATTTCGATGATGACCCGGATTCCTCGGGCGTGGGCCGACCCCAGAAACTTCCGAAAATCCTCCAAGGTTCCATAGCTTGAGTGGACTGAGACGTAATCCGCGATATCATAGCCATCGTCGCGCAGGGGAGAAGGGAAGAATGGCATGAGCCATATCGCGCTGATCCCCAGTTCCTGGAGGTAGTCGAGCTTCTCTTCAAGCCCTTGAAAATCACCGATGCCATCCCCGTTGCTGTCGTGGAAAGTGCGGACGTGGACCTGATAGATGATCGCGTCCTTGTACCAAAGCACGTCCCGATTTAGTGGCAAGCCACTTCCTCCTCGGCCAATTTCAGTTCCTCCCTGCAGAGCAGGCAACGCGCAAGTTTATATGAAGTGACAACCGCAGAACCCTATTGTGCGCCTAACGCCAGGCCGGTGATCGAAATTGATTCCGGCGGCTGAACTCCCAGTTCAGTTGAATGCACCACTGATCAATGCCAGATCTGTGAAAGTGGCCACCGACCTGTACCAGCTGCGGATTCACCGGTTCGAATCCCTGGAGGGCAGCCAATAATTCTTCGAACCCATCGCGTGCCAACCCCGCGCACAAAGAGTCTGCGGAACGGTCCTCACCCGCGATAGAGCCATCCGAACGCGCCGGCCGTCACGATGAGCCATGCCGAATTGACCCGAAACCTCAACAGTAGCGCCGTGCTCACAATTGCAATCACTAGCGTCGGCACATCAACGATTGCCGCCCGTCCAAGCTGCCAGGCCACTACCCCGATCAACGCAAGCGATCCGACCACGACACCATCCAGCATGGAAGCCGCTACGCGCGACCTCCGAATCCTCGGAATCAGCAATCCGCTTAGCGCCACGTACACGAAGCCAGGTGCGAAGATGCCAACCGTGGCCACGACCGCCCCGGGAACTCCGCCGATGATGTACCCGATGAACGTGGCCGTTGTGAACACCGGCCCGGGTGTGACCTGACCGATGGCGACCGCATCCAGTAACTGTCGTTCCGTCAGCCAGTGCAGGCGACCGACCAGGTCCGCTCGAAGGAAGGCCAGCAGGACGTAGCCGCTGCCAAAGAGCACGGCGCCAATTTTTGCGAAAACCAAGAACAGTCGCCACAGACCAATAGGTATCGCGACGGCGCCTGCGGCGCCCAGCAAGTGCGCCAGTTTCGGTGGCGTGAGGACTCCGACCGTTATTTTGCGCAGGTGGGGCAGTTTCTGATACAGCATCGGTGCTCCAGCCAACGCCGCCGCGATCGCGAGTAGGAGCACCTCGTGCACGCGAAGCACATACAAAAGAGCAGCAACACTGCCCACGATGCCCAGCCAAATTGACTTCATCGCCGTTCGCGCCAACTTCCAGAACGCCTGGATTACTACAGCGATCACCACGGGTTTCAGGGCGTACAGGACTCCATTCACCTGCGGGAGGGTGCCATATCGAACGTAGGCAGTGGCGATGGCGCCCACTAGGATGGTGGCCGGAAGAATAAAAGCGCAGCCTGCAACCAGGAGACCTGGCCAGCCTCGCTTCTCGTAGCCGATGAAGATGGCCATTTCGGTTGAACTCGGCCCAGGAATAAGGTTCGCCGCTCCCAGGCGGTCGAGAAACTGCTCTCGCGTAAGCCACCGACGACGGGTGACGAACTCGTCTTCCATCATCGCGATGTGCGCTGCCGGGCCGCCAAATGCGACGGTACCCAGCTTAAGAAATACCAGCGCCACCTCTTTGAGTGACGCCGCAGCCGTGGACGCGCCGGCGGCAGCGGTTGGGCCTGCTTCCTGTCCTTCCATTATTGATTCTTTTCTTCCGCGGAGATTGAGCCTCCAAGGTGTGAGTCCACTGACCAGGAACCGGCTCCCGCGACAATCAGGAACAGCAAGGACATCAACATGGAGAAATCCTTCCGCGCATCGCTGACCATAAACCAGAATCCCTGGTTGGGCCTCGACAATTCGGGGACCTTGGTCGTGGCAATTGCGGTGCAACTGACGATCAGTAGTGGAATGGCGGCGATGCGGGTCACCAGGCCAACCAGGACTAGAAACCCACACACGATCTCGAAAGCGCCTACAAAATGAGCAGTGAAATATGGGTGAGGAAATCCGATTTTCGCAAAGCGATTGACTCCCATGTTGGGGTCGATGTACTTGAGAACTCCCTGTGTGATAAAGATCAGGCCGACGGCCAAGCAGATCAAGAATACCGGTTGCGAACGCCACCCTGGTCGAATCACCCTGGACCACAGCGATCGATCTGTTTCATGTTCCATGCTTGCCGCGCACAACAGCAGCATTATAATCGGCCTTCGATAACGGCTCCCGCTAGGAAGCAAGCGATGTCATCGGCCGATCAAGGTCTCTACTCAAGGCTGATCCGGCTGCACATACTTCTCCACGCATGCCACGAACCGATTTTCGACGTGGGAATGATCGAGGAGCTGGGCAGGCGTGGATACAGCCTGAGTCCTGGCACGCTTTAGCCAATCATGCGCCGTCTCGAAAAGAAGGGCCTACTTAGTCGGGCAGCACTTTGCCTTGGGTTTCTAGGGCGAAGGGAATAACCAGCAGCCCGATCCCAAACGCGATGGCTGTGAACGCAACCGGCTTGCCGAGAGTTCCCATGTTTCGAACCAGCGCGCCGACGCCGAAGTTGGCGCCCGCGGCAATGAAGCGTCCGAACGAAGTGGTGAACGCGAAGGCAGTGGCACGCTCGGTGGTCCCGTACTGCTCCGGCAGCCAAAGGCTGAAGACCGCAAAGTTGCCGCCAAAGAAGCCCAGAAAGAACAGCACCGCGATGAAGGGATGAAGTCCGTGCGGCAGGTAGAACGCCCAACCAAAACTAAGCAGGATGCAGGCCGCCATTCCGAGGAAGTAAAAGGTCAGGGTCCGCTTGCGACCGAAGCGTTCGGCCAGTGGCGGGACTGCCAGGCATCCGAGGATGGTCCCCAGCGACAGCAAGCCCATGCCGAACGAAGACACGCGCACCGCCTGCGGCTGCAACATTCCGGCCTTCTTCGCCAGCGCAATGATTGCCGTCGGCGCATAAACCGCCCCGGCCCACAGTCCGCAGATGGCCGCGGCCAGTAGAACTGTATTCACCAGCGTTCGCTGCGTGTAGGGAGGACTAAAAATTCTGCGAAGGGAAGAAAGCCCTCCGGTGGCCTTTGCCTTGGCTTTTTGTTCCCAGCGCTGGGGCTCCTTCACGCGCAGTAGAACCATGAGGGCCACGATCACCGGCGTCAGGCCGCACCAGAACATAGCGCGCCAGCCATAGTGCGCTCCCACGGTGTAGTTGAGCGCCGAAGCCAGAAAGAAGCCGGCGTAATAACCCGTCTGCAGATATCCTGCGCCCATCTTACGGCGGTCTTCCGGCCAGGCTTCGGCGACGTAGGTGCCCGCCAGCGCCCATTCGCCGCCAATTCCGATGCCCGCCAGCAAGCGAAACAATCCCAGTTGCCACACCGTTTGCGACATCGCAGCCGCGCCAGTGAAGATTGCGTAAACAAAGATGGTGGCGGCGAGCACTCGTGTCCGGCCAAACTTGTCGGCGATCGGACCCCAAATTAACGACAGTCCCCACCCCACCAGGAAGAGCGCGAACAAAACAGATCCGGCATAGCCGACCGTAGCAGGCGTGGCCTTGATGCCCGACTTGGGAAGCAGTTCAGTCAGTGCGGGACTAAGGACGAGTGCATAGATTACCGAATCCATGCCATCGAGCGTCCAGCCAGCCCATGCGCCCCAGAACCCGGTGATTTGGTGGCGGTTCAGTTTGGTGTGAACTGTTGGTAGTGGAAGGGCCACTGCGTCGTTGGGCATGGTGTTCTCCTTGACCGCAAGTGCTCACACAGGCTTGCCGAGCGTGAGCAGCATAGCATGACATGTCAAGGACGCCCCGGCAGATAACGAGATTTATCGCCAGTTATGGTTGTTGCATCACTGCAAGGCGTTTGCGTTGCCTGTATCTCCACCGGTCGAGCAGCCAACCGACAAAGAAGTACCAACCAGCGATCAAGAAAGGCATTGCAGACATGAAGGTCGTAAGTTGACTGACGCCGAGTCTGCCGAGCGTCCTCACCAATACGCTTCCGACCGCAAACGCGGGCAATGCAGAGACGACTAGCACCATCGGCAACAGTCCCGGCTCTATCCACATATATGCGAACTCCACGCAATGAGGGTCCCCATTCTCGCAAGGTTCGGCCAGTATTGTTGCAGGATGACGATTCAACGGGTCCTTATCCAAACGAATTGATGACCACCAGAAGTACCGAGTTGAGTTGTGGATCCTACGGTTCCATTGAACCTCGTGGTATGTGACTGCGCCGAATATGAGCAGACCCACGAGAGGCAATATGATTTGCTACCGCATTCGCATGTTGGATTAGACACCGACGGGCCGATTTCAGTGCCTAGTTGTTGTAAGCAGGTCAGCATGACTGGGGCGGCCACAACCAAGCATGAAAAGGTAACCGTGCTGACCCTTCTGGGTTAACGGGTTGCGGCTCTTTTCATCCGAAGCGGGAATCTCGGCGCGGATCAATTGCCGCCACCCGCGTTTTAGAACATCGCCTTGATTGCCGGCTTGGTCACTTTTCCCATGGCATTGCGCGGAAGCGCGTCCAATACCAGAAGCCGTGACGGGAGTTTGTGGGCCGCAAGAAATTCTTTGGCCCAGGCGCGCAGCGACACCAGATCGAGGGCACCGCCATCCTTTAGCACCACGGCCGCGGCGACCCGCTCGCCCCACTCCAGATCGGGGACGCCCACCACGGCGCACTCGGCAACCGCCGGGTGCTCTCGCAGCGCTTCTTCAATCTCCAGCGCCGACACCTTGTGCCCGCCCGTCTTGAGGATGTCAATGTTCGTCCGTCCTAGGATGCGATAGACACCGTTCTCCACGACCGCGGTATCGCCAGTGCGAAACCAGCCGTCGCGGAAGGCATCGCGCGTGGCCTCGGGCTTGCCCCAGTATTCCGCGAACACGCTGGGACCGCGGACCTCGATTTCGCCCGGCGTTCCCGGCGCTATCGGCTGGCCGTTCTCGCCGACAAGCTGTACCTCGACGCTCGCCAGTGGCGTCCCAACGCTGCCCGGCACGCGCTGGCCCCGCAACGGATTCGACAGCGCCATGCCAATCTCAGTCATGCCGTAGCGCTCCAGCAGGGTATGGGCGCTGATTTCCTTCCAGCGTTCCAGCGTGCTCACCGGTAGCGCTGCCGAGCCGGACACCATCAAGCGCAACTTCGCGCACGCCTGGCTGAGCACAGCCCGGCGCTCCGGCGGCGCCGCATCCCAGGCGGCGATGAGCTTAACGTAGACCGTCGGCACCGCCATGAACAGAGTCAGGCTGCCGCCGGCAATGCGCTCCCACACCGCATTCGCGTCGAAGCGCGGCAGCATCTCACAGGTGGCGCCGGACCATAGCGCACAAGAAACAACATTGACGATTCCGTGTATGTGGTGCAGCGGCAAAAACAGCACGATACGATCATCGGCCGACCATTCCCAGGCCTCAATCAGACAGGCAATTTGCGCAGTGATATTGGCGTGGGTTGTCACCACGCCCTTGGGCCGGTTCGTCGTGCCGCTGGTGTAGAGAATCATGGCGCGCCGCTCGCTGGCGACGTCCGGCAATTCCTCTGATTGGCGAGCGAGAATCCGGTCATACCGCAAAGCACGGATGCCACGTACCTCCGCGATGGGCGCCAGTTGGGGCTCGGCCAAAGCATCGAACACTAATGTCGATGCCTTGGTGTCGTCGATGAAGTACTCCAGTTCCGATCTCGTAGCGTTGAGAGGCAAGGGGACGGCAACGCCACCGGCCCGCCAGATGCCCCACTGCACCGCAACCCAGGGAAAGCCCGGGGCCAGAAGAAACGCCACACGCTGTTCTCGAAGGTCGTGGTGGCCGGCGAGCAGCTCAGTCGCCACGCGCGAGGAGGCATCGAGCAAATCGTCGTAGGTGAAGGAGCCCTGCGAATCGACGACCGCGGTGCGTCCGCCGTGCCGCTCAGCTTGAGCAATCAGCGCCAGACAGCTGGTGCGGCTTATCACACGCAGACCTTACATCGTCTCTGCCAGGTTGTCCACTTGTGGTCAGCACCGAGCAATGGGTTATCATCTGTTTCGTCGGCACGAGTAAAATCCGGCGTGCCGGCCGCTCCTACGATGAAGAAGACTGATTGGGACAAACGCATCCAGCGGGCAGTAGAACTTGCCCAGCGCTACCCAAGCGCCGCCGAGGTCCTCGCCTTCTATCGGCACATCCTCGAATTTCAGAAGACGTTGTGCGCCGACGTTGTGTCCCGGTCTCTTCCTGCTGCCGGCGTCAAAGCGGCTTTTCGTGAACAGCTCGACCTGGACATCGCAATCCGGCAGTTGCCGGCATTGCTCGCGCTGGTTCAGCGGACGGGGCCGGCAAAGCTGGCGCACGAGGCGGCGGAAATCGGCCGCGCCTCCTCGGAACAACAAGGCGAGATGCTTCGCAGTTTTCTGCTGTCCACGAACAGCAATGAGCCGGAACTGAATCACTTCTTCGCGCGCGTTTTGTTCCAACCCCAGGCCGAGCATCTTGCTGCGACACAGCAGACGCAATCTGCAGATTCTTCCGCCTCCGTTTGTCCCGTTTGCGGCGCACGGCCGCTGGTCGCGGTGCTTCGTCCCGAAGGCGATGGCGGAAAGCGGTTTCTGGTCTGTTCTTTTTGTTCGACGGAATGGGAGTTCCGGCGAATCCTGTGTCCAGTGTGCGGCGAGCAAGACCACAAAAAACTTCCGCGCTACTCGGTCGAGGACATACCTTCAGTGCGGGTGGAAGCTTGTGATACCTGCAAGTATTACTTGAAGTCTGTGGATATGACCATTGATGGCCTTGCAGTTCCCGTTGTGGATGAAGTCGCCACTGCGGCACTCGACGTCTGGGCGATTGACCATGGATTTCACAAAATTAGCCCAAACCTTATGGGGTTCTAGGCCGACCAATTCCATTCCCAGGCATCGTTCTTAAGAACCCGTGAATCCATTTGACCAGCGCGGGTTCCAGGGTATAGGCTGTTTCGCATTCGGGTCCCGATGTTAGTTCCTAGTCGTAAACGGACACGGCTTGGTAGAGATGTGGACCACACTGCGCACACTTTTTTCGATCCTTCAACCTTGCGCTTCTCCAGCGCTTCCGTTCCATCCCTGCACCAATTCACGGTTTCGAATCCTTCGCCATGGAGGGCTGCGTAATGGATGTATCTAGACGAGCTTTCTTCAAGACTGGCGTAGCCGGCGCCGTTGGGATTACCGTCTTCGGCTTCGATGCGCGGCCACTGCTGGCGCAGGCCTCGAGCCTGAAGATTTCGCGCAGCACCGAGACGCGCAGCACCTGTCCCTATTGCGCGGTCAGTTGCGGCGTCATCATCCACACCATCGGTGACAAGGCCAAGAACGTCACCCCCCAGGTCATCCACGTGGAAGGCGATCCCGACCATCCCATCAATCGGGGTACGCTCTGTCCCAAGGGTTCCTCGCTGCAGCAGGACATTCAGAACGAGCGGCGGATATTGAAGCCGCAGGTGCGGCGGCCCGGCTCCGATCATTGGGACGACATCGCCTGGAGCCAGGCGATCGATGAAATCGCACGCTGGACCAAGAAGACCCGCGACGCGACTTTCATGGAGACGGACGCCACGGGGCAGACCGTCAATCGCTGCGAATCCATCGCTTTCACCGGCGGTTGCACCGACACCAATGAGTTCAATTACCTGGTGGTAAAAACCATGCGCAGCATGGGAATCGTCCGTCTGGAAAACCAGGCCAGAGTTTGACACGGCCCAACGGTCTCAAGTTTGGGACCAACTTTCGGGCGCGGGGCGATGACCAACGGCTGGATCGACATCAAGAACGCCGACATGATGTTGATCATGGGTGGAAATCCGGCCGAGAACCACCCATGCGGCTTCAAGTGGGTGGTCGAAGCCAAGCTGAAGCGCAACGCCAAGCTCATCGTTGTCGATCCGCGATTTACTCGCACCGCATCGCAGGCTGACCAGTTTCTGCAAATTCGCGCCGGCGCCGACATCGCCTTCCTGGGCGGCGTGATCAATTACGCTCTGGAAAACGATCGTGTTGCCAAGGATTACCTGGTCAATTACACCAACGCGGCGTTCATCGTCAAAGATGGATTTAAACTGCCGGAAGATGGGCTGTTTTCGGGTTTCGATGCCGCCACCAAGACCTACAACAAGAGCAGTTGGAACTACCAGGAAGGCGGTAACGAAACCGGCAAGGTCATGCCGGTCTCGGGAGCCGCGACGCTGGCGGAAGGTCACGAAGCGAAGGCTGCGGTCATGCCGGGGTCCACTGCTGCGAAAGGCGCGGCGAGTACTCCACCTCCGCCGCCGTCGCTTCCGCCGAACGTCGCCTACGACCTGTCGTTGCAGCATCCGCGCTGCGTCTATCAGCTGCTGAAACAGCAGTACTCCCGCTATACCCCCGAGATGGTCGAGCGCATTACCGGGATACCGAAAGACCAGTTCCTGAAGGCTGCGGACCTTTTCACCTCCATTCGCAAGAACGGAGACATGAAGAAGGTCGCCACCATCATCTACGCGGTGGGCTGGACACAGCACAGCTTTGGAACGCAGATCATCCGCACGGCCGCCATGTTGCAGTTGCTGATGGGAAATGTCGGGCGTGCCGGCGGCGGAGTGAACGCATTGCGCGGACACTCCAACATTCAGGGCGCCACGGACATGGCCGGCATCTTCGATATCCTGCCCGGCTACCTCAAGGTACCGGCGCCCTCTGACAAGGACCTGAAAACCTATCTCGAGCGCATCACCCCTAAGCCGGCGAAGCCGAACGAATGGGAGTCCTTTAACTACTGGTCGAACACGCCGAAGTTCATGGTGTCGTTCCTGAAGGCCATGTACGGCAACGCTGCAACCAAAGAAAACGATTTCGCCTTTCAGTATTTGCCCAAGGTCGACCGTAACTATTCGTGGGTCAATATCTGGAACGACATGTACGAAGGCACGGTCAAGGGACTTTTTGCCTTTGGCATGAATGGAGTGATGATCGGGCCCGATTCGCAGAAGAACATTGACGCGCTGAAGAAGGCCGATTTCCTGGTGGTCTGTGAGATCTACCCCGACGAGACCAGCGCTTTCTGGCAGGCGCCGGGCACCACGCCCGAGGCGATGAAGCAGATCAATACGACGGTCTATCGCCTGCCCGGAGCTGGCTTCGCCGAGAAAGATGGGACCTTCGTCAATTCGGCGCGCTGGCTGCAATGGAAGCATGTAGCGCTGCCCCCTCCGGGAGACTGCCGCCTCGACCAGGACATTCTGGCCCAGATCTTCCTCAAGATCCGCGAACTGTACCAGAAAGAGGGCGGAAAGTTCCCCGATCCGATATTGAAGGCCTCCTGGGCCTACACCCTTCCCGAGCACCCATCGCTTTCGGAGGTCGCGAAGGAAATCAATGGCAAAGCGCTGGCCGACATCAGCGACGAAAAGCTTGGTGTTTCGCTGAAGGCCGGACAGCAATTGCCGGGCTTTGCCATGCTGCATGACGATGGCACCACCTCGTCCGGAAACTGGCTCTATTGCGGTTCGTGGACCGAAGCCGGACCGATGCAGCAGAGGCGCGGGACCGAAGACCCTTCGGGCCTGGGAATTTATCCCAACTGGGGGTGGTCATGGCCGGCGAATCGGCGCGTGCTGTACAACCGAGCTTCCTGCGATCTTGCGGGCAAGCCGTGGGACCCGACCCGCAGCCAAGTCTGGTGGAACGAAACCGCGCAGAAGTGGGTGGGCAACGATGTTCCTGACTTCAAGCCCGATTCTAAGCCGGAAGAACATATGGGCCCGTTCATCATGAATCCCGAGGGAGTGGGGCGCATCTTCGTGCCCCTCGGCGCGATGGCCGACGGCCCCTTCCCGGAGTTTTACGAGCCGATTGAGAGTCCCATCGATAATCCTTTGCATCCCAACCAGTCCACCAATCCGGTGGTGAAGAAGTACAAAACCGCGATGGACAAGTACGGCACGGTGAAGCAAGGGTACAACATCATCTGCACCACCTATCGCCTCACCGAGCACTATCACTATTGGACAAAGAACAATCCAATGAATGTGGAACTGGTGCCGGAACCCTTTGTGGAAATCCCCGCGGAGCTGGCCGACCAAATGGGCATCCGTGGAGGCGAGAAAGTGAAGGTGACCAGCGCACGCAGCGATTACATCGCCAAGGCGATGGTAACCAAGCGGATCAAACCCATGATGGTGGACGGCAAGAAGCTCTACCAGATCGGAATGCCGATCCACTGGGGCTTCCTGGGAATTTCCGAAGGCGAAGGCCGGACTGCGAAGATGCCTGCAAATTTGCTGACGCCTACGGTTGTCGATCCCAACGCTTACACCCCGGAATTCAAGGGATTCCTGGTAAAGCTGGAAAAAATTTAAAGGAGGCACGGGATGAGCGATCGCGGCACATTACGAATCCAGCAAATCTCGGCCCATCCTGGACCGGTACCCGGTGAAGGCGTGCAACGCCAGGACAAGGTGTGCAAGCTGATCGACACCACCACCTGCATCGGCTGCAAAGCCTGCGAAGTGGCCTGCGTGGAATGGAACGACATGCCGTTCCAGACGACCTACTTCGACAACACCTACCAGACGATGCCCGACACCGACTGGAATTACTGGAACCTCATCAAGTTCAACGAAGACCAGCACGACAACGGCAGCTTTGCGTGGCTCATGCGCAAACACCAGTGCATGCACTGCGAAGATCCCGGATGCCTGCGCGCCTGTCCGGCCGATGGCGCCATCGTGCAGTACTCCAACGGCATCGTCGATTTCCAGCAGGAAAATTGCATTGGCTGCCAGTTCTGTGTCTCGGGCTGCCCCTTCAATATTCCCAAGTTCAACCCCAACACGAAAAAGGTGTACAAGTGCACGCTGTGCTCCGACCGAGTGGGAGCTGGCCTGGAGCCCGCCTGCATCAAAGCCTGCCCGACCGGATGCCTGCACTTCGGAACCAAAGAAGACATGAAGTTCATCGCGGAGAATCGCGCTTCGCAATTGCGCGAGGTCTCCGGTTTTCAGAACGCAGGGGTTTACGACCCCGACAC
>PLBW01000134.1 GCA_003135475.1 Acidobacteriaceae bacterium
GCGACCATGTGCGCGGCGAAGCCTACGCTCACGGCCATGTTACTGACCGCGTACTCCAGGATGAGGTCCCATCCGATGATCCACGCGATCAACTCGCCCATGGTGGCGTAGGTATAGGTGTAAGCGCTGCCGGCAATCGGGATCATGGACGCCAGTTCGGCATAGCAAAGCCCGGTGAAGGCGCAGACGATGGCCACCAGCACCAGAGAAATCGCCAATGCCGGTCCCGCTCCGGGACGGCCCAGCGTGGCCGCGTGATGTACCAGGTAGTCGGCTACGGGTGCATTCAGGATGGACGAGGTGTTGAATTTCTGTCCGGCAATCGCCGTTCCCACTACGGTGAATATGCCGGAGCCAATCACGGCGCCGATGCCGAGGCCGGTCAGCGACCACGGCCCCAGAGTCTTCTTAAGCCGATGTTCCGGCTCCTCGGAATCGGAGATCAGCTTGTCGATAGACTTGCGCGCGAAGACTTGGTTCGCCAGGGTGACGCTCCCAGGAGTGCTGGAATCAGTGTCTTCGAATTCAAACAGAAAGGGAGGCGACAGGGCAAGCCGGATTTCTCTGCAACGACGAAGAAGTTTAGCTTGATTTTCCCTAGGCTTTGGCGTAATCCTTCAGCCGGGGCATGGGAGGGATAAATGTATTGGTTAATCACCGATCGCAACCTCGAAGCTGACGGGTTTGGTGGCGACTTTGCCAGTCTGACGTTCTGGACGGCTCCGATTACAGCCGACCCCACCTTGAAGGCATCGTGGACGCAAGTTGCCAAGGAGCAGTTTCGCCAGCAACTCGTAGCCATCACTGACCAATATCCATCTCCGCTAGTGACCGCTCCCAAGGACCAGAAACAGGTTACATTTTTCGTCCATGGCTTTAACGAAAAGTGGCCGGATGCCATGGGGCTCTACCAAAAGGTAGTGAACAACCTTTATTCCGGACTGGACAGCCTGGGTGAGTGTATTTCATTTGATTGGCCATCGAAAGGGTATGTGTTTGGGTATCTTCCTGATCGCTCCGAGGCTCGAAAGGCGGCGCAGGACTTTGCCAATGTCATGGGGGACCTCTACGACTGGATGCTGATGAAGCAATATACCGGAAAAGCCGATGCGCAGAATGCCTGCAAGGCCAAGACTTCGGTCATTGCTCATAGCATGGGGAACTATGTGCTGGAAAATGCCATGAACTTTGCCTGGACCCAAAAGAATCGCCCTCTGCTCGTCAGCTTGATCCAGGAAGCGCTCATGGTAGCCGCGGACGTCGACAACGATCTTTTCGGCAGTGGGGAAGTTGTTACGGCGGGCAACGGAGAGGGAATAGCGAATCTAACCTATCGTGTGACCGCGCTCTACAGCGGGCGTGATGCGGTTTTGGGAGCATCGGCCGGCCTAAAACACTTCGGCAAGAGAAGACTGGGAAGAAGCGGCCTGGATCGTACTCTCCCCGTGCCGGACAATGTTTGGGATATAGATTGTTCGCAACTGATTGCTGCCACGGTTGGCGGACTCGAGGTACATAGCTCTTACTTCGACCCCGCAGAGTCTAACTGCTATGGGTTGATGGGCGAGCTTCTTAGAGGTATCGACCGGAGCGTTCTCATCTCACAAGGATTGGTGCCATCGGCACTCACCAAAGCGCAAGCTACCGGAACGTGAGAAGCTTCTCGCACAGATGCCAGGGCGGTCACAGATTGCGTGCAGAGGCTGCTGGAAAAGCGCTGTTCGGGTAGTGCGGGCCTTCAGCGCCGCGTGCAAACTGTTCGTAATGGCTAGTTTAAGGGATTATAGATGGTAGGGGAGAACTGTGCCGTCCCTGAAAGGACTCGTTAGTTTTTCCGACTTTATCCAGGGCTTACACCCTGGGCTAAAGGAAATTCCGCCCCTGCGGGGCTAGATTTTGCGCAATTCGCTCCATCCTGACAACTCAACCTTTTGCTTGTAGTCTTCTACTTCCCCGGCGCCAATATCTGCTCGAAGTGGTCCTCGATCATATGAAACAGATGCGTACGGGCTTGGTAACCGGCGATGCCGTGAGTCTTGCTGGGATACATCATCAGCTCGAACTGCTTGCCTGAGTTGATGAACGCATTGATCATTTGAACGGTGTTCTGCATGTGCACGTTGTCGTCGCTGGTGCCGTGCACCTCCAGCAGGTCGCCGTGCAAATTTGCCGCGAAGTTCACCGGCGAGCTTTTCCTGTAGCCCTCCGGGTTCTCGTTCGGCAGGCCCATGTAGCGCTCGGTGTAGATTGAGTCGTAATTGCGCCAGTCGGTTACGGGCGCCACTGAAACTCCACCCTTGAACATGTCAGTGTGCTCGAGCGCATAGAGCGTGAAATATCCGCCGTAGCTCCAGCCCCAGAATCCGAGCCGGTTCCCGTCCAGTTGCGGAAACTGTTGCAGCGCCTGCTTCACGGCGGCCATCTGGTCGCTGAACTCGGTCTCGCCGAAGTTGTGCTGGATGGCCATGGCGAAGGCCTTGCCTCGTCCGCCCATGCCGCGGTTGTCAACTTTCAGAATCGCGAACCCCTGCCGTGCCAGGACCTGGTCGAACAGGTCGATTGCACCCCAGGCATCGCGCACGGTCTGCGCTGCCGGACCGCCATAGGGATTGACGATGAGCGGCACTTTGCCGTTCGCGATCATCGGCCCGCTCTCCGGCAGCAGGACCACGCCTTGCAAAGTGGTTGTGCCATCGGCGGCCTTGAAGTCCACGAACTTCGGGGTCAACAAACTGTAAGCGTCAATGCTGCGCGCACTCCAAAACGCATTGCAGGCGCCGTCGACGGCGCACAGCGAAACCGTCGGCGGCATGGTCAGCGCGGAGTAACGATCCACGTAATACTTGGAGTTGCTGGGATCGAAGTCCGTGGAGTGCGATCCATTTTCCTTCGAGACGCGATGGAAGTTCTGACCGTCCAGTCCCACGGCGTAAAGGTTCGTCTGCCGCCAATCGCTCTCGTTAGCCGAGAAATACACCACGCCCTGCTTTTCATCGACGCCAGCAATGCTCTCGACTTCCCAGTCGCCATGCGTGAGTTGGGCCACCAGCTTGGCCGGGCCACTCAGCGGGTTCTGCTTGTCGAAATGGTACAGGTAAACATGGTTGTGCCCGTCGCGCCAACTCGTCCACAAGTAGCGATCAGCAGAGGTTAAAATCTGGAAATCCACCTCGGGATGCATGTCGATCCAGGCGTCGGTGGTCTCGGTCATCATTAACGCCCACTTGCTGTTCTTGACATCCACAAAATACAAGTCCAGCCGGTTTTGCAGGCGGTTAAGAGCTAGCGCCCAGAGCACGCCGTCGCGCACCCATCCGAAGCGCGGAACCAGAGCATCGGGACTGTCTGACAGCGGCACGTCGCTGCCCGTCCCCGCGCTGATCCATTTGATCTTGCCTCCATCGGCGCCCACCACGCCCAAGCGCACTTTGGGGTTCGGGTCGCCGGGCTGAGGATACTTCTCCTGGTCCACGGTGGCATGGGTGGGCATCCAGTCGGTGATGGGATAGGTGGGCACTTCCTTCTCGTTCATCTGGAGAAACGCAATCTGCTTGCCGTCGGGAGACCAGAAGTAATTGCTGCGCGTGTACAGCTCTTCCTCGTAGATCCAGTCGACTTCCCCGTTCAGCAGGTTGTCGTTGCCATCTTTGGTTAGAGCTCGTTCGTGCCTCTCGTCCAGCGGTTGCGCATAGAGGTTGTGCTTGCGCACATACGAGATGCGGCTGCCATCCGGCGAGAACTTGGGATCGACGGCGGCATCGGAGCTGCCCGTGATCTGCACGGCGGTGCCGCTGTCCAAGCTGTAAAGCCAAAGTTGCCCCATGGAGTCGAACAGCAANNTGGAATCGGGCGACCAGTGATAGGCGCCAATGGAGTAACGCTGGGCCGCTTCCTTCTTGCGTTCGTCCTTGATGGCGCTGGTGGGCGGAGCCAACGATGCCAGCTTCTCGCTCGCCACCAGCACGGCCGGCTTGCCCGCCGTGGTTACATCCACGTAATACAAAGCTCCGTGTTGGCCGCTGTCGTCCCGTTGTACGAAGGAAACCTTGGAGCCGTCGGGGCTCCACTTCACATCTTCCGGACCGCGGCCAAGGATGCCGCCAGGCTTGAACATTTCTTCAATCGTCAGCTCTTTTTTCGTTGGTGATTCCTGTGAGGCAGGGGAGGGGACCGATTGCGCAACCAAGAAGGAAGTGGCCAGCACACAGCAGACCAATGCAGCGAACCATGATTTCACGTTAGCTCCGACGAAGAAAATCTGTAGCGGGGAAGTTTATATCAGGAGAGTGGGTCCATGCGGCGACTGCTGGGATCAAGCCGCGCAAGCGGCGATATTTGTTTTAGCCGTGGGCGTAAGCCCGCGGTCGAGTGGGAAATCTAACTGAGTCCCTTTAGGGACGGCACCGGTCACAAGCCCGCAGCATTGTCTCAATAGACCGAAAACCTTAGTCCGCCAGCAGACCTGCTCGCTAGCGGCCTGGTTTCTGCGTGCTAGAATCCCAGCAGGTTCCCTTGGGGTCCAGATGAATTCCGATCTGCAAAAGCTGATCGACTTGCAAGTGGTCGATGCCCGGATTGCCGCGCTTAAGGCGGAGGTTGCCGCCCTGCCCCAGCAGGTGGCACAGATCGAGGCGAAACTCGCCGGTTCCAAGGCCCAACTCGAGGCCGCCCAGGCCGGAATGAAGGCCGATGAGATCGCCCGCCGCAAGCACGAGTCCGACATCAAGGACCAGCAGGAGAAGATCAGCAAGTACCGCGACCAGTCGCTGAAGGTCAAAACCAACGACGAGTACCGGGCGCTGAACCACGAGATCCAGTTTGCCGAGTCCGAGATCCAGAAGCTGGAAGACAAGATCCTGGAAATCATGGTCGCTACCGACGCGCGGAAAGAAGCGATGAAGCAGGCTGAGGCCGCGCTGAAGGCCGACACCGCTGCCAATGAAAAAGAGAAAGACCACGCCCGGGCGCAGACGGCTGAGGACGAAAAGCAGCTCGCCGAGTTGAGCGCGACGCGTAAGGAGTTGCGTTCCAGCGTTGCCGAGGAGGCCCTTAACCATTACGACCGCGTACTCAAGCTGCGCGGCTCCGCCACGGCGCCTGTTCATGAAGATGAAAGTTGCTCGGCTTGCCGGGTCCGGCTGCGCCCGCAGGTGTTCCAGGAAGTCACGAGCAACGAGCAGATCATCACCTGCTTTTACTGCAACCGGATTCTGTACTACGTTCCCCCGCCGCCCAAAGCGGAAGAAGAGGCGGCGAAGAGCGGCAAAGCGAAGCCCGCCAAAGAAGAGTCCGTCGAGGGAGACGAGGCCGCCGCGCAATAAACCCCCTCATGCTGAGCAGCATCCTTGGCCCTGATATCGTGCTGGCCTTGCTGTTGACAAGTGTTACGTTACAGGCTACGATTTACGTGTGAGGATACGGAACTTCGCCCACAAAGGCCTCAAACGCCTCTACGAAGAAAATAACCCGAAAGGCGTACCGGCGGCCGGCGTGGACAAGCTCCGAAAAATGTTCACATTCCTGGACGCCATGGAAGACGCCGAGGAACTGCGCTCTATTCCCGGCTGGAGGCCGCACCTCCTGACGGGCGACCGGAAGGGAACATGGAGCCTGCACATCACACGAAACTGGCGATTGACTTTCTGGATCGATACTGCTGAAAACGAAATATGCGACATGAGGTTTGAGGATTATCACTAGGAACCGAAGGAATCTGTTATGCCTATGTTGAACCCCCCGCATCCGGGCGAATTTATCCGGACTGAAATCATCGAGCCACTTGGCCTGTCCGTTACTGACGCTGCCAAAATCCTGGGCGTTTCCCGGCCCGCGCTGTCCAGCCTGCTTAACGGCAAAGCCGATTTGTCTGGAGAGATGGCGCTCCGAATTGAAAAGGCGTTTGACCCCAGGATGGACACGCTCATGCGAATGCAGTCCGCCTATGACATTGCCCGCACCCGCAAGCTCGAAAGCAAGATTCGCGTTCGGCGTTATGGCCGGACCGAAGCTATGGCGGAGTTCGTCGGTATCAGGAAGGAACGGCCTGAATTTCGCGATCCTGTCGCATACGTGCGCAGCTTGCGGCGCGGCAGCCGGATCGAGCGCCACGGGAAACAGTGACGGCTCTGGAAACACCCTTCCGCGTAAGATAGGCGTTTAAACCTAGCGAGGAACCCCTGACCGACTCCGTCCCAGTCATAACCGTGAATCATCGCGGCGCAGCGCGCCTGCGCGGCGGACACTTGTGGGTCTATCGCTCCGATCTGGTGCCGCCTGGCGAGGCTCCTGCGGGCTCGCTGGTGCATGTCCGCGATGAGCGCGGCCGCCATCTGGGTTCAGTGCTCTACAGCAGTGCATCGCAGATTGCGATCCGCCTGCTGACCGGCGACGAAATCGGCGAAGCGCAGCTCACAACGCTCTTGCGGGAACGCATTGCCGCCGCGGTTCGCTTTCGCGAGCAAGTAGCGCGCGACACCGATTCCTGCCGCTTGATCTTCAGTGAGGCCGACCTGCTCCCCGGGCTTATTCTCGACAAGTACAACGATGTGCTTTCCATGCAGGCGCTGACGCAGGCTTTCGATCGCCAGGACCTGCGCCAGGCGGTCTTCGACGCCATCGCCGAACACTTTCCCCAGGCCAGCGTCGTCGAGCGCGTCGATCCTCATATTCGCGAACTGGAGCAATTGCCGCCGCGCGAGTCGCAACTGGTGCGTGGCGAGCGGTCCAGCACCATCTTCACTATGAACGGTGTCCGCTTCCACTTCGACGGACTGGGCGGGCAGAAGACTGGTGCCTTTCTCGATCAGCGCGAGAACTATGCCGCGGCGGCGCGCTACGCTCACGGAGACGCGCTCGACTGTTTCACCTATCAGGGAGGATTTGCGCTGCACCTGGCGCGAGTGTGCACCACCGTCGCCGCTGTGGACTCGTCGCGTCCGGCGCTGGAAGTCGCGGAACGCAACGAACAACTCAATCGCGCCGCTCACCGCTGCGGCGAGATCGAATGGATCGAGGCCAACGCTTTCGACCTGCTCAAGGACTACGCTACCGCGAACCGGCAGTACGACACCATCGTTCTTGATCCACCGGCGTTCGCCAAGACCAAGCGCACCGTGCCGACCGCCCTCCGCGGCTATAAGGAGTTGAACCTGCGCGCCCTGAAGATGCTTCGGCCAGGCGGCATTCTCGTCACCTGCTCATGTTCGTTCCACGTCAGCGAGGGTGAGTTCCTGGCGATGCTCGGCTCTGCCGCTGCGGATGCCGGCCGCCGAGTGCGCATTCTGGAAGAGCGCAGCCAGTCGCTCGACCATCCGATCCTGCTGAACTTGCCGGAAACGGCGTACCTTAAGTGCCTCATTTGCCAAGTGCTGTGATAGGACGCGGTTTGCTTCGGCGGTATGGCTTAAGCAATTCAAGATCAGGATTTTTTAGCAACCTGTTTAATATCTATTGTTTAGAGCGGTTCCAGAGTAGTT
>PLBW01000018.1 GCA_003135475.1 Acidobacteriaceae bacterium
AGAATCATCTGCAGCTTGCGCGCACCGGAGTTGTCGGCGACGTCGAGCATGGATCTCATCATCACTGCCATAATCTTGTCTCCTTGCTCCGCCACCCGGGCGGAGCCAACGCCGCCGACTTAACTCGCCGGCTGCTCCTCGACGGGCGCTATCAGCGCCGCACGTTGCACAATTTCCTTCAACTGCCACCGCTTCAACTTGGAGAGCGGACGGGTCTCTTCGATCTTCACGAAGTCGCCGAGATGCGCCGTGCCATCCTCGTCGTGGGCGTAGAACTTCTTGCTACGGGCCACCACCCGCTTATAGAACGGGTGGGCCTTCTGCCGCCGGACTTCGATCACGATGGTCTTGGCCATCTTGGTGGAGACCACTTCGCCGATCAGGGTCTTGCGACGGCCGGGAGTCTTTGCTGTGCTGGTTGCTGTTGTTTCGGCCATGTTACTTTTTCTCCGTCGCAGCCTTCTTGCTGGCCGCCTTCTTCGCCGTCACTGTCTTCTTCACAGGATTACTTGCGCTCGCCCCCGCGCCGTTACCGCCCGCCAGCTCTTTCTGGCGCAACACCGTGTGCACGCGAGCGATGTCCTTCTTCAGCTCGCGGATTTTTTTCAGGCTCTCGGTCTGTCCCATCTTCAACTGAAACTTCATCTTGAAGAGCTGGTCGGACAGCTCCCGTTGCTGATGTGCGAGTTCGATATCGGTCAAGTTGCGAATTTTGTTTACGTCCATCGTGAATCCCAGTTGCCAGTTGCCAGTTATCAGTTGTCACTGCCACTGACTCGCAACCGACCTACCTTTCTGTTCGTGTCAATTACCCGTTATGTGTCGTCACGTCTCGTTCTGAGAACTGACAACTGACCACTGGCAACCGCTTCTTAGTGCACGCCTTCGCGCTGCACGAACTTGGTGCGAAGCGGCAGCTTGTGCGAAGCCAGACGCATCGCCTCCGTGGCATCGCCGACCGATACCCCTTCCATTTCAAACAGGATCTTGCCCGGACGCACGACGGCCACCCAATGGTCCGGAGCTCCCTTGCCTTTGCCCATACGGGTTTCAGCCGGCTTCTTGGTGACTGGCTTGTCCGGGAACAGCCGGATCCAAATTTTCCCGCCGCGTTTTACGAAGCGGGTCATGGCCACGCGGCTGGCCTCGATCTGCCGATCGGTGATCCAACCCGGCTCCATGACTTTCAAGCCGAAGTCGCCGAACGACAGCTCACCGCCGCGCCAGGCCTTGCCGCACATGCGGCCGCGCTGCTGCTTGCGATACTTCACTTTCTTTGGCATCAACATAATCAGTTCCCAGTAATCAGTTGTCAGTTCTCAGTAACCATGGTTCGTTGCCTCTTTCTGACAACAGGCCACTGGCCACTGACAACTGCTTTAAAACGCTCCGCTCTGTACACCCTGCGGTTCGCGCTTGCGTTCCTTGAAGATCTCGCCTTTGTAAACCCAGCACTTCACGCCGATGATGCCGTAGGTGGTATGGGCCTCGGCAAAGCCATAATCGATGTCGGCACGCAGAGTGTGCAGCGGCAGCCGGCCTTGCAGGTACCACTCGGAGCGGGCGATTTCGTTGCCATTCAGCCGGCCGCTAACCCGGACCTTAATTCCCTTGCAGCCGAAGCGTAGCGCCGAATCGACGGCCTTGCGCATGGCGCGCCGGAATCCCACACGCTTCTCCAGTTGCAGGGAAATGCTCTCCGCCACCAGTTGCGCATCGAGCTCGGGCTTGTGCACTTCCTGAATGTCGACAAAGACATCGCGATTGGTGCGCTTCTGGATGTCCTGCTTCAGCTTGTCGATCTCCGTTCCCTTGCGGCCAATGATGATGCCCGGACGCGCGGTGCGGATGATAATGCGCAGCTTGTTGCCGGGACGCTCGATCTCGATCGAGCTGACGCCCGCCGACTTCAGCTTTTCCTTCAGCTCGGCCTTCAGCTTCACATCTTCCAGCAGCAGCTTGTCGTAGTCGCGCACCACGAACCAGCGCGACTTCCAGGGCTTGGTAATGCCGAGGCGGAATCCGTATGGATGGACTTTCTGTCCCATAATCTGTTTCTTCTCCGCGACGATCGCACTCTGGCCTCGCCGCTTTTTTCAATCTCTACTTCTTTTTCTTCTTGGCCGGCTTCTTAGCCGCCGGTTTCTTGGCCGCAGTCTTCTTCTTGGCCGGCTTTTTCTTGACGACTTTCCTGACGGGCTTCTTGGCCGGCGCGCCTTCCTGCACGGTTTGCACTAAGCCGGCATCGCCATTGCGACCCGCCTTCTCCTCCAGGGCAATCTCCACGTGGGAGATGCGCCGCTGATAGTGGTAGGCGCGGCCCATCGGCGCCGGTCGAATACGTTTCATGCGCGGCCCATCGTTGGCAACGGCGCGCTTCACGTACAGCCGGTCGACATCGATGTCCAGACCTTTTTCCGCGCTCGCGTAGTTGGCATTCTCGACGGCCGAGCGCAAAAGCTTATACAGCTTCGGAGCGATGCCCTTCTTGGCATACAAGAGCGTGTCCAGCGCCTCTTCCACCCGGCGGCCCTTGATCAGGTCCAATACCAGGCGCACCTTCTGCGGCGAGACCCGCACGTAATTCAGTTTGGCGGTGAATTCCATGTCGTTATCCTTATCTCGCCGGAGGAGCGGGCTTGGCTGCGGTTTCCGTCGCAGCCCTGACCGAGTGCCCCTTGAAGTTGCGGGTCATGCTGAATTCGCCCAGTTTGTGCCCGACCATGTTCTCGGTCACATACACCGGAATAAACTTTTTGCCGTTGTGCACCGCCAGGGTGTGTCCCACCATCTCGGGAATCACGGTGGAGCGGCGCGACCAGGTGCGCACAACTTTCTTCTCGTTGCGTGCGTTCATGCCGTCAATCTTGGCCTGCAGGTGCGAATCGATGAACGCGCCTTTTTTCGTTGAACGTGCCATATCGTCTCAGTCCTACTTCTGTCTGCGGTTCACGATGAACTTATCGGTCCGCTTGTTGTTGCGAGTCTTGTAGCCGCGCGTCGGCTTGCCCCACGGAGTCACCGGGTGACGTCCGCCGCTGGTCTTGCCTTCGCCGCCGCCGTGCGGGTGATCGACCGGGTTCATGACCACGCCGCGGTTCGTGGGGCGGATTCCCAACCAGCGCGTGCGGCCGGCCTTGCCGATGGAAATGTTTTCGTGATCGATATTGCCAACCTGCCCCACCGTGGCCATGCAATCGACCAGCACCTTGCGGGTTTCGCCGGAAGGCAGCTTGAGTAGTGCGTACTCGCCTTCCTTGGCGACCAACTGCGCCTGCGCTCCAGCCGAGCGCGCCATCTGCGCGCCCTTGCCGGGCTTCAACTCGACGTTGTGGACCGTAGTGCCGGGCGGAATGTTGCGCAGCGGCAGCGCATTACCCACCAGAATATCGGCCTCGGGACCGCTGACGATCTTGGCCCCCACTTGCAGTCCCACCGGATACACAATGTAGCGCTTCTCGCCATCGGCGTAGTTCAGCAGGGCGATACGCGCCGAGCGATTGGGATCGTACTCGATGGAGGCGACGGTGGCGGGAATTCCGAACTTGTCGCGTTTGAAGTCGATGATGCGCAGCTTGCGCTTGTGTCCCCCGCCATGGTGCCAGATGGTCAGATCGCCGCAATTGCGGCGTCCGCCGGTGCGCTGCTTGGGCTCGGTCAGCGGCTTGTACGGACGGTTCGTCGTCAGGTCATCGTTGACCGTGCTCGTGATGAACCGCCGCGACGGAGTAACCGGTCTGTAAGTTTTGATAGCCATGTGTCTACTCGTTTCTCACTACTTCTATCCACTAACCACTAGTCACTAGCCACTAACTAGAGGTTTTCGGCGTACTCGGGCATCTTCTCGCCCGCCTTTAACCGCACGTATGCTTTCTTCCAATCGGGGCGATATCCCGTAAACTTGCCGCGCCGCCGCTCTTTGCCTTCAAAAGTCGCGGTGCGTACCGAATCCACTTTCACCTTGAAAATGCTTTGCACTGCCTGCTTGATCTCGGTCTTGGTCGCCTTCAGGGAAACTTCAAAGACCAGGGTCGCTTCGGTTTCCTTTACACCTAAACCCTTTTCGGTAATCACCGGGCGGCGCAGGACCTGATATGCCGATTTCATTACGCCACCTCCGCGTGCTTGCGCTTGGGCGCCGCAGCCTTCAGGGAGTCCTGCAACTTCTCCAGCGCCGGGCGAGCGAAGATCGTGGTTTCGTAGCGAAGCAGGTGATAGGGATGGACCTGGTTGCCCGCCAGCAACTCCACGCCTGCAAGATTGCGCGAACTCAGATGAAGGTTATGATTTTCGCTGGACGCGCTTTCCACCAGCAAGGTCGTACCCTTCGCGTTCAACTTGTGCAGCGTCTTGCGGAACTCTTTGCTCTTCGGCTCCTTCACCTCGAAGCTTTCCACAACGACCAGCTTGCCATCCGCCAGCTTGGCCGCCAACGCGGAGCGCAACGCGCCCAGCAGCTTCTTGCGTGGAAAAGCGTAATCGTAGGAGCGGGGCTGCGGTCCGTGGACCGTGCCGCCGTGCCGCCACAGAGGTGAGCGAATGGAGCCCACACGCGCGCGCCCGGTGCCCTTCTGCTTCCACAGCTTTTTACCCGCGCCACTCACCAGCTTCTTGTTTTTGGTGGCGTGGGTACCCGCACGCTGCCCGGCGCGATAATGCTTCACTGCTTCCCACAACAGGTCCTCGTTCACCGCGCCGAATACCTCATCGGCCAGTTCCAAGGAACCTACTTTTTCGCCGCCGAGATTTACTACATCAATCTTCGCCATAGTCTCTTCCCAATCAGTTGCCAGTAGTCAGTTGCCAGTTCTCAGCTACTTCTTCTTCGCCGCCTGGCGCTTGGAAGCCTTCAACGGATCCACCGTACCGGCGCCACTAAATCCACGACGCTCTCTAGGCGGCTTCTTGGCCTTCGCGATCATCACGTAACCGTCCTTCGGCCCGGGCACCGCGCCCTCGACTACCAGGAGGTTCTCGTCCTTGTCTACGCCCAGCACGCGCAGGTTACGGACCGTCACGCGATCGACCCCCATGTGCCCCGACATGCGCATGCCCTTGAACACCCGCGACGGGAACGCGGACGAGCCGATCGAGCCGGGGATCTGGAACATCGAACCGTGCGATCCAGCGCCGCCGGCAAACTTGTGACGCTTCACCACGCCTGCGAAACCGCGGCCCTTGCTGGTCGCCACCACATCCACAAACTTGTCGCCGTCGAAAATGTCCACCAGAACTTTGTCGCCGACCTTGGCGCCATCCTGGTTGTCGGCATCGACGATAATCGGCACCTCGCGCAGGAACCGCATCGGCGGAAGGTTGTGCTTGGCGAAATGGCCCTTCATGGGCCGCGTCAGGCGCGACTCTTTCACAAACTCCACCAGCCCGATCTGGGCGGCGTCGTAGCCGTCCTTGGCGACTGTCTTGCGCTGCGTCACAAAGCAAGGACCAGCCTGCAGCACGGTGACGGGGTGGACATCACCCTTGTCATCGAAGAGCTGCGTCATGCCAACCTTCTTTCCCAGAATTCCACTCACTGCCATTTGCTTGTCCTCAACTCCGCTTCCTAATTCCGGTGTTGGTTGCACCGGGGGCTTGCGCCACGGAAGCTTTGTTATTACTCAGCTTCTAGCGCTTAGCCTTTAGCTCTTAGCAGGCGGCCTTGTCGCCGTGCTTCACTTCAGCCGTAACTTGAGCTTGCTAAAAGCTAATAGCTAACCGCTAAGAGCTACCTGTGTTCCTTGCCGAACGCCTTGATCTCGACATCGACGCCGGCGGGAAGCTCAAGTTTCATCAGCGCGTCCACGGTTTGCTGCGTGGGCTCAAGAATGTCGAGCAGGCGCTTGTGCGTGCGAATTTCAAACTGCTCGCGCGATTTCTTGTCCACGTGCGGCGAACGTAACACGCAATACTTGTTTTTCACCGTGGGCAAGGGGATCGGTCCCGCAATTTGCGCCCCAGTGCGCTTCGCCGTATCCACGATTTCGCCGGTGGACTGGTCGAGAACGCGATAGTCGTATGCTTTCAGCCGGATTCGGATTCGTTCTTTGCCAATCACGTTAGTTTCTCTCTGCTCTCTCACAGATCATGGCTGGGGCTCGCCTGCGTCTCCGCGATCTGCCCTGCGGCTTCTGCCGCGGTTGATGATGAGAGCGGCGTCGCGCGCCGCACCCGCAAAATTACGCAATAATCTCGGTGATGGTGCCGGCGCCCACGGTGCGTCCGCCTTCGCGAATCGCGAACCGCAAGCCCTTCTCCATCGCCACCGGCGTGATCAGCTCAATCTCCAGGCTCACATTGTCGCCCGGCATCACCATCTCCGTGCCCGCCGGCAAGCTCGCCACTCCCGTCACGTCGGTGGTGCGGAAGTAAAACTGCGGCCGGTAGCCCTTGAAGAACGGCGTGTGCCGCCCGCCTTCGTCCTTCGACAGCACGTATACCTCGCCCTTGAACTTGGTGTGCGGCGTGATCGAGCCCGGCTTGGCCAGCACCATGCCGCGCTCCACGTCTTCCTTCG
>PLBW01000233.1 GCA_003135475.1 Acidobacteriaceae bacterium
GAATAAGCGCTCGCCTCCAGTCCTTCCTCAGCCGGGTGCAGGTCGCCGGTAAGCGACTCGCTGTCAAAGCAGACGAAGTCCTCTGCGAACGACTTGGCTTGCGCGATCACCCGCCCATCGGGCCCCAGCGCGAAACTCGATCCATCAAACACCAGGCTGTCGTTTCCGCCAACCTGGTTCACCAGCGCAACCGGAATGCGGTAGTGCCGGGCAATGGTGGCCAGCATATCAAGTCGCAGTTCGCGTTTGTGAAGATAAAACGGAGACGCCGAGATGTTCAGCAGGATTTGTCCACCCGCGCCGATCAAGTCTTGCACGGGATCGACTCCGTACAACTGGCGGTCCCAGAAATTCTTGTCGTTCCACGCGTCCTCGCAAACCGTGAGCGCGAGTTGCTTGCCGTCAAAGGCCAGCAGTTGCTGGCGATCGGCGGGCGCGAAGTTGCGCATCTCGTCAAACACGTCGTAGCTGGGCAGCAGCCGTTTCGATTGGATGGCGGCGATCTTTCCATCACGCAGCAGCGCCGCCGAGTTCATCACGGACTTGCCGGTAGCGGAGTTGGCCGGAGTAACCAGACCGCAGATCACGGCAATGCCCTGGGTCGCTGCGGCGATCGCTTCCGCGGCTTGCCGGTTGCGCTCCACAAACCACGGGCGCTCCACCAGATCGCGCGGGGGATAGCCGCAAACACTCAGCTCGGGAAAGAGGATGAGATCGGCGCCGGCGTCTCTGGCCCGTCGTGCGTACTCAATGATTTTCGCCGAATTACCGGCGAAATCGCCGACGGTGGTGTTGATCTGAGCAAGTACAATCCTCACCTTAACAGTGTAAAGGGGCGCGAGTGGGGCTGCCAAATGGACTGCACATCAAAGACTCGCGACCCAATGCGGCGGCGGTAACGGATCGGTAGGGGTGGCGTCTGGCCCGGTAGGTCCCGGCGGCGGATACGGCGTGTTGGGCTGAGTCCGGGTGTCTTGCGGATATACCTCTTGCTCCCCCGGACGGCGCAAGGTGGGAGCGTTTGCCGGTCTCTCGGCCGGCTTCTTCTGCGCGACCTCCGTATCGGCGGTCTTGAGGTCCACTTCCTTTTCCGTGCGGACAATCTTCTCTCCGCCCACGGTCATAATCTCTAATCGCGCAACCACGGCGCCTTGGAAGCGCACAAACTCCACTTCCTCGGGCGGATCGCCGTAGATCCATTCCTCGTAGTCCTGGCCCTTGTCATCCTTATCGCGGACCTTCTTGCCCGGCCGTCCTTTGGCGTAGATCACCATATCGCGGTCCATGCCCACCAGGACCTTGTGGTTCTTGATTGCCTCCTGCACCTTGGGCGGCAAGGTCTTCTGGTAAGCCTCAGCCTGATTGAGCGCCTTGAAATCGAAGACCGGCGAAAGCAAATCACGGACTTGATCGCCGGTCAACTCGGGCACATATTTATCGAACGCAAGCGTCACCTGCGAGCCTTTGGCCGCGAGGCTCTTCGGGACTCCGCCCACCGGCCCCCCAACATTCCCGGCGCCCACCTCAATGTGCTGATACCACTTCTCGTGCTTCTTAAGTCCGCCGTTGATCTCGAAGACGATTGAGTTGTCTTTGATTACCACGTTGGAAATGACGACCCGGTCGCCGGGGCGGGCCGCAAGTCCGTGTTCCGCGATCAATTGCGTAACCTGCTGGTCGCCGGGAGTGACTACTCCGTTCTTGATCTGCAATCCCTTTTCACCCATGGGGAACAAGCGGCGCGCAAAAACGCGCTCGGCCGTCAGATCGCGGATCACCAGCATGCGCGTTTGCGTTGTCATTTTTTCCGTCGGTAGTTTGGCTGGCGCTTTGGCGTCATCGGCAAACGCGAACATCGCCGGCAGCAGAAGTGCCGTAGCGAGTAGCGGGAAACAATTGCGGCTCATGGGAACCCCAGATTGTCTCAAATTATATGCTCATCGCGTCCGGGATACACGCTAGGGATACACGCTAACCTGGATTATTCATGAGCGCACGTAATTTCTTGCGGAAGTATGTACCTAACGCAAAGCCCGCCAAACAGAGGCGGGCGTCAGTCGGAAATCGCGGGAAGTATAAAATTACTTACGCTTGGGAGCAGTTACCCATTGGAATCCTTCGTCTGGAGTAATGGTAGCGGAGTGAATATGGCCGCCTACAGCCCGGCACTTATCGTCGATTTCAATGGCTTCGGGGTCGCTATGTGCCAAGATAAACGCCGTTGCGCCCTCTATTGCATCTTGCAGGGTCACTTCGTCCGGTTCCTTCATCGGACGGCGATACGCCGACAGACGCTCATCTTCCTTCGGTCGATTACAAACTAGGTGCCCGACAATTTGGCTCGGAGAATAACCTATGTATCCCCCTATGAGGAGCGGAGTTTCCGGTTTTACTTCGGGATCGCGCAGCACGCCATTTACATGGTAGAAGCGCAGATCGACGGCGGACGCCTTTTTGCCGTTCGGGATGTTCTCAATCCCAACCAAGGCAATCCGACAAATCGTATCGCCAAATTCGTCTGCCAAATTAGGCTGGGCCGATGTTCCCGAATGAATCGAACCGCCTAAGCTGAATTCCTTAATTCCTTCATTGATGCACCGACTAAGACGATGTGCATAGCCAACCGCATTGGCGCATTTTCTCCCTTCCAGCGACGTAGCGCAGCGCATAGCCAATTGAGGCAACTTGAGTTGTTCTCCGCTGTCAAGGGATGTGAACCCGTCAGCGCCAGAAAAACAGAGAGCAAAAACTCCTACAGGACAGGTCACCGGGAAGATTTTCTGCACTTCGTCCGATATGACCGCGTAGTTCTCTGAATTGCTGCATCTGCCGTCGGCCACCAAGGCAAAGCCTTGGGGTGTGAGCGTGCGTACTATCGCCGTCATTGCCCTAATACCCCAATATTTCGGATAGCAGAACAATGGCATTTTATCTCTGCGGACGAAAAACCCGCCCTTCGGCGGGTTTCATATTTTCGAACGGGTTGCGTTAGGTACATACTTCCGATTTCTTGGGTGTCATCCCGAGCGACGAGGTCGCCGTGGCGACCGAGGAGTCGAGGGACCCCTATTGCCGCCAACCGTCTAGACTCGTTGCTGTGCCACTCGGCCACGCTGTGATTTGTCGTAGCTATAGGGTTCCTTCGACTCCGCGCCCGCCCGACCTGCAAAGAGGCGGGTCGAAAATTCTTGGCGGGCGCTCCGCTCAGGATGACACTTCCAGGTTCATGAATAATCCACACTAGGGTTGGATGCCCGGAAGGCTGTCGCGGTGTTCGGTCTCCGGCAAAGGCAGTCCCGGTTGCGCGAGAGGCGCTAACGGTAACTTCCAAACCATCACGATTCCCACCAGGATGGTGACAACAGCCGTAGCGCTGGCCTCTACTCCGTAGCTCCCGCCAGTAACCCAATTCGGCCCGCTCACGGCGGTCCGGACCACAACGTTGAACAGCCGAAGGCCGCTCACCGGCAGGCCAAAGAGGACTCCGAGAGCGAAATTCCAGCCGAAGTGAATGCCCCACGGCAACCACAAAGCTCGGGTCCGCAGGTAGGAAATGGAGAGCAGCACGCCGATCAGGATGGTATTGATCAGTCCCCAAAGGCTGGCGCCGGGATTGGCCAGGTGCACCGCCCCAAACATCACCGAGAAGACCGCGATCGCGCCGGTTGCTCCGATGCCCTGTTCCAGGTGTTGGAAGGGGTAGCCGCGAAACATCAACTCCTCGGCGAGCGCGCCCAGGAGAAGAATCAACAGTACGGCCCCGAACCTCGGCAGGGTGTGCAGGCTGAGGCGAAACGTGGTGCTGGTATGTCCCCAAATCTCGATCGGAACAATCGCCAGGACCGTCAGTGCGAATGCGAGGAGGCAGCCCAATGTGAATTGCTTGAGCCAGCCTTTGGCACGCGGCAATCCCATGGCCGCAATGCGGTGGTTTTCAAGGTGATCGGCGGCGGTCAGCATCCAGACGAACAGTGCGATCAGCAGCAAGGCCAACAGAGGACGGAAGATCGCCTCGAGGAGCAGGACGCGATCGCCCGCTATCGCCCCGGCGACGTAACCCGCTACCAGAAATGCCAGCACCGAAAACAAGGCCGACACCACGAACGCCCACACCGGATGAAGACGTCCCGTGCTGGTGGTGAACATAACTAGACCTTGGCGGTTTCCCGCTGCGGCGCCGAGTGAAACGCCAATCCCTGGCGTGCGACAGAAAAATTCAGCAGTTCGCCGCCATGGCTGCGAATCACGTTGCGAATCACGTCCTCGACTCGCTGGCGTGAGCCCGGTTCAATGAAAACAATCACGCAACCGCCGCCTCCTGCGCCGCAAACTTTGGCGGCCCGCGCACCGTTCCGCCGGGCCACGCCGATCAACTTGTCGATCAGCGGAGTGGTGATGCCGGGAGCGTTGGTCCGCCGCAGCTTCCACTCCTCCCGCATCAGGCGCTCCACGTCGTCCCATCGTGCCTCGGCCAGGGCGCGGTGCATGGATTGGGCAATGCGCGAGATTTCCGCAAAGTTGTGTATGACGCGCTTGTTGCCGTCGATGTGCTGCTTAAATACCTCCCAGTTGTTGATGCCCGACCGCCTCGGCACTCCGGTGTAAAGCAGAACGAACCGCTGATCGATCTGATCGAGCGAAACCGGGACCGCCTCCCAGCGGACGCCGTCAGGCTCCAGGTGGATCGCGCTCACGCCGCCATACATCGCCGGATAATAATCCTGGCAGCCGGTAGGCACGCCGATCAGTTGCGCCTCGACATTCTGCGCCAGCACGCGAATCTGTTCGATATCAATCTTGCGCCCAACAAAACGCGCCAGCGCCGCGGTGGTGGCGATCATCAGCGCCGAGGAACCGGAGATGCCCGCGCCCGCAGGAGATTCCGAATCCGTCTCCAGCGTGAACCCTGCGTCCGGCTTGAAGAAGCGGACCAGATGGGCCGCCAACGGGTGTTGATAGGTCTTCGCCGCCAACAATTCGTCAAGCCCGGCAAAGCGCTCGTGTCGCCCGGTGTCCTGCGATCGCAGAACGATTTCCCGTCCGCGTCGCGGAGTGATTTTGCAACGGGTCAGGATGTTGAGAGCAACGTTTACGCTCACTGCGCCGGGATGGAAGAGGTACAGCGGCCAGATGTCGAGTGTCCCTCCGGCCAGATCGGCGCGGCATGGCGCTGTGGTAACAATCTCGTCGCGGTTCACCGGGGACATCGGTTGAGACATGGTTTTCATAAGAGCGCCTGCGGAGAAAACCGCTTTGAAGGGACCCGGCCTCAGCCGCGTCGTCTCACAACAGTTGCGATTAGACGGGACAACTATTGTAGCGCGGCGAGCGCTTGAGGCAGTTACAGATCGCGATACGTGATCAACTCAATCCCCCGGCGCTGCAGGACCTCTTTCGCTTCCGGCGAGGTTAGCAGTTCGAGTTCCTGCACTCGCGACTCCCGCAATCGGGTGTCGATCTTGTCAAGGTCGGCGTCGTTGTACCCCGGGTGGCAGACAAACTCCCATGTCCCCTCCGGAATGCTGTCGGCGATCGCGGTGAACAGTTTCAAGTCGAGACATCCGGTGACCAGCACGGCGAGCGATCCGTCGGTTGCGCGCAGGCCGTGGGCCTCGACCTCGCGACGGAACCTGGTGGCAAAGTTGCGCAACACGTTCAGTTCGGCGAAACGCCGCCACAACTTGCGCTTTCGCAGCAGATCTACGATCGGCAATGGCCACACCCGGCCAAATGGATTGCGCACGGCCGGAACGCCACGCTCCCGCGCCGCTCGCAGCAGTGGCCTCAGCACCGCGGGAAACATGTGGGCATGCTTGTGGGTGTCGAAATGAGAGGGCCGCACTCCCGCTGATTGCAGGCGCTCGATCTGAGCGCTGGCTTCCGCTTCGATCTCGGTAGGGTTGAGCTTGTTGCGGAAAGAAGCTATGACAAAGTCATTGAGGTTGACGCGAAACTGGCGGCTACCGTTTCGCGCACCTGGTTGCAGCAGGCTGCTTACGCGGTCCGCCGGCAAGAGCGCTTCGCCGTCGAGCAGCACCACGTGACAGCCGACGCTGAAGCGCGCGTTGTGCTCCGCCAGCGAGCGCGCCATGCCGGCCGCTTCGTCGAAAGCTCCCGCGTTCGCCATCAGCGTGGACGAGGTCACAATCCCGCGCTCTTGCGCCTCCACGATGCCGCGGTTCACTCCCCGGGTCAAACCGAAGTCGTCGGCGTTGACGATGAGCCTGCGCACGGCATCAGTGTAGCAGCGGAAATCGGATGAGCGGCGCTCAGGCCGAAGTCACTGGGGGCGGTTCCAGGATTGAAGTATCCGCTCGTACGGGTAGTGCGGGCCTTCAGGCCCGCAGTAAGATCGCCTGCGCAATTCCTGGCTTCCGCCGCTGAGGTCGTCGACCTCAGCGGCGGAAGCGATTCTTATTCTCGCGCTTGGAGGCGGGCCTGAAGGCCCGCACTACCCGAGCGGCAGCCACTTCGGTACCGCTCTAATGCCACGTGTACCCCAGCATGAATTGCAGAGACGCGTTGATGCCGGGATTGTGCTTGCCTAGCGAAGCATTGGAAAGGTGATAGGCCTTGACTGCCAGGTCCCAGGAGTTTCGCTCCTTGCGGAATATCTGCGCGCCCACTTCAGCTCCGCTGGTGAAATTAATTTGCGACGTGTCGCCCGGCGGCAGATTGTGGGTACTGAAGAGCACGCCTCCCACCGCCGCCAAGTAGGGTGCAACCTTGCAAGGGCTGGTGAAGTTCCACTTGGCGATGAACGGATCGATTGCCCCAGCGTACTGAGCCCCGTGGATCCAGTATTCGTCCACCGGAATGATGTCGCCTGCCATCTCGAAGGTGCCGCGGAGGAAACCGCTGCCATGTTCGTTGGTCAGCACGCGACCGAGACGGAAGCCGAGTAGGAATGACCCCCCACTGGGTGAACTGGCGACGGATGTGCCACCGCCGACGAATACACCTTTGTTCCAGCCGGGATGACGAAGCACATCAACCGGGCTATCGGTAGGAAGTTGCGCCAGCAACGGCACAGCAGCGAGGCAGCAGAACAGGGCAAGACGAATGGCTTTGTTCATTGTGTTTTAAGAGTAATGGCAAAAGCTATCAGGTTTCGGTTCAATCACGCAAACCACCCATGGCGAAGGCCAGGAAACCAGGCAGCAGTAAAGTCAATTTACGGAGCGATCGTCTTCAGCAGCCGAAAATAGCGCCGCGCCTTATGCACGTCCCTGGCGATCTGCTCGCGCAGCGCTTCCACCGACGGAAACTTGATCTCCGACCGCAGCCGCTGCAGGAAAATCAGTTCCAACTCCGTCTCCGGCAGCAACTCGATGGGATGGAAATTCAGCAGGTGGCTCTCGATGGCGAAAGAGTCCGCCCCGAAGGTTGGCCGGTTCCCCACGTTCGTCACCGCCTCGAAACATTCGCTGCCGACACGCAGCCACGTGATGTAAACCCCGATGGCGGGAACCAATTCGTCGTAGCGCGCCAGGTTCACCGTCGGCACCGTGTATTTGTGCCCATAGCCGCGCCCGCGTCCTGGATTCGAGAAGATGCTGAAGGGGCGGCCAAGCAGAGCGCGCGCCTTCGCCATTTTTCCTTCGGCGATCAGTTTACGAATCTCGGTGCTGGAGACGTGATGACCCCGCAATACCTGCTCGGGATAGATGGCGGCCGCGAAACCAAACTCTCTGCCAAGATCGGTCAGCGTGTTCACGTTGCCTTGCGCTCTGTGGCCGAAGTGGAAGTTGTAACCCTCGTGTACCTCGCGCGCATGGAGCGTTTCCACCAGCACGCTCTTGGCGAAGTCGTGCGCCGGCATCAGCGAGAGGTCGCGGGTGAAAGGCAACACCAGCACGGCATCCACGCGGGTCTGTTGCAGCAGTCGCAGCTTGATAGGCAAAGGGGTCAGCAGCCTGGGCGCGACATCGGGACGCAGAATGCGGTACGGGTGGGGCTCGAAGGTCACCACCACCGCTTTGCCATCCAGCGAGTGGGCGCGGTCCGCCATAAGCCGCACCACCTCCTGATGAGCGCGGTGAACGCCGTCAAAGTTCCCCACGCTAACCACCGTGGGACCAAGATCGGACGGCACTTCTTCGAGGCTGCGGAATACTTGCATGGGGAACTGGTGTCCTACAGGTCGAACTCGAGTTTCAGGCCGTCGTGCGCCAGGCGCACATTATGGGGCAGCGCCGCATTGGTCTCTTCATGCGGCAGGTCGTGCGAGATGTGCGTGAAGTACGCCCGCTTCGGCTGCAGCCGTTCCACCAGCTTCAGAGAATTCTCCACCGTCGAGTGCGTGGGATGAGGATGGTGCCGCAGGGCGTCGAGAAATAAAATTTCAAGCCCTTGCAACTGTTCCAGCGACTGCTCCGGGATGCTGCTGAAGTCCGTGAGATACGCGGCCGAGCCGAAGCGATAGGCTTCGATCGGAGCGTCTCCGTGGAGCACCTCCAGTGGCGTGAAGATTGCTCCGAAGAGGTCCACCGGCCCATTGACCGCGCGCAACTCTACTTGCGCCAGGCTGCCGTACTTGTAATCCGCCTCGAAGATGTAGCGGAAAACGCTACGCAGGGTCTGCGCCGTGGCCTCGCTGGCATAAAGGGGAATTTTGCCGCCGCCGGTCACGCGAGGGAAGCTGAGCGGCCTCACGTCGTCGAGTCCAAGAATGTGATCGGCGTGGCCGTGGGTGTAAAGCACGGCGTCAATTTTACGAATGCCTTCACGGAGGGCCTGCTCGCGGAAGTCGGGCGTGGTGTCGATGAGAACGGTGTGACCGTCCCACTGCACCATGACCGAGGGGCGGGTGCGCCGGTCATGCGGATCGGCGGACGTGCACACCCGGCAGTCGCAGCCGATGGTGGGCACACCCATCGAGGTTCCGCTGCCCAAAACCGTGAGCACGGCTTTCATCAGGGCTTGCCGCCACCGGCCGGTCCACCCTGCGGCGGATGGGCGAGCAGGTTGGTAACCTCAAGGTAGGCCATGCGCAATTCGTAGAGGCAGTTCTGCAGCATATTCTGCTCGGCCGGCGTCAAGTTGCCCTTGGTCTTGCCTTGCAGGATGGCCAGCGTGTCGATGGTTTGCCGGGCGCCCAACAAGTCAACCTGCGGCTTCGCGCCTTGCGGAGCCGCCAGACCAAGCTGCACAAGCGAACTCATGTAAAGCGAGGCGACAAACTTCTCGAAGGTAATCTCGAAGTCTTGCGCGCGATGTGGCTGTCCCTGCTTACGCATCTCCTTCTCGATGCTTTCGTCGATCTCGCGTGTCGATTCGCGGTAGGCCGCGGCCGAGTCGTGTTGCTCCTGCGCGCTCGGTCCTTCCGGAGCAGCCTCATCGGTCACGATAGACGAGGTTGGCACCGCGCTTTCTGGCGCAGGTTGTTGTTGTGCGGCGCGCTCCTCGTTGACCACTCGCTGCGCTTCGCTCTTCTCGCGTTCCCGTTCGGCGCGGCGCTCTTCGTCGTCCACCACGTCCTGGCGCAGCTCGCCATCGGTGCTGAATAAGCGGCGATCGGTTACTACGAATTCAGGTTTCTTCTCTTTTTCGGCCATAGGTCATTTACTCGCTGAATGGAAGGGTCTGGACGGCGGCGCTCTGCTCGCCGACCTGCACCGTAGCGCCGGGAGGTGCGGCTTCGCGCCGCGCATAGCCGAGCGCCAGCGTGCGCTCGCCACTCGGAAATGGAATCCGCGCCGCGCTGGTTATCTCTCCCACATCCTTGTCGTTGGCACGGACTTTGGTTCCCGAAGCCGGCGGCTCGGCAGCCGGATGTCCCTGCACTTCGAAGCCGGTGAACATGCGATGCACGTTGCCGCGCGAGCGAATTCGCTCCACGATCTCTTGCCCGATGTAGCAGCCCTTGGCGAAATTCAGCGCGTGTTCCTGTCCGGTCTCCTGCGGCAAATCGCGTTCCCGAAGATCAATTCCGAAGCGCGGTATTCCTCTGACGATGCGATAGAGTTCGAGGGCATCGCTGCCCACGGGCGTGACGCCGGCCGCGACCAGGGCGTCCCAGATTGCATCCACGTTCTCGGAGGCAAACCAGATCTCAAATCCATCCATCTGCGGCTGCGCGCTACGCGCGATGGAAATCCCGACATTGCGCCACACCGCGTCGATCACCTGCCCGGGTTCGAGTTGCGAGACGTCCAGACCAGCCGCCGCCAAAATCTCGCGCGACTTTGATATTGGGCCGGCTACGCCAATCGCGGCAAGCTTGTCGCTGATGTCGGCAACCTCGACATCGTCCATGATGATGTAACGATCGAAGATCTCAGCTATCGCCGGCGCTTGCTCGCGGTCGGTGGTGATCAGCAGGTAGTCGCCGCGGTTGTAGGCAACCAAGTCTCCCTGAATGCGCCCCTGCGCGCTTAGGACGAAGCTGTACACCCCGTGCCCCGGCCCGAGGTCGCGGACATTGTTGGTGACCATGCCATTCAGCCAGCGCACTCGGTCCTCTCCCGCCAGCACCAGCTTGGCCTGCCAGCTCATGTCGAGAAGGGCGCAGCCCTCGAGGAGCGCGCGAAATTCAGTTGCGGAATCGCCAAAATCTGCCGGGGTTTCCGCGCCGCGGTACATGCCGAGACGGGCGCCGCTGGCCGCGAGCTTCTCTTGAAACGTCGTAACGCTCATACCGAATCTTTGATTATAACGAAGGTGAAAGGGAAGCGCCGCAGCGTGCGAGGCTATCCCTTCGCTTTGGCGTGCCTTATTCACGAGGGACAAAAGATAATATTGTCATCCCGAGTCGAGGGATCTGCGGTTCGCTGGTATCGCTACGCTGTCGGAAACAACCGCAGATCCTTCGACTGCGCGCCCGCCCGACCCGCAAAAGCAGCGGGTCGGAAAGTCTCTGCGGGCGCTCCGCTCAGGATGACATCTTTAAGTTCATGAATAATGCAGGCTAGGGGATACGGCGGGGACAGCGCTGAGTACAAAGCTGTTATCGCTTTGCTTTATCCACCTTCAAGGAGGAGATGAGGCGCTCCCGCTGCTTCATTCTACGTTGCTTCGGAAGGGCAGATAACCTCTTTTCGACTGCGCCCACAACCAAGTCAGCTATTTCTTCGGCGTTAGTACGCGATGCGTAGTTCGTTTCCGGCAATTTCTTGCGGGCAGGAGCGGTTGCCATGTTCTCATTTTCCCTGGATAACAGTTGCATTTTAGCACGAGCCTCATCTCTAACCATCCGATGCGCAGCCAGTGGCTGTGGTCGCCTGGGAAAAATCGAAGCAGCTCTCCTGACGGTATTTCTGTTATCGTTTTTCACTGACCATGACCAAACGCATCGCAGTGGTTCCCGGAGACGGCATCGGCAAAGAAGTTATTCCCAACGCTCTCGAAGTAGTGCGCGCCAGCGGAGCGGCCGTCGAGTTCACCAGCTTTGACTGGAGCGCCGACCGCTACCTGGCCGACGGCACCACGGTCCCACCAGACGGCTTTCCGATGCTGGCGCGCGATTTCGACGCAATCTTGGTCGGCGCGCTGGGCGATCCGCGCGTGCCCAGCAATGTCCACGCCAAAGAAATTCTGCTGGGCATGCGTTTCAAGATGGACCTTTACGCCAATGTGCGTCCGGTGCGCCTGCTCGACGCCTCGTTGTGTCCACTGAAAAACGCCTCGCCTGACGACATCAACTTCACGGTGGTCCGCGAGAATACCGAAGGCGTTTACATGGACATGGGCGGCAGCTTCAAGGTTGGCACACCGGATGAAGTGGCCACGCAAGAGGACATCAACACGCGCAAAGGTGTGGAGCGCATCATTCGTTTCGCCTTCGAATACGCGCGCGCCAACGGCCGCAAGAAAGTAATGATGTCCGACAAATCTAACGTGATGACCTACGCCGGCGGCCTGTGGCAGCGCGTCTTCAAGGAAGTGGCCAAAGAATATTCCGATATCCAAACGCAGCACATGTACGTGGACGCGCTCTGCCTGCAGATGGTGCGCGAGCCGCG
>PLBW01000044.1:0-7875 GCA_003135475.1 Acidobacteriaceae bacterium
AAGTGGCGCATCTTCAGCACCCGCCAACCCGCCTCGCGTGCCACCGCAAACGCCTCAGGAAGGACCTCGTCCAGCGCCTGTTTCAGCTCACGGTCCTTCTCGTCGGGGTCCTCGACTGCATCCACACGCTCGCGGATACGCTGCCGGAATTCGTCTGTCTTGGCCCGGAGCTGCTCGTCGCTGAGCTGCTTCGTCTCTGGCTCAAGCGCGTTGATGCGCTCCGCCAGCGGCATAATCCGCTTGATTTCCCGTTCGTTGCTGGTGCCGAAAACCTTGGCGATAAGCTTGTTGATCAACGCTGTGTTCCTTGAAAGGGACCTGCTTGGACTTTGCCCCGACGAGCCTGGACAGGCCCATCCAGCACACTCTACCCACGTAGAAGGCTAACACATTGGATGTTCCCGAGAAGGCATGGTCGCAGGATTGGAAGTCGGTGCAGTTTGATTTCCACAGCTTAGCGTCTTGTCCAGATCAGTGCTTCGTTCCTCCCAAATCGAATTTCATTCACTGAGTCTGGAACAGCCACATCATATTCAAACTCTCCGGTCGCTCCTGGCCGCGCAAGCATCACGTGAACGAGAACTACTATCGACGTGTTATCTCTTTTCGTTGTTATCTTCTTTACCACCAGTGCGGGGCCACAGAGACCAGATACTCTGACAACGGTGCCTGTAGCGTCATGCATCTCCAATACATTAAGGCGGAAGGCCTCCTTGCCTCCTAGAACGAAAGAACCCCAACGCGCATAGGCAGCTACGCCACCAACAGCGAGAATGGCGGCCACAATGGTGGCCACAATAACACCAACCACAATCTTGCGGGTTTTATCCAAGTGCCTTAAGGATAAGCTCTTTGTCAATCCGCCTGGAAGCAGATTCCGGCTCTGGTAAATAGCGAACACAGTTCCTCAACACTCCAGATGTGATCAGTGAGTCCGGCGTGCACAGCTGGCGTGACCCGCAGTGTGCTGTGAACTCGGCAGAAGTTGTAATGCAGGAAGTACCGCGCGACCATATGCCCGTGGTTCTCCTGCTTCTTGCTAAATCCGTTCGTCAGCCGAGTGAAGCGCCGCATCGACATGCGCATCGTTAGGTTCTGACGCTCCACGAAGGATGTGCTGACGTGCTTAGGATCGGGATCGCAGGATTGGAAGTTGGACACGCAATAGAAATGGTGCCAGCAGGAAAGGCGCGACTTGGCCGCACGGGTTGCGGCTGGTGCGCAGATGGACTAGACTAACTTAGTCTGGTTCAACAGCTATGAAGCAGGTCAACATTCACGAAGCCAAAACTCAGCTTTCAAAACTCGTCGATGCGGCGAGCAGAGGCGAACCCTTCATTATCGCCAAGGCGGGTAAGCCTATCGTCAAAGTTACGGCGTTGAGCGCCCCTACAGGCCGTCAAGTGTGCCGACTCGGGTTTATGACGGGACAGATTACCGTCCCGAAGGACTTCGACCGGATGAACCGGCGCGAGATCGAGCGGCTATTCACTGGTGGCGCATGAAGCTGCTGTTGGATACCCATGTTCTGCTCTGGGCGGCCGGCGAGCCTGCACGGCTCTCGGCAAGCGCGCGCCGATTGATCAATGATGCGGACAATGAGCCGCTTTTCAGCGTCGCCAGCTTGTGGGAGATTGCCATCAAGCGGGGATTGGGCCGAAAGGATTTTCAAGTCGATGCACGACTTCTGCGCCGCGGGTTATTGGACAACGGTTATAGCGAATTGCCCATTATGAGCGACCACGTGGTCGCCGTGGAGGACCTACCAGCGATTCACAAGGACCCGTTCGATCGTTTACTGGTGGCGCAGGCGACCGTTGAGGGAATCACGCTGCTAACCCTCGATCTGGTCGTAGCCCGTTATCCCGGCCCAATACGCAAGCTCTAACCGGAATTTCTCGCCGGATTCGCGCGGGGGCGCGACCGTGGCCGCGCCCTTCCTGCTCCTTATGCGCCAGGTTATTGCTGCTTGTTGACTGGCTTGCGCATCTTGTTCTGGGGATTTGGCTTCATGGGTGCACCTTCGGCGCCGGTAATCTCGTTGGCTAAAGCGTCGGCGTGGTAGATCCTACGGAGCGACTCGAGGATTGCCCGCGAATCCACTTCCACCGAGCGCGCCACTTGGTCGCTGTACTCGAAGTCCCACGGCAGCGATTCGATGTTGCCATCGAAGATGATCCCCACCACTTCGGCGTTCTTATTGATTACCGGACTGCCGGAGTTACCGCCGATGATATCGGGCGTGGAAACCGTGTTGAACGGTGTGTTGAGGTCAATCGACGGCTTGGCCTTCAGCCAGCTCTCGGGAAGCTGGTAGGGCGTCTTGCTGCCATGCTCAACGGCATGTTTGTAAGCTCCGCCCATGGTCGTAAACCACGGCACGGTCTTGCCGTTCAGCTTGTAGCCTTCCACGGGGCCGTAGCTGAGACGCAGCGTGAAGGTCGCGTCCGGAGGCACCTTGAATCCTTCCTTGGCGAACACGGCCTTGCCGATGTACCCGCCATCACGGCGCAGGACCGATTGCACTTCATCTTCATCGCGCTGGTGGATGGCGACAGCGTCCGGCTCGATTTGGCGCATCAGGACGATCAAGGGATCGTTGCTGGCTCCCACCGCAGCTTCGCCGCCTTCGTAAAGTTGCTTGCGCACGGCCACGTCGCCGAGCTTGGTTCCGTCAATCAGCTCCTTGGCGCGCTCGTCCGGAGTCTTACCAGCCAAGGCTTTCTTCACGTCTGCATTGTCTGCGCCAAGAACGTCCTGCATTTCGGCCAGGCTCTCGGCCAGCAAAGCCCGCTCCAGCGATTTGTACGTGGGGGCGGTGGAGAACAGTCGCTGCTCCAGCGTGGGTAAAGCCGAGTCCTGGAAACCGCGGATCCGCTGGTTGCTTGGCTTCTGCTTTTGCTCGGCCGCCCGAACGATGTCGCGGGCATAGCGTGCAAGGTCGCCGCGGAAACCACCCAGGTTATCCAGATAGCCCAAGGGCTTGTAAATCTGCTTCTGAACATTGACAGCCTTGGCAATTTCAGCCCAAGGGTCGCCGAATTCGGCCTTGAGCTTGGGATCGGAATTGACAAAGTCGCGCAGCGCCTTCTCACCGGCCGCCTTCTTGCCCATCAGATCTTTATCGCGCAATCCGCCCTCATAACCAGTGACGGCCTTAAAGGCGTTCTGCAATCCGAAAAAGTCGCTTTCGGCCTCGCGGGCATTCTCTTCCGACACTGCACTGAACATTTGCAGCATGGCGATGCGACGCGTGTACGAGTTGAGCTGCAGGGGATATTGGTAATCGCGCAGGAAGCCGAGCTGGTCCACGGTAAGCAAACGGCCAGTCCGGCCAGGATGGCCGGAAACAAAAACCAGGTCACCTTCCTTTACGCCCACCGGCGACCACTTCAGGTAATCGTGGATCTTGGCTGGCTTTCCGTTTTCATAGGCACGGAAGAACGAAATATCGAGATCGTAGCGGGGATATTCGAAGTTGTCGGGATCGCCGCCGAAAAATGCGATCTCGAACTCCGGCGCAAAGACCAGGCGAATGTCATCGTACTTCTTGTATTTATAGAGGTTGTACATCGCGCCTGAATACAAGGTGACCACATCGCACCGCACGTCGCCGGTGGAGCACTCCTTTTCCAGCGACGACATTTCTTCGCGCTGCGCCTTGCCGGCATCGGCGGTTGACATACCGGGCTTGACCGCGGCATTCACCTGGGTAGTAACGTCCTGAATGTTTTCCAACACGATAAATTCCACGCCGGGACATTTCGGCTCTTCCGCCCTGGTCGGCGCGTAGAACCCATTCTTCATGTAGTCCTTGCCGTTGGTGGAAAGATCGTGGATGCACTCCTGTGCGATGTGATGATTGGTAAAGATCAGTCCGTCGGGAGATACAAAAGAGGATGAGCCGTTGGGAGCGCGAGCGGAGGAAAGCCGCACGTGGTCAAGCCAGGCCTGGTCGGGGGCAAAGCCGTATTTGGCCTGGACTTTGTCCTTGGGGAAAGCGTTAAACATCCACATGCCTTCGTCGGCAAAGGCGAAGCTGCCCAGGCCGAGCGTAAGGACGCAGAGCAATAGAACGAAACGTTTAATCATGATGACTCCGAACGCGAGACCCGCGTGAATGAGTTATTGTCCGGTACAGGGAACTCCGGATGGGACAAGCAAACTCTTAACTATAACTCGCGAGGAAGCGGGAAACAAACCGGCAGTGGGCCAGGCTTCGATCCAGCCCACTGCTATCACTCTGAGGTGTGACAACAACACCGCGCACGGCAGCCTGCGAAGCAGCAGTCCAGACTCACTGATTGATGTCTTGCTTGCTTTGCCGATGATGGACGATTCCGGAAGCGCCGGAGTATAAAAGATAAGCACTTCAGCGCGGCTTTTCGCCCGGTCAACCGCGCCATCCACCTTTGTGTTTTTCAGGGCGGTGCAGTGAACCGCAAGAGGTATTCATGTCCACGACGGCGCACGGCGGCAAGGGTCTGGAAGGCATTACCGCTGCCAATTCCAGCATTTGCTTCATCGATGGAGATCAAGGCGTCCTGGCTTATCGCGGCATCGACATCCACGAACTGGCCGATCAGTCGAACTTCGAAGAAGTCTGCTATCTGCTCTGGTTTGGACATCTGCCAAATCGCGCCGAATTGCAGGAGTTGAAGCTGGGCCTGGCACGCGAGCGCAAACTGGATGCCTCCATCATCAGCCTGCTGCAGCAGGCTCCCAAACATGCGCTGCCCATGGACGTTCTGCGCACCACCGTTTCGGCCCTGTCGTATTACGATCCCGAAGAGAAGGTGAACGATCACGAAGCCAACGTGCGCAAGGCGATTCGATTGACGGCTCAACTCGCGTACGTGGTTGCTGCCTACGATCGCATCCGCAAAGGCAAGCCGCTGATCGAGCCCGACCGCTCGCTGTCCCATGCGGGCAATTTTCTCTACATGCTGAACGGCGAAATCCCGAGTGCGATGGCAGAGCGCGCCTTCGACATCGCGCTTATCCTGCACGCCGACCATGAGCTGAACGCCTCGACCTTCGCAGCGCGCGTGGTGGCCGCGACTTTGAGCGACATGCACTCAGCCGTTACTGCGGCTATCGGAGCGCTTAAGGGGCCGCTGCACGGCGGCGCCAACGAGGCCGTCTTCCGCATCTTGGAAGCCGTGGACGCATCTGGCGCCGATCCGGTCGATTACGTAAAAGGGATGCTGGCGCAGAAGAAGAAGGTCCCCGGATTCGGGCATCGCGTGTATCACACGGAAGATCCGCGGGCCACGCATCTGCGGACGATGTCGCGCGATCTCGGACAGTCCAGCGGCGATACCAAGTGGTTCGAAATCTCGCGCAAAATCGAGCAGTTCGTCGTCGCCGATCGCAAGCTCAACGCGAACGTCGATTTTTACTCCGCTTCCACCTACCACACGCTCGGGATCGACATTGATTTGTTCACTCCGGTGTTTGCCGTGTCGCGCGTCTCCGGCTGGACGGCGCACGTAATCGAGCAACTCAATGACAATCGCTTGATTCGCCCTCGCGCCGAGTATCAGGGACCGCTCTATCCGAGCAAGTACGTGCCGATGGAGAAGCGGTAGGGGCAGTAGCCAGTCGCCGGTTGCCAGTATTCAGTTTGAAGATCGGGGCCAAACCAACGAGTCCCGCTTGCGGGACCTACTTCGCGCCGGACTTTTCCTTGCTTTGGGGCGCCAGCATGTCCAGCCTGCACCCATGCTCTGAGGTTTCAATCAATTTAGCGAGCCGTTTGCCTCGCGTTTCTTCCCTCTTAGCGCTAATCACCCACCAGTTCGCCGTTCGTCGATAACCGGGAGGTTGGGCTTGGAAGAACTCCCACGCCTTCGCGTTCCCTCGAAACTGTTTCTCGTAACCGCCCTTCAGCTCGCAGGTGCTTCTCTCATACGAATACTGCATTGCCTTCTGCTCGTCGCGTCCTGCGAATGCCTTGAGGCCCGGGGGCATCATGCGTCCGGCCCGCTTCAGTTCGCCAACGCGCTTGATGTTTACCGCGCTCCAAAAGCTCTTTGGCTTTCGCGGGGTGAAACGATTGGTGTAGCTGACATCATCCACGGCTTTTTTTATTCCGTCGATCCAGCCGAAACAGAGTGCTTCATCCAAGGCTTCCAGATAGCTGATGCCGATTTTGCCCGACTTTTTCTTATAAAACCCGACCCAAAGCTCCCGGACCTTGCCGTGGTTCGATGCCAACCATTCTCGAAAGTCAGACGCCGATTGGAAGAACGCAATTTTCATGGCAAGCTCCGTCGGGCCGGACGTGGAAACTGAGGGGCGTTAACCTCTTGCCCGAATCCCCGCTTGCCCGCCCCGAATCTAACTAAACCGTTAGAATAGAGCCAGAAATGCATCGGGTCTACCTCGACAACAACGCCACCACTCCGCTTCTTCCCGAAGTGTTTGAGGCCATGCGTCCCTACTTCTTCGAGAAGTTCGGCAACGCGTCGTCCATTCATCAGCAGGGACAGCAGGCGCGCTCCGCCGTGGAGCACGCGCGCGAGCAGGTTGCCGATTTGCTGAACTGCCGCCCGGCGGAGATCGTCTTCACCAGCGGCGGCACCGAGGGCGACAACCTGGCGCTGTTTGGCCTGATGAAGCCCGGCGATCACCTAATCACCTCGAGCGTTGAGCATCACGCGGTCCTAAACGCGTGCAAGCGTCTCGAAGAGATGGGTTGCGCCGTCACCTACTTGCCGGTGGATGGGCGGGCGCTGGTCGATCCCGATGATGTGCGGCGAGCGCTGTGTCCCGCGACCAAGCTCATCAGTATCATCCTGGCGAACAATGAAACCGGTGTGCTGCAACCGGTGAGCGAGATCGGCACGATTGCCAAGGAAGCTGATGTGTACTTCCACACCGACGCGGTGCAGGCTGCCGGCAAGGTGCCGCTCGACGTGAAGCAGATTGGCTGCGATCTGCTGACCATCACTGGCCACAAGATGCACGGCCCGCAAGGAGCAGGGGCGTTGTTCGTGCGCAGGGGAACCCTGCTGCAACCGATGATCTATGGGGGGCGCCACGAGCGTTCCCGGCGGGCGGGAACGGAGAACCTGGCGGGCATCGTCGGGCTGGGCAAAGCGGCGGAGATTGCTCGCGAAGGATTTGCGGACGGCAGCGTCGAGCGCATGGCCGGGCTGCGCGACCGCCTGGAGCGTGGGATCGTCGAGAGTGTTGAGCAGATCGGCGTGAACAGTGTCGCCGTGCCCCGCGTGCCTAACACGACCAACATTTACTTCGATTGCATCGAAGGCGAGGCCATGGTGATCGCGCTCGATCTCAAAGGGCTGTCGGTTTCGACCGGGGCCGCATGTTCGTCAGGCGCAATTGAACCGTCGCACGTTTTGACGGCGATGGGACTATCGCCGGAGCGCGCGCGCGCCAGCATCCGCTTCAGCCTGGGCAAGCAGAACACCGCAGACGATGTGGAATTCGCGCTGTCGCTGGTGCCGGAAGTAGTTGCGCGGTTGAGAGAGATCTCGCCGGTTTATAAGCGGGTACATGCTTGAGTGAAGCGCAGTCGAAATTGGAAGAGATTCGTAAGCGGGCGCGGAAAAGGGGCCTGCTTTCGCTTCGTTGCCCTCGATGCAGGCATTACTTAGTTGGAATTATTTCACCGCGGGGAGATTTCAAGGGCCGAACTGGGGAGCGCGGTAACCTCTATTGCTCCTGGCCAGATTGCAAGCCATATGGTCACCGTGTAAGGGTGAAAGATGCGATTCGTGGTCGGGGCCCGAAAGACGGAAGTTCTTGTTGTACGAACATGAAAGTAAGAGGAGTTCGAGCGGCGTCTATGAGACGCGAAATGGCCGCTCGGAATAAAGCACAGGGGCTAAAGAGTGTGCGTGAGAA
>PLBW01000044.1:7897-40663 GCA_003135475.1 Acidobacteriaceae bacterium
ACGCACACTCTGAAGCCGTGCCCTGATACAAAGCGCTCCCGTTCTAATTGCCGAATAGGCAGGCTGCTAATTGCTAATTGCCAACTGCCAAATGCCGAATTCTAAGACCATCGCCGTGGCCATGTCCGGAGGAGTGGACTCCTCCGCTGTCGCCGCATTGTTGTGCGAGCAGGGCCACAACGTCGTCGGGCTCACGCTGCAGTTGTGGAACCAGCGCCGCCTGGCCGGCCACGAGGGCATGCCGGAGTCAGTGCAGGGGCGCTGCTGCTCCATCGATGACGTCTATGACGCGCGCCGCGTGGCGGAGACGCTCGGAATCCCGTATTACGTCGTCAACCAGGAAAAGCGCTTTGAAGACGACGTCGTGCGTCCCTTCGTCTCGGAGTATCTTTCCGGGCGCACGCCCATCCCGTGCAGTCTGTGCAATAACCATCTGAAGTTCGATCAGCTCTTGATCACCGCGCGGCAGATTGGGGCGGACCTGCTGGCCACCGGACATTACGCGCGCAACCAGTTAGACGAGCGCACCGGACGCTGGGTACTGAAGCGGCCTGCCGACCGCGCCAAGGACCAGACCTATTTCCTCTTCGGGCTGACGCAGGAGCAGTTGAGCCGCACCCGGTTTCCGCTTGGCGAGATGCGCAAGCCCGAGGTGCGCGAGGAGGCCAGGCGCGCGGGGCTCCGCCTGTTCGAAAAGCCCGACTCGCAGGAGATTTGTTTCATTCCGGGCGGCGACTATAAGAAGTTCCTCGACGCCTATCTTGCGGAGCAGGGCGAAGAGTTTCCCGACACCGCTGGCGAGCTGGTCACCACGACCGGCGAGGTTGTCGGGACCCACGGCGGCATTCACAACTTCACCGTAGGCCAGCGCAAGGGACTCGGCGTGGCCACGGGTTCGCCGCTGTATGTGTTGGAAATTCGCGGAGACCAGCACCAGGTCGTGGTGGGCGGTGGCGACGAGTTGTTCTCGCGGACATTGCGCGCCAAGGCAGTGAACTGGATCGCGATTGACGATCTGCGCGCGCCCATGCGCGTGCAGGCCAAGATTCGTCATCGCCATGAAGCCGCGGATGCCGTCCTGGAAAAGATCGGCAACAACGAAGTGCTGGCGATGTTCGACCAACCGCAGCGCGCCATCACGCCCGGTCAGGCAGTGGTGTTCTACGACGGCGACGTAGTTGTGGGCGGCGGCTGGATCACCTAGGCTGGCCGTTCCTGTTCTCACTGTTACAATCGAGGTGCAGGGCGTTTGCCTGCGCTTCTCACATTCCATGAAGTGCCCGAGCACGAAGACGATCTCGTCGCCCGCCTGGCACAGGGCAAGCATAGCAACGAGCTCCGCAGCCATGCCGCTGGAAGTCTCAACTGTGGCGTTGGATGGCGATGCTAGAATGCAATTTAGGAGGAGCAAGTCAGTGCGGGTGTTTCTCAGTTACGCGCAAGCAGACCAGGCTTTCGCGAAAGCTCTTTCAGAAGAGCTTACGCGGCGAGGTCTCGATGTTTGGAGTGACGAGCAAGAGATTCTGCCTGGCGACAATGTCTGGTCCAGCATCGGAGAAGCTTTGAAGAAGTCCAAAGCACTGGTCGTGCTGATCTCGCCTGAGTCCATGCGATCCAAGTTCGTGCGTAGCGAGATTCAGTATGCGTTAGGGGATCTCGGCTATGACCAACGAATATTCCCGGTCATGGTGCAAGAAACCTCTTCCGTACCCTGGATTCTCAGCAACTTTAAGATCCTCAATGCGAACGCCGGCGCAGCCAAGGTAAGCGACGCCATAGCGAACTCCCTAAAGCAGGTCGCGTGAGCTTCGCATAATGCTGAAACGACAGCCCGTAAAGAGAAAAATCTTTCTCTCGCATTCCAGCAAAGATCGTGCGTTCGTCTGGCGACTTGTTAAAATCCTCAAGAGCAATCGGATTTCATACTGGTACAGCGCGACGCATATCAAGGGCGCAAAGCAATGGCATGACGAAATAGGACGGGCATTGGGGGAATGTAATTGGTTCCTCGTAGTCTTGACGCCTGATGCGGTTCGGTCTCAGTGGGTCAAGCGCGAGCTGTTGTTTGCATTGGACGAAGACCGGTACAACCGAAGAATCATTCCGCTGCTCTATAAGTCGTGTAAGTACTCGCGTCTCTCTTGGACTCTCTCTGCGTTTGAGCTAGTGGATTTCAGGGCGAGATTTGATTCTGGTTGTAAGCAGCTTTTGCGCGTCTGGGGCCTCCAATACAAGCCGAAAGCTATCGCTCGGCGTTCGACTCAAAAGAAGAAACGTCTATAGGTACGCCTGCTTCACCGTAGCAAGCCTCAGATCCCCTGTTACAATCGAGGTGCAGGCTGTCTGCCCGCATCTTTTTTAATCCATGAAGTGTCCATTCTGCGGCTTTGAAAACGACAAGGTAGTGGATTCGCGCGAAAGCAAGGAAGGCGAATCCATCCGCCGCCGCCGCGAATGCCTGAAGTGCGAGAAGCGCTTCACTACCTATGAGCGGATCGACGAGATCCCCTACATGGTGGTCAAGAAAGACGGGCGGCGTGAAAAGTTCGAGCGTCAAAAAGTGTTGAATGGACTGCTGCGGGCCTGCGAGAAGCGGCCTGTCTCCATGAGCAGATTGGAGCAGATCGTCAATGATGCCGAGGGCTTCGTGGTGGATTCGCCCGATCGCGAGCGCAAGACCAGCGAGGTCGGCGAACTGATCATGAACCGCCTGAAGCGCATTGACAAGGTCGCCTATGTGCGCTTCGCCTCGGTTTATCTCGACTTCAAAGACGTGCGCGAGTTCATGGCTGAGTTGAAGGAACTGCTCGACACCAAGGACAACACGTCCGCCAAAGCCAAGTCCGGGGACTGATTCCGGCAGTCAGATGGCAAGCAATGTCCCATAAAGTCACGTTAATACCCCGCGATGGCATCGGGCCCGAGGTGGTGAACGCGACCGTCCGGATCTTGGAAGCTACCGGCGTCAAGTTCGAGTGGGAAAGCTTCGCGGCCGGCGCCGAAGCTTTCGAAAAGTACAAAGAGTACATCCCCAAAGAACTCACAGAGTCCATCGAGCGCACCCATGTTGGGCTGAAAGGCCCGGTGACGACGCCCATCGGCGGCGGCTTTTCCAGCATCAATGTTGCGTTGCGCAGGCAGTTTGAGCTGTTCGCCAACTTCCGGCCCATCATCAATCTTCCCGGAGTGCCAACGCGCTATCCTGGCGTGGACCTGATTGTGGTCCGTGAAAATACCGAGGGACTGTACTCGGGCATCGAGCATGAAGTTGTGCCCGGCGTGGTGGAGAGCCTGAAGATTATCACCGAGAAGGCTTCCACGCGCATTGCCCGGTTTGCCTTCGAGTACGCGCGGCGCGAGCATCGTAAGAAGATCCACGCCATCCATAAAGCCAATATCATGAAGCTGTCGGACGGCTTGTTCATCCGCTGTTCGCGCAATATCTCGAAAGAGTATCCCGAGATCACCTACGGCGAACACATCGTGGACAACACCTGCATGCAACTGGTCATGAATCCCTACCAGTACGATATGTTGCTGCTGGAAAATCTTTACGGCGACATCATCTCCGATCTGTGCGCAGCCTTCGTCGGCGGACTGGGCTTGGTGCCCGGCGCGAACTTCGGACACCAGTGCGCCATCTTCGAAGCAGTACACGGTTCGGCGCCCGACATTGCCGGCAGGGACTTGGCCAATCCGACGGCGGTGTTGCGCTCGGCCATCCTGATGCTTCGTCACCTCGGTGAAACGCAAACCGCGAACCACATCGACGCAGCCCTGGTGCAGGTTTATACCGAGAGGGAGCATGTTACCCGCGACGTGGGCGGCACCGCCGGAACCAGCGAGTTCGCCGACGCCGTGATTGAGGCGCTGCACACCATTCCGCCGCCCAAAGCGGAGTTGCAGGAAGTGCAGACGTAGTCTGGGTCGTTGCGCAGCAGTTGCCTCTTCGTGGATCGCAGCCCGCTCCGCCACGCCCGGTTTGGTACAATGTGGGCACGAGCGCCGCATGAGGATCGGGCGTTCGCCGCAGCTTTGAGCCGCATCTCCTACTGAATTCGACATGAACATCCGCTCCACCAGTGATCCGTCACTTTGCGTGGACGCAACGTTTGACAGGAGCTAGTTCTGACGTCGCGATCTGGTCTGATTACTTACAATCCGGCGCACCACCGTTTCGCCATATTCCTCGCGTGCGCCACTTTTCTGTTGATCGTTGCCGGTGCCCTTGTCACCAGCCACGATGCCGGCTTGTCCGTCCCTGATTGGCCTACCTCCTTTGGTTCGCTCTACAAAATTCCTCCCATGGTCGGCGGAGTGCAGTACGAGCACACCCACCGCATGATCGCGGAGTTCACCGGCCTGGCGATCATCGTGATGGCGGTTTGGACGCAGCGCGTCGAAAAGCGCNNATTCTCGGCGGCATCACGGTGCTCGATCTTCTGCCTTGGGCCGTCTCCACGGCGCATGCCACGCTCGCGCAGATGATCTTCTGCATCGTGATTGCGATGGCCCTGTTCACCAGCCGAAGCTGGCTGCAGGACGAACCGCCCATTCCCGAAGGCGACCGCACGCCCAGCACGCCGACTCTCGCGACATTGGCGGCGGCTTGCGTGTGGGTGCAATTGATTCTCGGCGCCGCCTTCCGCCATTCCGGCATTAAGCTTCTGCCGCACCTTGTCGGCGCGTGCGTCGTCACTGCCGTGCTCTGCTGGATGATCGTTCGCCTGCTGACGCGTTATGGCAACGTTAATCACTTGCGCAAGCCTGCACAATTGCTGCTGGCGCTGTTGATGGTCCAGCTCGGACTCGGCTTCGCTGGGTACCTTACCCGGCTGCAATGGCGCATCGATCCACCCCAACCGATCACCGGCATTGTGATCAGCACCGTGTCGCACGTCGCTGGCGGTGCGCTGGTATTGGCCACCTGCGTGGTGCTTGCCATCCAAGCCCGGCGCATGATCAACGTCCACGCTGAGGAAGCGGCAGTCCACTCCGCATCACGAAAGGCCATCCCGGCATGAGCAGCGCCACCCAACCGCTGGCTGTACCACGCGAAGGATTGGCCGCGCTCGCGCGCGACTATTCCGTCCTCATCAAAGCGCGGATCACCACGCTCATCGTGATGACCGCCTGGGCTGGCGCATATTTTGCGGCCGCCAAGTCCGGCGCGTCGTTGCTCTCGTGGACGCTGCTGCACGCGCTGATCGGCATCGGCCTGGTCAGCGGAGGCACCGCAGCCATCAACGAAGTAGTCGAGCGCGACCTCGATGCGCTGATGCGCCGCACCTCCGGGCGTCCGCTGGTCACCGGCAGCATGGGCCTGATGCACGCGTCCGTGGTCGCCTTCGGCATGACCATCGGTGGCGTGCTCTATCTGTGGGCGACCACCAACTGGCTCACGGCCGCGCTGGCGGCGCTCACCTCGATCAGTTATCTCACGGTGTACACGCCTATGAAGCGCGTGCACCCCATCTGCACGTTTCTCGGCGCCTTTCCCGGAGCCATGCCTCCGGTGCTGGGCTGGACCGCGATTCGCGGACGCCTCGACCCGGAAGCCTTCGTCCTGTTCGCGATCCTGTTTTTCTGGCAGTTCCCGCATTTTCATTCCATCGCGTGGCTNNTGATGTACGCGCTCGCGCTGGTGCCGGTATCGCTCGCGCCCACCCTGATAGGAATGGCGGGATGGACATATTTCGCCGGCGCGCTGTTGCTGGGCGGCGGCATGTTGTGGTTCAGCCTGCGCATGTGGACGATGAAGCTCACGCCCGCCGCTCCCGCCTCGAAGCCGCGCGCGCGTCACGTACTGCAAGCTTCGGTGATTTACCTCCCGCTGCTGTTCGCGCTGATGATGCTCAACCGCGCGTAGTTGAGCGCGGTCAGCTATCAGCCGTCGGCTATCAGGTGTCAGCGCTCTATCATTTCCTCCTCGCCTGCTTCTTGTCATCCTGAGCGAGCGCAGCGAGTCGAAGGATCTGCGGTTGTCTTTACTGACAACTGACAACTGACTACGGGCAACTGACAACTGTTTCTTGTCATCCCGACCGCAGCGGAGCGGAGTGGAGGGATCTGCGGTTCCGCCGTCAGCTATGGATTCGCGGCAGGAACGAGCCCGTCAGGGCGGAACAAAATTAGCCCAGGACGTAAGTCCTGGGTTAGCTGGTTATATGAATCCCGAGCCGGCTTCAGCCGGCGGCACCATTTCTGACTAGGCGCAGAAGTGAGCCCGTCAGGGCGCAACAAAATTAGCCCAGGACGTAAGTCCTGGGTAGGCTGGTCATATGAATCCTGAGCCGGCTTCAGCCGGCGGCACTATCCCCCAGCCCCTGCCTTCAAGTCCTTTACCAGCCGCTGAAACGCCGTCTGATACGAATCGTGGTCCTTCCAGTTGCTGAAGTCAGGGATGAAGTACTCGCGTATCTCGCGGGCCGAGTCAATGCCGCTGTCGGCATCGAACAATTTCCATGGCTTGATCGCCTCAAACGGCACCAGCGTGATGGGAAACAATAACTGCTTGCCTTCCCGCTTTTCCCGCTCCCGCGCATTGGCAATTTCGGTTTTGACCCAGTTACTGCTCATGCTGTGCTCGGAGAGGATCAGCAGCAGCTTGTCATGCAGGCGAATGGCCTCGTCGATCTGCTCGTGCAGCTTGCGGCCAGCCTTCATTTCCTCGGGCGCAAACCAGCAGCGCACGCCTTTGGCTTGCAGGTCGGCGTAAAGGCGGTCCGCGAACTCCTGGTCCTTACTCGAATAGCTGATGAAGCAGGAGGAATATCGGATGGGTGTGCCCGACCGCAGTTCGGAAACGCGGTAGAAAACCGTTGAAAGATCGGCCGCGCTCAGATCGGGCTGATAGAGTTTGACGAGTTCTATTTCCCAGTCTTGAAGACCGCAGCCACGCAGGAATGCTTCGGGAATCTTGCCGCGCGATTGGTAGATGGTGTCAATTCCGATGGTGGACGGGGCGAGGTGGTGAGCGGACTCAAGCCCCTTGGCATCGCTTAGATCAACTTCAGCAAAGTTTGTTCCTAATAGCTTGGCTTCGCTGAAATTGGCTCCGCTGAGGTCCGCCCCAGCCAAGTCCACCAGACCTAAGTACGCCGCGCGAAGATTGGCCCCGCTCAGGTTCGCCCCACTCAGGTTAACCTTGCCGAGGTTGGCCCCACTGAGGTCTGCCTTAGTCAAACATGACTCGCTCAGATCTGCTCCGCTCAGGTATGCCTCGCGGAGCTCCGCCTCGCTCAGGTCAGCTAGGAACAGATCCGCCTTGGTGAGGTGTGCCCCGCTTAGATGTGCCCTACTGAGGTTCGCCTTACTCAGATCCGAGTGGCTGAGATCTGCCTTCGTGAGGTCTGCCCCGCGTAGGCGCGTTCCGCGCATATCCTCCCCGGTCAGGTCGGGTTCTATTCCCCGATTCTCCATCCTCCACTTATTCCACTGCTCGACCCCTTGCTTAAGGATCTTGAGATGTTCATGGTTCGCCATTGCCGCGTGACCTCGCTTGCCTCCGCGATGCTACGGATGATCTTACCGGGGCCCCCAACGAGCGCCGGTTTTATCGGGGTCCCCAGCAGATGCTGTCTTCGCGTCTGCTGGGGTGACTTGGCGCTCGCTGGGGTGGTTCGAAGGCCACACTTTATGTGACACTTCCCTCCCAGTCAACGTGTAATCCTTGCAGCTTGGGGAGAGCGGAATTGATAACTATGCGCAGGGGCCAGCCCGGCAGGGCGGAACGACATTAGCCCAGGACGTAAGTCCTGGGTAAACGCCACAACAGAGCCCGAGCCGGCTTCAGCCGGCGACACCATTCCGCGGCGTGATTACCAGCAGGGCTCATCGTCCGCTCCCATCCTGTCCGCAAAAGCAGCGGACAAGGATGGGGCACCCGGCTTATTTGACCCTTACTCGCTTGATCTCGCCGTTGAGGTCGATTATCACAACGACAGTGTCGCCGCAGGGACATTCAATAGTCTGATTCCAACCCTTGAACGAATCTGTGTCGCTATTCTGAATGTCTACCGTTTTACATCCGCTCTTGCCGACCATTGATTCTGCGTATTTTCGAATCTGCTCAAAGTCGACCTGAACGACGACATTAGTGGTGCGGGATAGGATCGCTGCCTGCAGAGTCTTTTTCCTAGTACTTGGATCCAAGGCCAAACGGACTTTGCCGACCGCGCTTCCGGCGGCGAGAACCAACTCGTCCCGATGACGGCTGTCATATCTAATGACTGCAAATGTGCGAACGTCGAAGGGAAGGGTGTGAAACGCCTCGTCGCTGGCCAAGAGGACTGTGGGTTTCGAAGCTTGGAGTAATCGTCCCAACTCGTAAAAAACGTTTGGATTTTTCCCTGTTAAGACTGCGAACGCGAAATCGCACTCATCGATTTCTTGGTGGATAGCCTGGATGATATCCCGGCCGGGCAGAATAACTTCATCGACGGCCCTCAACTCCACATCGTGTTCACGACAGGCTTGCGCAACCGAATCCCGAACCCAACGAAACTCGGGAGCGTATGGGCTCGCATAAAAAGCTCGAAGTGCATTCGCCATTTTGTTTCCCCAGGAACGTTCCCCCATGCCGGTTTACGCAGCCTTAAAACTGTCAGGAACGTCGACTAGACCGAATGTGTACGTCCTCCGACTCTTCAACCATCTTTCGAAAGGGATGCGGTATAGACTTTTCGGGCTCCTTCGACGCATTGCGCAAATAGTCCGCCACGCTCCGATGCAAGCGGACAGCCCAGTTCGGCTCGCGGATGTCGTAGATAATCACCCGAAGATGGCGAAGGTCGAACGGGACATCGTCAACCTGCGAAGCAGCAAAGATAACAGGCTTCTTTGCGGCGTGTGCCAGTCCGAGTTCGTAGAATACATTCGGGTTCTTCCCAGAAAGATCAGCCAGCAGGAGCTTTGCCTTTTCGATCTGCTCCCAAATCTGTTCGACGACACTGCCGGTTGTAAACAGTTCATCCGCCCTAATCGGCTCAAACCCTGCTTCTTTCACCGCTGGGACATATATCTCCTAATAATACCGATCAAACCAAGGTCCAAATGGCATCATGACAAAACATGTGTCGAGGAATTCTCGAACCCGCGGCTCTTTCGAAAGGACGGGGGACGGAATTTTCTCCGGGGGCGTCGTTGGCGGCGGCGCATCCACCACCGCAGTACTAGCCTTTTCTCCGGGAGGCGGAGCGGCGACGAATGCACGCAGATACGCTAGGTTATCAACAAAGACCTTTGCGAAGTAGTCCGCCCGATCACGGGGGATATTGAACTCTCTACCTAACGTATTCAGGGAAAATTCGTCCTCCGGAATGCGTTTTCCGCCGTAAAACTTCTCCACAGCTTCGAAGTCCTTAACGCTCCGAAAGGCAGCCAGCAATGCTTCCGATCGCTGTGCGGGTGAGCTAGGGGCAACAATGTCCTGTCCAAGTTTTGTAAGGTGAACGAGTGCCGTCGGCCCCGTCCCACTGACTAGTCCATACTGGTTTGCAGACCGAAGAAGATCGAGAAAACGCCAATCGTGAGCCTGGCGATAGCCAACCGCCACGGCTACGTCTTTCGCTGGCATGGGATTGCCTGCGTTCTTCTCCTCGATAGCCTTCGCAATACGAATGGATTCTTCGAGGCTGTTCTTGGGGAACGTCCACGGCTTCCTCTTCGCGGTATTGGGATCCGACGATAGCGCGCGCTTTCTTTTGGCCTTTGCCTTTGTGGTCTTTGCGGGCCCAGTTTTCTCAGGTTCTTCAGTCATGGTTCTCTACCCCTTTTAACGTAGTTTAGTGATAGTGCGTGTTAAGGCCTGGTGCCCATCCTAGCGCTTCCCCATAAACTCTCTAACCGGTTTTGGCTAGGGCGGGGCAAATTTCAAGACAGAATCCTGTGCCGTCCCCGAGGGACTCAACTCTCTTTTTCATTCTACCCACCGTTGAAACGGTGGGCTATCATCTTTCGCGCCCGAGGCGCTGGGAATGTGCCGGTTGCGTCCAGTTACCACCATTCCCGTTATGGGAAGGGGCGCAAAATAGGCCCGCCAATTGCTACTTTCGTAACTTGACCGCGTTGTCGAGCCGAACCATACTCTGCTTGTAGGGCAGGATCCGCCGCGCCCGGCGCTCCTGCCCATTTGTGTTTATGGAGAAGCAGTTGTCAGTAGTCAGTAGCCAGTTGCCAGTCGTCGCGTTCTCGCCGGACGATGGTCGGCGCCGACTACCGGAAATCGATCACAAGTCCTTATTCCGCAATACTTTGCCTGCAAGTTACCGGGAGTCAATACTTTACATGGGTCCGCTCAAGGTATTCAAAACAGGCAACTTACGTATGATAGTAACTCTAATGCAATCAATACTTTACAGGCAAAGTACTCATACTAAATACTTTACTGGAGGGGGAGGGGGTAGTACTTATGGGTCTCACAGCTATTGAGGATGTCACGCCGGAGAGTCCGGCCGACGGTCGAGAGAATACGCCAAGTCTGCCACTGGGCGACGAGGCTGAATTCTCGCTGGCAATCTGCGAGCACATCAGGCCAAGCGGGACGCGCTGCGGCATGCTCGCCTTACGCGATCAGAAGTTTTGCTATTACCACGCGAAGGTGCGCAAGACCGTACCCAAGAACAACCTGTTCGTCTTTCTGGCCAATCCAGGCCGTAAAGAGAATGACCCTTGCTACGCGTTCGAGTTTCCCTATCTGGAGGACGCGGCCGCGGTGCAAATCGCTTTCATGCAGTTCATCTACGGCGTCTCGCAACAGCGGATTGAGGAGTGGCGGGCGAGGATGATTCTGTCGGCTTTGCACGGCGCAGCGGCCAACCTGAGGCTGATGGATGCGGCGACGGCATCGTGCGAGAAAAAAACAGTAGTCAGTAGCCAGTAGTCAGTTAGGAAGAGCGCAAGGAAGCGAGATGAGAGCGCTGATGAGACAAGAACCGCAGGTTCCTCCGCTCTGGCTGAACTTCAGCCCAACTCGCCTTCCCGGCGTAATACAATCGTCGTTGGCTTCCCACATGGCGACTTCTGAAACCATCGATCATCCGGCCGCGAACAACGCTGGCGATACTGCGGCGGCGGTGATCCAGCTTCAGGAGCTCCGCCACCAGTATGGAGATCGAACTGCGCTGGCCGGCGTTTCCTTCGACGTGCGTGCCGCCGAGATCTTCGGCCTGCTCGGCCCCAACGGCAGCGGCAAGACCACGACCTTCCGCATTCTCTCGACCCTGATGGTGCCCTCGGGCGGCCGTGCCCTGATCATGGGACACGATGTGGCGCGCGAGCCCGCTCTGGTGCGCCGCAACATCGGCGTGGTCTTCCAGGAGAAGAGCATTGACATCAAGCTGTCGGCGCAAGAGAACCTGATGCTGATCGGCCATGTTTACGGCTTGCGCGGCGCCGCCCTGAAGAAGCGCGTTAGCGAAATGCTGGAGCGGGTTGGGCTCGCCGACCGCGCCAAAGAAAAAGCGGAGAAGTTTTCCGGAGGCATGCAGCGGCGGCTCGAACTCGCCAAGGGACTGCTGCACCATCCCTCGGTGCTGCTGCTGGACGAGCCCACCACCGGACTCGATCCGGGTGCGCGCCGCGATTTGTGGCAATACCTGCACATTCTGCGTGACGAAGAACGCGTGACCGTGCTGGTCACCACGCACCTTATGGAGGAAGCCGAGGGCTGCGATCGGCTGGCGATTTACGCCAACGGCAGCGTCGTCGCGTTGGGCACGCCCGCCGAATTGAAGAGCGAGATCGGCGGCGACGTCATACTGCTCGAGGCGGAGCAGCCCGATTCGCTGGCGCAACGCATCGCGCAGCGCTTCGGATTACATCCCACGGTGCTCGATCATCGGGTGCGGCTGGAAATCGAGGCCGGACACCGCTTCGTTACCGATGTGGTCGAGGCATTCCCGGGCGAGATCGAAGGCGTATCCGTACACAAACCGAGCCTGGAAGATGTGTTCATCCGCCGTACCGGCCACCGCTTCTGGACCGAAGAGAACGACGGCAGCGCCAAAGGCGACGCGAAATAGCCGTCGCAGGCAGAGTAGTTTGTAGGTCATCATTGACCGGGGGGTTTCGCGAGTTTTGCAGCGCGCTCTTCAGCCCGATACTGGTTCTCAAACTGGCCTTGGCGCTGATACAGTTTCGCCAGATGCGACCAGGCATCGGCGGCATCGGGCGCAAGCCGCACCGCCTCTTCCTGGAAGGAAGTGGCCTGTTTGAGATCGCCAAGCGCTCCCCAAGCGGCCGCGCGGCCTTGCGCCACGTTGAATCGCAAGCAGCCTTCTCCGGTGGCCGCAACGGCGTCAGCGGAAGCGCTACGGACCGCCTTATCGAGTGCCTGCAAGGTCAGCTTGGGCTGCTGGATATGCAAGTAAAAACGCGCCAGGTTGATCTGCACCAGGTCAGGCCTGGACGACAGTTTACTTGCTTGTTGCCAGGCATGGATGGTCTCGGGGATTCGCCCTTTTCGCTGGTAAAAGTTGGCCAGCGTGGTCCAGGCGACCTCGCTTGGGTCCAGCGAGATAGTCGCAAGGTACTCCTGTTCGGCCTCGGAGCGGCTCCCCATGGCGTAGAAAATATTGCCCCGAAGCCAATGCACGAATGGGCTGTCAGGGAAAGCCTGGAGTGCAGTGTCCGTTGCCGAGAGCGCCTCGGAAGTGCGGCCAAGCGCGGCGAGCAGACTGGCGGCGTTTGCCGACTGATTGAACGACCCGGCGGCAGAATAGTCGAGTGGAGCGGCCGGCAAGGTCGCGGTTGCGCAGTCCACGGGGAAGCGCTGAATCAGCGTTTCCGTCTGTGGCGTACGACGCACAAAGACTGCGGAGACCTCGTCCAGGTAAACCGGCCGCCAGCCGCGACTGTCGCAAAAGCCCTTGAGCTGCAGCAACTGCACGCCATCAAAGCGCGCGAGCGGAAGAATGATGGTGTTGATGTGGTAGCGGTCTGCTTCTTGCTGCCAAGTCTGGGAATCCGGTGAGAGCTGGAGCAACTGACCGGCTCTTTGCATCCGTGGGATCCCGAAGAGTGTGTCCCGGCCGTCGATATAGTCGCGGCGCTTCGGGCCGAGTTTCCAGGCGAGGTAGCTGCCTTCGTCGTAGGTGTTGAAGATTTCTCCCGGAACGTTCTCGCGCTCGATGAACTCTGCCGCGCGTTCCGGGAACCACCAGCCCAATCCGGCGCCGAAAGTCGATTCATCCACAACTCGAACGTAGTGACGGTTGGTGACCAGGTCGAAAGAGCGCAGCAAGGCAAGCGCTGCAAGTAAGCAAACCGCGGCCCATGCAGCGGCGGAACGCATCGGCGCCTGCCTAATTTTCGAGCCAAGTTCGACAACTGAAGCAGAAAGTACTGGTCCGCCGACTATCACCACCACGCACGCAAATACCGCTCCCATGCGAACGTGATGGACCGGCGGATAGGTTGAAGCGAGCAGCAGGATTGCCGCTCCCAACTGGCGTCTAAGCAAAGCCAGGACCGCTGCGACCACCGCGATGGCCAGCAGAAGATAGATCGCGCCTTGGGTCTGCCTCAGTGAAAGTGCAGTGCTGAAGGCGGTCCAAGTCACTGGCACACTGCTCCACTCGCCGATATTCAGTTGCTGCTGCCCCGCAGCGCGCTGTTGCCGCATTAACGCCCGATACATTCCCCAGCCCCAAGGATTCGCCAGCGTTACCAGTGCCGTAGCCGCCAGCCATCCCCATGTGCGCCGAAGTCGCTGCAGGGCCGCGCGCCGGCGCTCGTCCCCCAAAATTGTTTCCGATAGTTCCACACCCACGTAGGCGAGTATCAGAGCCAGGCCCGCGGCAAAACCGAAGTGCAGATTGACCCACGCCACCATCAGCAGTGGCAACAACCAGAGGCGCGCTTGGCCAGTTTGATAGTTCTCCCAAAGCAGAGACAGAAACGCCGCGAACAGCACGACGGTAAACATGTCGGCGCGCGGCGTGGTGCGCCAGGCGATGAGCGGCACCGCAATGATGGCGATCCCGGCGCTGACCGCGGAGCCGCGCCGCAATAGCAACGCGACTGTGGCAACACATGCCAGGGCGCCAAGCCATGAGATCAAGGCATAGCCGCCGAGCAGATAGGTGGCATAGAGCACCAACCCGGAGCCGACCGGATAAATCCAAGGCTCGCCTTGCGCGGTGTAGGAGAAAACATCCGTCGAAGGCACGCTGTGATGTTGGGCAACCCAGCGTCCCGTCGCCAACTGCCAGCCCAGGTCGAAATCTGAAACCGTGCGCAGGCCGGCCAAAAAAGCATAAATGAGGGCAATTGCGGCGAGAATCAGGAACAAGCGCCGGTCGAGCCGAGAAGTACCCGTCGCCGACGTATCTGCCGTGGTCAAGTTCACTGCGACTGGGGCACTCATGTGCTTAGTTGCCAGTCATCGTAGCATAGAGAAGATTTCAAAATACTCCTGTTAGAATAAGGTTTCCCTAAGGTCGCCTGATTGCGATTAAACGTCAGGTTTGACCTTTTTGCAGGCCCTGAAACCTGTTCATGGCAACTACCCAAACTCCGGCCCTCCCCGCGACCACCTCCAGCAGCAACGCCGGTTTGCTGCTGCCGTCGTTCTCGCTGTGGTGGCGCGAAATTGTACGCTTCTACCGGCAGCGCGCGCGTGTGGTGGGGGTCATCGCTTCGCCGCTGCTCTTCTGGCTTGTGATTGGCTCCGGCTTCGGCACCTCGTTTCGCTCCAACGGAGCGGCCGGTGGCCAACACTATCTCGACTATTTCTTCCCGGGCGCTCTCATCATGATCGTGCTCTTCACTGCCATCTTCACCATGATGTCGGTGATTGAGGACCGCAAAGAAGGCTTCCTGCTCTCCGTCCTGGTGGCGCCGGTAAGCCGCTCCGTCATCGTGCTGGGCAAGGTGCTCGGCGGCGCAACTCTGGCGACCGCGCAAGGACTCATTTTCCTGGTCTTCGCTCCCGCGCTGGGCGTGCATTTCACGTTCGCCAGTTTCGGACTAACAGTGCTGGCGATCTTCCTGGTGGCATTTTCGCTGACGGCGCTGGGCTTCATCATCGCGTGGCCCATGGATTCAACCGCCGGGTTTCACGCCGTCATCAACCTGTTTCTCATTCCGCTGTGGCTGCTGTCGGGATCGTTGTTTCCGCTCTCCGGCGCGTCCATCTGGATTCGCCTGCTGATGCGCATCAACCCGTTGACCTACGGCACGGAGGCGTTGCGCTCGCTGCTCTTCCCGGGTTCGGCTTCGACCGGCCTTTCACTCGGCGCCAACTTTGCAGTGCTGGCGCTGTTCACCTTGATCATGTTCGCCTTCTCGTTTCTGGTGGCCAACCGTCGCACCACCAAGCCTGCGGCCTGATGCAAGTAAGCCTGACTTTCTATCCGGCTCTGAATGCCGTTCTGAACGGCAGCAGCGCCGTTTTGATCGGCTCGGGGCTTTATTTCATCAAGCGTGGCCGCCGCCAGGCACACAAGCGGATGATGATCGCGGCGTTCGTCACCTCCACGCTGTTCCTCATCTCGTACCTTTACTACCATCTGGTGCTGCGGGCCGGCATCACCCATTTCCAGGGGCGAGGGCTGTCGCGGCCGCTATATTTCACCATCCTGATCTCGCACACCATCCTGGCCGCGGTGGTTGTGCCGTTCATCCTCGTCACCCTTGCGCGCGCGCTGAAGGGCAATTTTGCGCGGCACAAAGCCATCGCGCCATACACCTTCGCCATCTGGATGTACGTTTCGGTAACCGGTGTTGTGATCTACCTGATGCTGTACAAGATCTTCGTGGGCTGACCTGCGCCTCGGCGACACGAGAGATTGCCGACGGCACAGGCAAGAAAGTGGCGTGTGAATAAAGCTAGGCAGCTCGCACTGACTTCTGCTGTGGTGTCTGGTTCAGCTCCTGTGCCAAGGTGTCCATCGGTGCGGCTGCCTGATGGATCTCGCGATAGTGCTTGGGGGTGACCCCCGCGAGCCGGCGAAACACACTGGTGAAGTGGCTCTGGGTTTCGAAACCCACGTGGGTGGCGACCTCGGCCAACGGTGTCTGGCCCTCGCGCAACATTTCCTGTGCGTGCTCCACCCTCTGCCGCATAACGTATTGGTGCGGGGTGGTGCCGGTGCTCAGCTTGAACAGCTTGGAGAAGTAATACTGACTCATACCTACTACCTGCGCCAACTCCACCACCGCCAGTTCCAGAGCAATGTTCTGGCGCACGTGGGAAAACACGCGCTGCAAACGGCGAGGCGGCAAACCGCCGACCACCTCGACCGGCGCGAGGGTTGCGCCCAGGTAGGCAACCACCACCTCCTGTGCACGGTCCTGCTCCAGCGAATGCAGAGCCAGCACCAGCACGTTCATGCCTTCCGCTTTGGCGCCGATGGCCGCCGAATAAGCGTCATGGCAGGAGGCGGCCCGAATACCCGGTACCCGGTTCGCGGCCACGGAAGCTCCCACCACTCGACTGGTGAGGATAATGCCGCGTTCCGCATTGTGGCGCAGCACCAACATGGCCACCTGCTCGGCGTAGTCGGCACTGCTGTGCGGCTGGACCGCCGAGGTTGCATCCATCACCTCATGTCCCGCTTCGACTAGCTTTGCCGCGATTTGCTCTTTAGCTGTCTGGCCGGCTTGATCGGATCCGATTGCGATGCGCACGTTTGCCCTCCTCCATTTGTCAGACTGGCTTTGATTCGCCGTACCGGGTGCGGGAAACAGGGAGCGCTGGCCGGTCGCACCCACGGGTTGTTCCAATAAACATTCCGGTAAACACCCTCAATGGTTCCGACAAAATGGCGGGATCTCGCGCCGTACAGGCGAACTTCGCGGTTGTCCATGCCGTTCTATAGGCTTCAATGGTCATAACCCAACATCGACCGATGACACGGTCACCTTGATTATTGGATGCGCAAGAAACAGCGCGCCCGTCCCGCGACACAACGTTCTGCCAAGAAATGAACTACGGTTAATGGTTCCACCCCAGCGAGGCACTTGGGAAGCGCCTTTCTGATTTGCCATGATATCAAGTACACGCCGCCACCAGGCCGCCGGGCGGCGCCATTCATTTCATATTTACAATTATTTACAATCCGAAGGTTCTAACGCGAAGAGTCGCCACTCGCGATACACTGCGGGAACAGTAAAGCTCAGGACGATGCCTGACAATCCGAGAATGCTAAACTCTATGATCGGCAAGAATCCAGCGCCCGGCGGGCCGGGCATTGTGCCTCGCTGGACGCGAGGAGCTAAAGACGCTGTGGGAACGGCATACGCCGTTTCCAGCCGCGTCTGGTACACCATGGCCAGCGGGGTGATCACCGAAGTCTATTACCCCACCATTGACACGCCGCAAATCCGCGACCTGCAATTTCTGGTTAGCGATGGCGAAACCTTCTTCCACGATGAGCGCCGGCACATGGCAACTCACCTGGACTGCTTCGGCACGTTCGGCCTGGGTTTCAAGGTCACCAATACGGACCCGGATGGGCGCTACTCCATCGAGAAGGTGATCATCGGCGATCCGCACCTGAGCTGCTTGCTGGTGCACACAAAATTCAATGTCGCACCCGAGTGGCAAGGACGGCTGCAGCTCTTCGTTCTGTGCGCGCCCCACATGCAGATTGGCGGTTATCACAACAATGGGCTGGTGATGAAAGAGCGTGGGCGAAGGTTCCTGATGGCCTATCGCGACGACGCTTTCCTGGCAATTGCCGCCACTGCGCATTTCTGCAAAGCGTCATGCGGATACGTGGGCGTGAACGATGGCTGGACCGACCTGGCCCACAACTTCGAAATGAATTGGGAATACGACGCCGCCTTGGATGGCAACATCGCGCTCACCGCAGAAATCGATCTCTCCCGCGGCACGGAGTTTACCCTCGGCGTCGGTTTCGGCCATTCCGGCCACCATGCCGGCGCCACCCTGTTTCAGTCGCTGAGCATCCCCTTCGATCTAGCTCTAAACAACTTCGTCGATCAGTGGCAGCGCACCAACAAGCGCCTCGCCTTGCGGGACAAACTTGACCAGCGCGAGTCGAAGCTGTTCGCCCGCAGCGTCAACCTGCTGCTCGCCCATGAAGACAAGGTCTATCCCGGGGCCATGATCGCCAGCTTGAGCATACCCTGGGGAGAAGACCGGGGCGACGACGATCTGGGCGGCTATCACCTGGTATGGACGCGCGACTTGGTGAACGCCGCGACCGCATTGCTCGCCGTGGGCGACACCGCGACTCCGCTGCGCGCTCTGATTTATCTCGCCATCACGCAACGCGAGGATGGCGGCTTCTATCAGAATTTTTGGATTGATGGGCGCCCTTTCTGGATCGGGGTGCAGCTCGACGAAGTTTCCCTCCCCATCATGCTGGCGTGGCGATTGTGGAAAGCCAACGCACTCGGCAACTTCGATCCCTACGTAACCGTGGTGCGGGCTTGCGGGTATCTTATTTGCGAAGGACCGGCGACGCCCCAGGAACGCTGGGAGGAAGCCGCAGGGTATTCTCCGTCCACCCTGGCCAGCAACATTGCGGCCCTGATCTGCGCGGCAGAGTTCATCGAGGCGCATGGCGACAAGGGCAGCGCTGAATTTGTACGCACCTATGCCGACTTCCTTGAGTCGCACATCGAGAAATGGACCGTCACCAATCAAGGAACGTTGGCGCCCGGCATCACGCGGCACTATATTCGCATCAATCCGGCCAACAGCTCGCAGGGCGATCGCGGCGATGAGGATCCCAACGCTGGCGAGCTTGTGCTGGCCAATCAGCGTCCCGGAGATCGCTACCAGTATCCAGCCAATCAAATCGTGGACGCGGGCTTCCTCGAATTGGTGCGCTTCGGTGTCCGTAAGGCTGGCGACCCTCTCATCGAGGACTCCTTGAAAGTCGTGGACGCGGTATTGAAGGTAGATACCCCGAAGGGGCCGTGCTGGAAGCGCTACAACCATGATGGATACGGGCAGCGCGATGATGGCGAGTCGTTTAACGGCTGGGGCGTAGGGCGCCCTTGGCCTCTGCTGACGGGCGAGCGGGCCACCTACGAACTGGCGGCGGGACGCAACGTTGATCTTTACTTGCGCGCTATCGAGAATTTCACCACCGGCATCGGGCTTATTCCGGAACAGATTTGGGACGGTCCGGACATGCCCGACAAGTTCTTGACCCGCGGGGGCGCGACTGGATCGGCCATTCCTTTGATGTGGGCGCACTCTGAGTATGTAAAATTATTGCGCTCGGTTGTGGACAATCGGATATTCGATTTGATCGACCCGGTGGCTGAGCGATATCGCAACGATAAGCCACGGCGGATAATCGAAGTATGGAAGATGAATCGGCAAGTCCGGGCAGTTCCCGCCGGAGGTTTGCTGCGGGTGCAGGTCTCTTCCCCATTTATGCTGCATTGGAGTGACGACGAGTGGAAGACGGTAAAGGAAACAGCGTCCACGCCGACTGCGGTGGGAGTGGAGTACGCGGACATCGAGGTTGCGCCCTCGCAAACGGCGCCGTTGCAGTTCACTTTTTTCTGGCGGCAGGAGAGCGAGTGGCAAGGTACCAATTATCAGGTCAACGTTGAACCGGCAATACAAACTGCTATGGATACGGGAAAGGCGGCAACGGGTGAGTAGCCAAGTGGAAGTCACCGCACCAGGAAAAGAGCAGGCGACCGCGCAGGGGATGGCAGGCACCATCGCAGTCGGCCCCAAAGACGGGTTCGACAACGAAACCCTGGAGCAGCGTCAGCTCAACTGCCTGTGCATCAACACCATTCGTACGCTCTCCATGGATGCTGTACAGAAGGCCAACAGCGGACATCCGGGAACTCCGATGGCGCTGGCGCCCCTGGCGTTCACGCTGTGGAACCGCTATCTGCGTCACAATCCGCGCAATCCGCAATGGCCGGGCCGTGACCGCTTCATTCTCTCCAATGGGCACGCCTGCATGCTGCTTTACTCCATGTTGTACCTGACGGGCTACGATCTTTCGCTCGACGACATCAAGCAGTTCCGGCAATGGGGATCCAAGACCCCGGGACACCCTGAGTACGGAGTGGTTCCGGGAGCGGAAGCCACGACAGGCCCGCTAGGCCAGGGTGTCGGGAATTCCGTCGGCATGGCAATTGCCCAGCGCTGGCTGGCTTCGCAGTTCAACAAGGACGGCCACGATCTATTCGACTACCGTGTTTACGCTTTTTGCGGCGACGGCGATTTGATGGAAGGCGTAAGCAACGAAGCCGCTTCCATCGCCGGCCATCTTGGACTCTCGAACCTCATCTGGTTTTACGACAACAACCACATCACCATCGAGGGCAATACGTCGCTGGCCTTCAGCGATGACGTAGGCACGCGCTTCCTCGGCTGGCATTGGAACGTGCAACACGTGAGCAACGTCAACGATCTCCCGCAGGTGGATCGCGCTATCCAGACCGCACTGAAAGAAACCGAGCGCCCGTCGCTGATCATCGTTGACAGCCACATCGCGTATGGCTCACCTCATCGCCAGGACACCAAGGAAGCGCATGGCGAGCCTCTGGGCGCAGAGGAGGTCCGTCTCACCAAAATGGTTTATGGCTGGCCGCCCGATACTCAGTTCCTGGTTCCCGACGAGGCGAAGACCTATATGGGCAACGCCGTTGAGCGCGGCGCCCAGTGGGAGAAGGACTGGGACAATACCTACAGCGCGTGGGCGAAAGAGTTCCCTGATCTCGCGAAGACCTGCCAGCAGATGCTCAATCAGGAATTGCCCGATGGCTGGGACAAGGACATTCCATCTTTCCCTGCCGACGCCAAAGGCCTGGCCACACGAGAGTCGGGTGGCAAGGTGCTGAATGCCGTGGCAAAGAACGTGCCGTGGCTGCTGGGAGGCGCGGCGGACCTGGACCCTTCGACCAAGACCAAGCTCAGCGGCACTACAAGCTTCGAGAAGGGCAGCTATGCAGGCCGCAACTTCCACTTTGGTATCCGCGAGCACGCCATGGGCTCCATCATCAACGGCATGGCACTGTCAAAGCTGCGTCCATTTGGAGCCACCTTCTTTGTCTTTTCCGATTACATGCGGCCGGTACTTCGTCTGGCCGCGATGATGGACCAGCCGGTCATTTGGCTCTATACGCACGATTCCTTCTGCCTCGGCGAGGATGGGCCAACCCACCAGCCGATCGAACATCTCATGTCGTTGCGTGCTATTCCGCGGCTGCTGCTGATCCGGCCGGCGGATGCCAACGAGGTCGCCGAAGCCTGGCGCTACATCATGCCGCTCAAGACGCGACCGGTGGCGCTGGTGCTTACCCGCCAGGCAGTTCCCACATTCGACCGCAACAAGTATGCATCGGCGGCCGGCCTTGCCAAGGGCGCGTACATCATGGCGGATTCTGGCGGCACGCCTGACATCATCTTGATTGGGACCGGCTCGGAGGTACAGCTTTGCGTGGGCGCTTATGAAAAGCTCACTGCCAACGGCGTGAAGGCGCGCGTGGTTTCCATGCCCTGCTGGCGACTGTTCGAAGAGCAGCCCGACGAGTACAAGCTGCAAGTGCTGCCTCCCGAGGTGCGAGCTCGGGTGGCTGTCGAGGCGGGCACCAACCTGGGCTGGAAGGAATACGTCGGAAATGACGGATATGTTGTCGCCAGGACCGACTTTGGCGCATCTGCTCCTTATAAAGACCTGTTGAAGCACTTCGGCTTCACGGTGGATGACGTGGTGGCGAAAGCTCAGGACGTCATGAAAAGAATCAAAGGTTAATCTTGCAGGCGTAGGATGAGCATGAAGATAGCCGTGGGCGCTGACCACGCCGGCGTTCCCCTCAACCAGACCGTTATTGCCGAGCTCAAACGGCTGGGGCATGAGGTGGTTGACTGCGGGACCCACGACCCCAGCAAGCCCGACGACTATCCCGATTACGCGGAGGCTGTCGGCCGCGCTGTACTCGAAGGCAAGGCGGAGCGCGCGGTACTTATCTGCGGTAGCGGAGTGGGGGCGTCAGTGGCAGCCAACAAGCTTCCCGGCATTCGCGCGGCGCTTTGCCACGATTGTTATTCGGCGCATCAGGGCGTCGAACATGACAATATGAATGTGCTCTGCCTGGGCTCACGCGTCATCGGACCGGAGCTGGCCTTGGATTTGGTACGCACGTTTCTGGGGGCGAAATTCAGCGGAGAAGAGCGTCACCGCCGGCGCCTGGCGAAAATTACTGCGCTCGAAGAGCAAAGTTTGCGAGGACTAAAATGAGCAGCAACCCCTTACTGCAGCTTCATGAGCTAGGTCAAAGTATTTGGCTCGATCAGCTGAGCCGGGCTCTTGTGACAACTGGCGGACTCAAGCGCCTTATCGACGAAGATGGTCTCCGCGGGGTGACGTCGAACCCTACCATCTTCCAAAAGGCCATCAGCGGCAGCCAGGACTATGCCGAGCAACTGGAGAAACTGGCGCGTGGTGGCAGTAATGTCTCCCATATCTACGAAGAACTCGTCCTTCAGGACATTGGCAATGCCGCCGACGTGCTGCGCAGTGTTTACGACGCCAACAATGGCGCTGACGGATTCATCAGCCTGGAAGTTTCTCCGCTCCTTGCCAACGACACCAAGGCGACGATTGAAGAAGCCAAGCGGCTGTTCGCCCATCTGAATCGGCCGAACGTAATGATCAAAGTACCGGCCACACCTGCCGGCCTTCCGGCTGTTGAGGAGCTGCTGTTCTCCGGCCTGAACATAAACATCACGCTCATCTTNNCCTCGGTGGCCAGCTTCTTCGTCAGCCGCATTGACAGCATGGTGGACAAGCAGCTTGGACAGCTCGCCGAAAAAGCCACCGACGATCAGCAGAAGCAGCGCATCAACGCTCTCATGGGCAAGGCCGCGATCGCTAACGCGAAGCTGGCCTATGAGTCCTTCAAGCGCATCTTCGGCAGCGACCGTTTCGCCAAGCTGAAGGAAAAAGGCGCCAGGGTGCAGCGCCCGCTATGGGCGTCCACCAGCACCAAGAATCCGGCGTACCCCGACATCATGTATCTCGATACCTTGATCGGCGCCGACACGGTGAACACCGTTCCCCCCGCGACCTTGGACGCCTTCCGCGATCACGGCACCGCAAAGCCAACGCTGGAGACCGGGCTCGACGAGGCCCATCACGTCTTCGAGGAACTGAAGGCAGTCGGCATTGATATGACGGCGGTCACGACCAAGCTGACCGAAGAGGGCGTGGCCTCTTTTTCGGAATCGTTCGACGAGCTGTTCGAAGTGATCGAAGCCCGTCGTGTCGAGGTGATGCGCTCCATCATCGCGCGTCACGGCGCAGCGCTCGGCCAGTATCAGGCCGATTTCGAAAGCACCCTCAAGGACCTCGACAAGCAGAAGGTTGTCTCCCGCATGTGGAAGAAGGACCCCACGGTGTGGAAGGACGATCCTGAACACGAGAAGATCATCCGCAACGCGCTTGGCTGGCTCAAGGTTGCAGAGACTATGCAGCCGCATATTGCCGAATTGGTCGCGTTCGCAGAGGAAATTCGCAAGGCCGACTTCGAATATGCCGTGGTGCTGGGCATGGGCGGATCGAGTCTGTGTCCGGAGGTGCTTGGCCGCACTTTTGCCAAGAAAGACGGTTACCCGCAGCTCTATGTCCTGGACTCCACCGTGCCCACGGCCATACGCCACCTGGAGCAGAAGATCAATGCCGGTAAGACGCTCTTCATTGTGTCGTCGAAGTCGGGCGACACCACCGAGCCGCAGATGTTTCAGCGCTATTTCCACGATCGGGTGAAGCGGGTCAAGGGTGACACAGCGGGTGAGAACTTCGTTGCAGTCACCGACCCCGGAACACAGCTCACCAAGGACGCCGCGCACTATCGCTTCCGCCGCGTCTTCCTCAACATGCCCGACATTGGCGGGCGCTACTCGGCGCTGTCCTATTTCGGCATGGTCCCGTTCGCCGTAGTGGGCGGAGACGTGAAGAGCTTGCTCGAACGCGCCCTGCAGGCTGAGCATGCCTGCGCAGGACCGGTCGGCGTCGACGAAAATCCGGGCGCTCGGCTGGGCGCGATACTTGGCTCGCTTGCCAAAGCGGGACGCAACAAGCTGACATTCGTCACGCCTGCGCCTCTCGCCTCGCTGGGCCTCTGGATCGAACAGCTCATTGCCGAGAGCACCGGCAAAGAAGGAAAAGGCATCGTGCCGGTTGCCGGCGAGCCGCTTGGTTCGCCTGACGATTACGGCGACGATCGCGTGTTCGCATTCATTCACACGCAGTCGTCCAAGACCGGAGACATTGATGCCAAACTGGCGGCGCTCGAGGCCGCCGGCCATCCTGTGTTGCGCCATACGCTGCACGATCCTCTCGACCTGGGCGAGGAATTCTTCCTGTGGGAATTTGCCACCGCGATTACGGGAGCGCTGCTCGGCATCGATGCCTTCGATCAACCCAATGTGCAGGAATCGAAGGACAACACCAAGCGTCTGCTCGGCGAGTATGTGCAGAACGGTTCGCTGGCCCAGCAGAAGCTGATCATTGCCGAGGAATCGATGCGCATCTTTGGTGACGAAGCCACTCGCGATCTGCTGCGGCGACGCGGCTCGTCAATGCAGGAGATCGTTACCGCGCATCTCTCGCGGATCAAACCGGGCGACTACTTCGCCGTCACCCAATACATCGAAGAGTTGAACAACTACGAGAGCTTGCTGCAGCAGGTCCGCATCGCCGTGCGTGATGAAAAGAAAGTGGCGACCACCAACGGCTACGGGCCTCGCTTCCTCCNNCCCGGCGAGAAGTTCACCTTCGGCGTGCTCAAGCAGGCCCAGGCGCTGGGCGATTTCGAGTCACTGGCGGCCCGTGGCCGCCGGGCCATTCGCGTTGACCTGGGACGCGACGTGGAGAAGGGCCTCCGCCGCTTGCTGGCGCTGATCACGGAAGCGGTGTCTCAGACCGCCGCCGCCGAAGCCGGCGTCCGCCACTAAGGAGCGACTCATGCCGACCACGAGTCCAGCCGTGAAGACGGCGCAGTTCGGCATCATCGGTCTTGGCGTCATGGGCGAGAACCTGGCCCTCAACCTTGATGACCACCATCACAGCGTCGCGGTATGGAATCTGGAGTCGGAGTGGGTTGACCGCTTCGTAGGCAAGAACTCTGACCGGCTTTTCGTCGCAGCCAAGTCGCTGCCAGAATTCTGCCACTCCCTGGAACGGCCGCGCCGCATCTTGATGATGATCACGGCTGGGGACCCGGTCGACCATACGCTGCAGAAGATCATTCCGTACTTGACGCCTGGTGACATTGTCATGGACGGCGGCAACTCCTTCTTCAAAGACACCATGCGTCGCGAAGCCAGCGCGCGCCAAACTCTGGTCAACTACTTCGGTATGGGCGTTTCCGGCGGCGAGGCAGGTGCGCGTTACGGCCCGTCCCTGATGCCGGGCGGACCGCATGCCGCTTACGATCACGTTGCCCCGATTCTGCAAGCCATTGCCGCCAAAGCCGACTCCGGCTCCTGCGTCGCTTACGTTGGCCCCGATGGCGCCGGGCACTTCGTGAAGATGGTCCACAATGGCATCGAGTACGGCGACATGCAACTCATCGCCGAGGCTTACGAGGTCCTCAACAAGGCGCTCGGTTTGGATGCGCAGGAACTGTCGGACATCTTCGGCGAGTGGAACCGCGGTCCGCTGGAGTCGTACCTCATTGAGATCACTTCACAGATCCTAAGTGTCATTGATGCGGAGAGCGGCCACCCGCTGGTCCACATGATTCTCGATAAGGCCGGACAGAAAGGCACTGGCAAGTGGACGGCCCAGGTCGCCCTTGACTTGGCGGTGCCTATTCCAACCATCGCCGCCGCGCTTGACGCGCGCATGCTTTCCGGCATGAAGGACGAGCGCGTCATCGCGGGCCGCCTGATCAAGCCGTCCGCGACGGTATCGTATTCCGGAGACCGGAAGGAATTGATTCAAGCCGTGCACGACGCCCTGTATGCATCCAAGATTTGCTCGTATGCGCAGGGCATGAGCCTCATCCGCGCCGGGTCGAATGAGTGGAAGTGGGACATTAACCTGCGCGAGATGGCGCGCATCTGGAAGGGCGGTTGCATCATTCGCGCGCGCTTCCTCGACACCATCATGGGCGCTTTCGAACGTCAGCCCGACCTGCCCAATCTAATGCTCGATGCCGAGTTTATGTCCTGGTTGCAGAGGTTCGAGGGAGCGTGGCGCAAGCTGATTGCCACCGCCGTGCAGATGGGAATTCCAGTCCCAGCGATGTCGGCGTCGCTTGCGTATTTCGACAGCTATCGCAGCGCGCAGTTGCCGCAGAACCTGACCCAGGCCCAGCGTGATTTCTTCGGGGCGCACACCTATCAGCGCGCCGACCGGCCGAGCGCGGGATTCGTCCATACAGACTGGCTCAGCCTACTACCCAAGGCATCGAAGCCAAGCGGAGCGAAATAGACATGGGCACACTCGTCCAACCGAAGCCACACAAAGTTGCGCCAGCTTCACTGCCCCAGGGTGACTCGTGTCTGCTGGTCATCTTCGGTGCAACCGGCGACCTCACGCATCGCAAGCTGGTCCCTGCGCTCTACGATCTGGCCTGCGTCGGTTGTACCAGCCGCAACTTCGACGTGCTCGGCATCGGCCGNNTCTGGTCGGCGACGCCAGCCAGCCAGAGTTTTATCCTCACCTGAAAGCGAAGCTGGAGGAGATGCAGAAGAACGGCGCAAGCCAGAACGTACTGTTCTACATCTCGACTTCAGCCTCGCTGGCGCCTCCGATTGTCGAAGGTCTCGGCGCCGCAGGGCTGGCGCGCAATAGCCAAGGCTGGACACGAATCATTCTGGAAAAGCCCTTCGGACGCGATCTGCAAGGCGCGCATGAGCTGAACGAAATTGTTTCGCGCGTCTTCGATGAGCCATCGGTTTACCGCATCGATCACTACCTTGGTAAGGAGACGGTGCAGAACATCATGATGTTCCGCTTCGGTAACTCAATGTTCGAGCCGGTTTGGAACCGAAATTACATTGAGTACATCGAGATTACCGCTGCCGAGACCTTGGGAGTGGAGAATCGCGCCGCGTTTTATGAAGAGACGGGCGCGTTGCGCGATATGGTGGCCAATCATCTCCTCCAGTTGCTGACGTTGACCGCGATGGAGCCGCCCGTCGCCTTCGACGCCGATGCCGTGCGTGGGCACAAGGTGGAGGTGTTGCGCGCCATCCCTCCCATGTCGAAGGACGTGGTAGCCCGCCACACGGTTCGCGGGCAGTACGGGCCGGGACAGATCGACGGCAAGCCGGTGCCCGGCTATCGCCAGGAAAAGGGCGTGGATCCAAATTCGCGCACCGAGACTTACGTTGCGGTCGAGTTCCACATCGACAACTGGCGCTGGGCGGGAGTTCCATTCTATGTGCGCGCCGGCAAGCGGCTGGCTAATCAGTTGACCGAGATTGCGGTCCACTTCAAGCGTACCCCGCAGGCGCTGTTCTCTCGAAGTCCCAAGGACGTCCACCACAATGTCATCACCATGCGTATTCAGCCGAACGAAGGCATCTCGGTGAGTTTTGGGGCCAAGCAGCCTGGGCCACAGATGCGCGCCATCCGCGTGGACATGGACTTTTCGTATCGCGATGCTTTCGGCGGTGAAACGCCCACAGCCTATGAAACGCTGTTGCTCGACGCCATGCGCGGTGATGCGACGCTGTTCACTCGCCGGGATGAAGTGGAAGCGGAGTGGCGCATCATTACGCCGATCGAGGAGGCCTGGGCCGAGCTGCCGCCGCCGCAATTCCCCAACTACGCCGCTGGCAGCGAAGGTCCGGAGGCTGCCGATGGACTCATCCAGTACGATCGTCATCGCTGGCGCAGGCTGACCCGGAATGGCTCTGATGAGGACCAGTGATGGCTGGCGCGAACGCCCGGCCTAGCGTGGCATTGGTGGTGTCGGACGTTGACGGCACGCTGCTCGATCCAGAAAAGAACCTCAACCTTGGTGCGCCCGCCGCGGTTGAGCGCCTCCAGCGGGCGGAAATTCGGTTCACTATTGCCAGCGCACGGCCGCCACGTCTCACTTATCCTTTGCTGCGCGATCTCCACATCTCCGGGCCCTCTGCGTGTTTCAACGGGGCGCTGCTGATTGATCCTGACTGCAACATCCTGCACCAATTGCCGATGACTTCGACCGACGCGCAGACCGTGGCCGACCACATCCGCAAAAGCGGGCTCGACCTATGGGTCTATACCGGGACGGATTGGTACGTCAGCGATCCATCGGGCCCGCACGTAAAGCACCAGGAAGAGCTGATGCGGTGCAAAGCCGCGCCGTTGCTCAGCTACGACATGTCGCAATTCCACGTCTTGAAGTTGGTCGGCGTCAGCGACGATTACGATGCGGTAAAGCGCGCGCAGTTCGAACTTGATCATTTGTTTGGCGTCGCAATTTCTGCCACCTGTTCGTCCGACTACTATCTCGACGTTACCCATGCCGACGCTAACAAAGGCTCGGTCATCCTCAAGCTATCGAAGATGTTGAACATCCCCACGGAGCAGATTGCCACCATTGGCGATATGCCAACCGATGTGCTGATGTTTCGCCAGAGCGGCATAAGCATCGCCATGGGTAATGCGACAGACGAAGTCAAGGCCCAGGCGACGTACGTTACGAAGAGCAATAGGGAAGACGGTTTTGCCTACGCGATCGAACATTTTATTCTTGGTGGCGAGCAGAAGCGGGCCGCGGATTAAGTTGGTCATGCTCACCGGCTGGCCAGCCCGCCCGCGGTCTCGGCGCCGTCGATCACATAGACCTGTCCATTGAGGTAAGCGGCGTCCGCGGAGGCCAGGAACGCAAACAGCGCGGCGACCTCTTCGGGCTGGGCGTGCCGCTGAAGTGGGATCTTCCGGTTCACTTCCTCCAGCATTTCATCGGAGTACTCGGCGCGTTGCATCGGCGTCAGAACATATCCGGGCGCGACCGCGTTCACCCGCACCATGGGCGCCAGCTCCAGCGCCATGGAGCGCGTCAGCTCAATCACGCCGGCCTTGGTGGCGTTGTAATCGGCGTAGTAGGGATAACCCACGATGCCGTTGGTTGACGCGGTATTCAGGATGACTCCGCCGTCGTGCTCCATCATGTAGCGGGCGGCGGTTTGCGCAACGTAGAAAACGCCCGTCAGGTTAACGGCGAGCACCCGGCCCCATTCCTCGGGAGTGATATCGAGGAACTTGTGACGAATACTGATGCCGGCGTTGTTGATGACGACGTCCAGCCCGCCCAGATCGCGCGCTATGGCTGCGAAGGCGCGCTGTACTTGTCCGTAGTCGGCAACATCGGCGAGGAATGTTCCCGCAATGCCGGGCTGTTGCGCGCGGACCGTTTCGCACGCGGCAGGATCGCAGTCGAGGACCGCAACTACGGAACCTTCCTCCATGAATCGCGCCGCCGTGGCCGCGCCGATGCCGCTGGCGCCCCCGGTGATAACAACACGCTTGCCCTTGAGTCCCCGCATTGGCCCTCGATTGGCGCGCCTAATCTCCGCCAGACAGAATAACAAACGCCGCCCGCCTGTTGCGGGCCCCAGTATGGGCGAATATTTGTTAGACTTCTGCGCACGCAATATGGCACAGCACGCGGAAGGTCTTCGTACCCGGCTCTACGACAATCCCGAGGGCAAGTTTGTCCACGACGTCATACTCGCTTCCTGCCGCCAACATGCGGCGAAGACCGCCATAGTGGATACTTCCTGCACGCCTGCGAGGCGCATCACCTATGCGGCATACGGCGAACTGGTGGAACGCGCCGCTCGCGGCCTGGTCGCGGCCGGCGTTCGCCCGGGAGAGATGATCGGGATTTACCTGCCGAATTGCTGGGAGTTCGGCGTTGCCTATCATGCCGCAACCTTGGCCGGGGCAGTGCCGACAACCATGAACCCGACCTACCGCGACCGCGAAGTCCGCTATCAGTTGGAGACAGCGGACGCGGTCGCTCTCATCAGCGACGGCGCATTGCTTACCGGAATCGATCTCTCGGGGCTTCCCGCGTTGCGGAACGTTTACACCATCCGCAATCCGGGGCCAAGCGGCTCCCAGATGTGGGAGTCTCTCTTCGCGCCAAACCTCAGCGTGCGACTACCGAAACCGGAGCACGATTCCCGCGAGACGCTGGCCACTCTTCCCTTCTCCAGCGGGACCACGGGCCTGCCCAAGGGCGTCATGCTGTCGCATTTCAACCTGGTCGCCAACGTCTTTCAGACGCTCACCCCGGGCGAATTTGGCGCCATCAGCGACCCGGACGTGCTGTTGTGCTTTCTTCCGCTCTACCACATCTACGGTTTGACTGTGGGCTTGAATCTCACGCTCATGCGGGGTTGCACCCTGGTATTGATGCCGCGTTTCGACTGCGAACGTTCGCTGGAAACCATCGTGGAGGAGGGCGTGACCGTCACCCTTTGCGTGCCTCCCACGCTGCTGGCGTATTGCCAGGCAGCGGAACAGGGGAAATTTCCGCGCCAGCATCGCCTACGCTGGGTGAAGTCAGGAGCGGCCCCGCTTGCCCCGGAACTGGCGCGCCGTTTTACTCAGGACACTGGCATTCCGATCCGCCAAGGCTACGGAATGACGGAAGCCTCGCCAGTTACGCATGTGGGATTTCTTCTCCCCGAGCTGTACAAACCGGATTCCGTCGGCGCACCCGTGGTACAAACCGAATGCCGGATTGTGGATGAAAAGGAGAACGACGTAGCGCCGGGAGAAATCGGCGAGCTGGTCATGCGCGGACCGCAATTCATGTTGGGCTACTGGAAATCTCCAGACGCCAGCGCCGCGGTGTTGCGCGACGGATGGTATTGGTCTGGCGATATCGTTCGTGTGGACGACAGCGGCCAGTACTACGTGGTCGATCGGCGCAAGGAAATGATGAAATATAAGGGCTTCTCGATTGCGCCGGCGGAGGTGGAAAGCGTGCTGCTCGAACATCCCGGAGTGCGCGACTGCGGCGTAGTTTCGCGAGTAGATAGCGCGGGCGAGGAGATTCCCTGCGCCTTCGTGGTGTTGCGCGAAGAAGAGGTAGCCAACCCGCAGACCGAGTCTCGTCTGCAGCAGTTCGTCGCCGACCGCCTTACTCATTACAAGATGCCGCGCGAAATCTATTTCGTGCAAACCCTGCCCCGTACAGCCTCCGGAAAAATCCTGCGGCGAGAGCTGCGCAAGCTCCTCTGAGCACCCGTCGTGCCAGCAACTCACAACGCATTGTGATTGGCGACACACCACTTTTTGGCGGGTTTATCTACACTGAAGTTGGACTACTTACCGCCCACCACTTATGGGCTTCATTGGAGGAATATGTACACCCGGAAAAGAATGTTCATCGTCCTAATCGGACTGGTCTTAGTGCTGCTTGGCAGCATGGCGGCAAAAGACAATCCCATGGGCATTGCGACAAAACAAACAATTAACTTTACGCAGCCGACCGTTGTTGCCGGAAGCTTGCTGCCGGCTGGCGACTACAATGTGACGCATCAAATGCAAGACCAGACTCACATCATGATCTTCAAGCAGAAAGGCGGAACCGCTGAAGTCAAAGCCAAGTGCACGCTGGTGCCGCTCCCTAGGAAAGCGACGCGCTCCGAGCAGCGTTTTACCGAGAACGCGAACAACCAGCGGGTGTTGGTCCAAATGACATTTTCTGGCGACCAAGCCACCCACGTGCTCGCACCGTAGGTCTGTGAACGGTCGCGCAAATATCAACGGCGGCCAAGGGGCCGCCGTGTGGTAACACTCAGCGCTTGGGCTGTAGCGCGAAACCAAGCGCCTTCTATGCCTCTGCGACAACTTTAAGCTACGGCGCGAAGGTCTTCTCCCGCTGCACGTAATGTTTCTGGAAGTAGTCGCGGTACTGGCCGGTGCGCACGTCATCGAGCCAGGGCATATTTTCGCGATACCACGCGATGGTCCGCGCCAGTCCCTGATCGAAACCAATCTCGGGCCGCCAGCCCAGCTCTCGTTCCAGCTTTTCGCAATTGATGGCGTAGCGCAGGTCGTGTCCCTTACGATCGCTGACGAACTGAATGAGCGATTCGGAGCGGCCCAGGGTGGCGAGAATCAGCTTGGCCACCTCGAGGTTGCGCTTCTCACATCTTCCTCCGATGTTATAAACCTCGCCTTCGCGCCCACGCTGCAACACCGCGTCCAGGGCGGTGCAGTGATCGCTGACATGGATCCAGTCGCGCACGTTGCTGCCTTTGCCATACACCGGCAGCGGTTCGCCCGCCATCGCCTGCGCGATCATCAGCGGGATGAATTTCTCGGGAAACTGGTACGGCCCATAGTTGTTGGAACAGCGGGTCACCACCGCCGCAAACTTGTGGGTGCGCACATAGGCCAGCACCAGCAGATCGGAAGCCGCCTTGGTCGCCGCGTACGGGCTGTTCGGCTGCAGCGGAGATTCTTCCGTGAACTCGCCTTCCTCGCCCAGGCTGCCATACACTTCGTCGGTACTGACGTGCAAGAAGCGCGGCACGCCCGCTTCCCGGCAGGCCTGGACGAGGTTGTGTGTCCCGTCTACATTGGTACGGACGAACGCCGCAGCGTCTTCAATGCTGCGGTCCACATGGCTCTCGGCGGCAAAGTGGATGACGGCGTCGCATCCCCGAACCGCATCCAGCACCTCGCGATCGCAGATGTCGAGCTGCACAAACTGGCACCTACCCTGCCGCAGCAACGGTTCCAGGTTCTTCAAGTTACCGGCATAGGTCAGCTTGTCGAGGACCACCAGCTTCCATTCCGGATGTGTGGCCAGCGTGTGATGGACGAAGTTGGAGCCAATGAATCC
>PLBW01000038.1 GCA_003135475.1 Acidobacteriaceae bacterium
TACAAAAGATCGGTCAGGTCAGCTGGTTGGTCGGAATTCCGAACATTGACTAAGATGCCGGCGAGGTCATCAATTGACTCAAGGCGCCGTATGGTACCTGTAAGTAGAATCTCGATAGCATCGAACAGGCTTGTTTTGCCAGACGCATTGCGCCCGTACAGCAACACTACATCGTGGTCAAGGTCGATAACTTGCTCCCCTCGCGGGAAGGCGCGGAAGTTGTCAACCCTAAGCGTTTTCAGTCGCACAGTCTACCTCCGATATCAGCGAGTGGAAACGCTCCGCGATTCTCTTCGTCAATTCGTCCGCGGAGGCCGAGCGCTTTGTAAGCTCTTCATAAAACTGGGCATCAATTTCCTTTAGGAGCGTCGCAATATTACCCCCAACTGCTGTGGCCGAATCTATTGGAGGCAGTCGCGGCGTTGCTAACAACGAAAGCCGCGCCTCAACCTCGTCAATCGGCATACCCTCGGTCACGATAAAAATGCGGGCCGTTCCACTCAACTCTTTCTCGAGGTCGTTCAGTTGCTCTGATGTCAGCTGCTCAGGTAACAGAAGGACTAAGTTGAGCAATGCGAGCTTGTTATTTGTATATGCCGACCAGACAAAAGACTTAGCTTTGCGCACCGTCTCGAGCAGGAATCTATGATCGACCTTTTGCTTCTGTTCAACTGCAACCACCGTCAAGGGATCTGAACCCACGAGTAAGATATCGTAGCTGACAGGCATGACACGAGGATCAACCTTGATTTCATGTAGCCCGCAGCGACTTCTCAAAAAGTTCACGATTTGTGGGATTGAACGCGTTAGATCAGGCACTCAGACCCCCAGTTGCGCACGTAGGTGTAAAACAAGGTTAGCGAAATCATTAGTTCCAAAGACTCCGTCCGGCTTTATAAACGTTCGTTTTGTCGCATGCGTCCCAGGTAAACGCTTTGAAAGTACGGGCGCAGGCGCTGAAGCAGGGTATTTTCCGACAGTGTACTGATTGCAAGGAATCACAAGCACCTCGAAAGTCGGAAATCGACCATCAACATTCTCAATATCGCTAACATATTCGTGGACCATAGGCTCGACTGATCCCACATAGGTTCCATGAACGAGCATGATTTTTCGTTTGACCCCGCCAACCTCAGTGATGGTAATGCCTGCGAAACTACTCTCAACGGACAACGTGAGATTAGCAGCACGAGCGACGTCGATCACCGCAGCCATGATGATGAGGAGAACGATGTCCTTCACAGGATCAAACCGAAAAGGCACATAAATGCCGCGCTGTCGGACCAGTCCTTCGAGGAACAGTTGGCGCAGGTGTGCGAGATCGATAGGTAGATTCGAAACGGAGTCGTCATATGAGCGACTTGCGGATGGGCCAATCGTCGCCTCAAGAAAAGCCGCTAATTCGTTCGATACGAGAATTTGAACTCTGTCCAGCGCTTGTCGCCATATCGCATCGTTCCACTTGAAAAAAGCCCTTTCGGGCTGGGTCTGTTGCTCTGCTGTAGTAATTGCGTTTTCGAACCGCTTCTTCATAGCTGCAAAGTACAGGGATGCGAACATATCGTTCGCATACATTCTTAGATGATAATCAGCCGAGGTGCCGGTCAGCTCGCGTGCCCCCGCAGGAAGATCTGCATCGTGGGCAACGAAGTATTCTGCGTTCGGAAGAGCAGCACGGCTGCGGAGGTCTGCTATGACTTTCGCGGGCACCATCAACGTGTAATCTGATGCGGAATAACCGCAGAACAAGACACGTCTACTTAGGATATCGTGGACTGCATCATGACGCCATCCGGGTGCGGCCGCAATATGAAGGTCTGTTGTTGTGATCACAATTTCATCGCAATTGGTCGGGTACTGAGTTGCACAGCCATGAATTTTTGCAAAGATAACGGGTGGACCTGTAAACCGATCCAACCAGCTAGGATCGTCAATAACGACTTTCGCTGTTTCGCTACATGGCTTGGATGTGTTCCGCGCGATTGCCTTCTCAATTAGGCGGTCCCAATTAGTTGTTAACACTTGCGTAATCCGGCCCTCTATCAGCAAGCACGCAATAAACATGTGCGCCACATCCGGTTCCGCATCCGAGAAGCGCTGAAAATCGATGCCGGTCAACATCGCCTGCTTCGATCCGTAAACCTGCTGGAGGTCACGAAAGACATCTCCGTAGGTGGGGACGAGTACAGAACATAACTCTTGAGCTACATTCAGTGGCAGCGTCCGAAACTCCTCCAAGGTACATGGGTCGGAAACGGTAATGCGTTTGGCTGCGAGTTTGAGTGCGAACGCATGTCGCCCGCTGTGGGCCTCGAAAACACTGTTCGATTCAACACCGACAGGAAGGTTTCTAAATGCCTCAGCAACCAACCGCGCGAGCATTGGTACCTTTCGCCTAGAAATCCCCGAGCCCAGGCATAACGCAATCTGGGCGCCATCTCCGAGAACGCGATCCGCAGCTGCGATTTGTTCAGCGAAGCTGAGTGGCACTCGCCAGCCTTTTCTTAATTGAAAGCTATCAGAAAGTAAACGTTACACGCGTCTGGTGCTTATGTTAAGCACAAACTTCGGGTACCCCACCAGAGATTTTGAGTCCGCGCCCCATGTTCGCCCCTCGGTTGGGCTGACCTGGGATCACACCACTGGGCAGCTGCAAGGGTGCAGATTGTGTTCCTGCCGCGTGGTCTGCGGCGGTTTCACGAATCCCCACATTGCATCGCCTTCAGTTGTTATTGCCGCCGCCCAGGTTGGCGTCCAAAAGACGGACGCTAACCTAGGGCACCGCCCAATTTCGTCAACGCCGCAGTTTACGACCTCACCACTTTTTTTCTCCCACCCTTTCGCCAAAGGCGGGCGAAAAAATGAGGCACCCGGCGAGAAATGGGAATGCGGTTGAGCGTGTACTTCTCGGTGGGAGCCCCCGCATTTATGCGGGGGAAGGAGCGCTTCAGCGCTCCGGTAAAAGTTCGACTTCGATCTGCGCTTTAGCGCCGGGATGGAGAAATCCCCGGGCTAAAGCCCGTTTTATAATTGAACGCTTTTCCGCTGGACTGAAGAGTGTGCGTGAGAACTCACTTTTCCAAAATGCGGTGGGAAAAGCAAACCTAGAATGGCCAATAATAGAGTCCCGAAGGGACGGAATATCTTAGCCCAGCGCTTCAGCGCTGGGTAAGGTGGGATATGTGACCCGAGTCCCGTAGGGACGGCATAGTTCTCACGCAGACTCTGAAGTCCAGCTCCCCCTGCTAAAGCAGGGGGCTCCCACCAAAAGGCGGACGGCAGCAGGCACCAGGCGTCCAAACGACACACGCGAACCTGGGCACCCGCTCCGAAGCGCATTGCCGACTAGTGTTGGTGCATACCCAGGAACTTCGTATCATTAAGATCTTCGCCGCTCCCGCATCGCGACGGACCGCCCAGCGGGTTGTAGTCGAAAAAGTTGTGCGGCACCATTTCGAAGCCACTCCAGTGGACCAGGGTGATGCCGGTTCGGCTACCGCTGCCCATCTGGTTGTCGGCATCGGTCGGCTCATGGTGCGCCGAGCCGACATACCACAGCACGATACCGTCGCCCGTCCCGCCTAGCGACTGGCCGTTCAGATACGACAGCAGATAGCTGTTGGGGTTGTACCAGCTGTAGAGCCAATTGTTGATGCCGGAGCCAGTACCATCTTCTCCCGCGTTATCGTTGGTGAGGTCCTGGTCGTGCTGGGTAAAGGTTTCCTGGAAGTGGCCCGTGCCTTGGCGATTGTAAGGGTAGAATTGGTAGCCCACCAGATGCCCGTAGTCGTCGGTTTGGGTCTGACTCTGGACGAGGAGACTGCTGAATTGCAGCGGATTCCAGTCTGCGGTCTCTTCGTTGGGAATCGGCAGGAGGGAGTCGGTAGCGATATAGCCGCTCGCATCCTCGACGTGAACGAACTCCAGCGCTTCATTGTCATCGCGTCCCAAGAGCTTGGTACTCACCCGCCAAAATCCGTTGTGAACATGGGGCTTGGAGGTAGCGCCGGGGAGGTTGTAGCCGGTAGCGCCGCTGCGGAAGGTAATGCGACCGTCCTCATGGAAGGTGTACTCGATGATGTAGTCGTAGTTGTACGCGTCGAAAACCGCCCACACCACAACCTCCTGGATACGCCGGCGCACGTGGTTGCCAGGCTCTTTGCACAACCATCCAACTCCCTCGTCGCGGCATTCGACCGCGACTTTGGGTACGCTATCGCGCACGTAGTGGCCGCTCTGCAGTGTTCTAAAGGATACGAGCGCGGCATTCGTCGCCGGCAGATCGGCAGGGTCCATCTGGTCCATCCGGTTATTGCCGAACGACATGTCGTAGTAGGTCTCGCTGCGATCGTCGTAGGGAACGAACATCTCCGCCATGCCCGCGCGCTTGATGATGTATTGTGGCGAGGTGTACTGCGCCCCCTGGATGGAAATATCCAGCGCCTGGGGGCCCTTCATACCCATGTTGCGCAAGCCGAAGCGCCAATGCGTGTTGGGGTAGTCAACCCGCAGATAAAGATCTTGGTGCAGGAAAATGCCGATTGCATCCTCCTCGGTCACCTGACAGCCAGCGCCGTTGATGATCATCACGTCCGCGGCACCGGCCGAAGGGATTGTCAGGAAGAAGATCGCCAGGGCGGTACAGCCCACAAGCAGAAAACGTGCGCTGCGCCGTCGCCCCAGGCGCCAGGCCGCCACCACGATGGTCGCGGCACAAACACTTAAGCTAAAGGTTAACGGCGTGGGAGGAAGGGGAGTCGTTGGAAGGTTCATATGCAATCGCCTCGTCAGGAAATGCGGTTTGTTTGAAGTGAAAGAAAGTCGCGGTCGCAGCGGAAGCCGGACCGCACCCCAAATTCCAGTGAAGGAATGGTAATACGGTTTTGTGATTTGGCAAGCTAATTCGTACGGCGGAATGTGGGGGCGGTCACTAGCGGGCCACTCGACCAGGATGAATTTGTCGCCGTGGCTGTGATACAACGTTAATCTCTCCATGCCCTCAAGAAGACAGTTCCTGACCAATGCCGCGATTTTGAGTGCCGCTGCGGTGCCCGGCCTGGCCCAGCGCCGCACTACCGAGCCCATTAAGGGCAAGCTGCCGCCCTCGCTGGCTGCGCTGCAATCGCGCGCCGCCGAAGCCAAGCCCATCACTGCGGACGAGCGCCGCCAGCGCCTGGAGCGCGCTCGCCAGTTGATGCAGCAGAACCAGCTCGACGCCATCTTCCTCTTCGGTGGTACCTCACTCGTGTATTTCACCGGCATCGATTGGTGGAACAGCGAGCGCCTGTTCGCTCTGGTGTTGCCGCAGAAAGGCACACCATTCTTCGTCTGTCCTGCGTTCGAGGAAGATCGGGCGCGCGAGCAGATCGCCAAAGGCCCGCTCGCTGGCGACGCTGACGTCCTGACCTGGCAGGAAGACGAGAGCCCTTATGAGCGCGTCGCCCAGGGCTTGCGCGCGCGCGGCATCGCCGCCGGCAACCTGGGGATCGAGGAGCGCATTGCCTACGTCTTCAGCGCGGGCGTGGCCCAGGCGGCGCCGCAATTGACGCTCGCCAGCGCCACTGCGGTCACCGCCGGCTGCCGCATGTTCAAGAGCGAGCACGAGCTGGCGCTCATGCTGCTGGCCAATCAGGTCACCCTGGCGGCGTACAAGGCCGCTTATCAGGCCTTGCAGCCCGGCATGACACAGGACGATTTTGCCGGGCTGGTGGCGACCGCCCATTCCCGCCTCGGTTTCAAGGGCGAGGCCAGTGTGCAGGTCGGCGAGTATTCGGCGCTGCCGCACGGCTCCGCCACGCCACAAGTGGTACGCGAAGGCGCTATTTTGCTGATCGACGGCGGCTGCAGCGTGGAAGGCTATGCGTCCGACATCAGCCGCACCTTTGTTCTGGGCAAACCCGCCGGCCCAGCCGCCGACAAAATGCGCCGCGTTTTCGATATCGTTCACCGGGCGCAGTCTGCGGCGCTGGCAGCGGCCAAGCCCGGCGTGGAAGCGCAGTCGGTGGACGCGGCCGCGCGTCAGGTGATCGACAGCGCCGGCTTCGGCCCCAACTACGCGCACTTCACCCATCGCCTGGGTCACGGGATCGGAATGGATGGCCATGAGTGGCCCTACCTGGTGCGCGGCAACACGCACATGCTTGCGCCCAGTCTATGCTTCAGCGACGAGCCCGGCATCTACCTCCGCGGCGAGTTTGGGGTTCGCCTGGAAGATGACATGCACATCGCCGCCGACGGCGCCCAACTGTTCACGCCGCAGAGCCCGTCGCTGGAGCATCCCTTCGGATGACAGTGGTTTTTCCCTAGGGCTAAGGAATGCCCCGCCCTAGCCAAAGTCGGGCTAGAACGGGGCCCTCAAGCTAAAACAGGTCGGAATGGGTACCAGTACGAACGAGGTACAGGTCGTCGCCATCGATCTTGTAGATCAGCAGCCAATCGGGTTCGATGTGGCAGTCTCGGAAGTGCCGCCACTCACCGCCGAGCGAATGGTCTTTGTAGCGCGCGGGCAACGGACCGCCTGCCGCAAGAAGCTCGATCAACTCACGCAGCTTTGCCATGTCCTTGCCGCGTTTTTCCGCGAGCTTCACATCTCGCCGAAACTGCGTGGCGCTTATCAGGTTGCGCAAGGGTTAGATATCCAAGTCTTTGAACAGAGCGCTGGGGGATTCGAAGCGCTTCCCCTCGCGGCGATTGGCGGCCTGCAGAGCCTTCGCGGTGGTCGCGTTGGGTACCTTGACCTCAAACGGCAAGGCGCTTTCCGCGGCCACCCGAACCAGCAACATGCGTACTGCGTCGGACAGCGACATCCCCATGGCCGCCAGGGTTTTCGCGGCCTTCTTCTTAACTCTTTCGTCCACTCGAATGTGGACCATCGTCGTAGCCATAACGAAAAAACTCCTTGAGATACATTGTATCTCATCAGGGGCCGTCTCTCCACCACCCCAACGAGCCCGCCGCGGCGGGACTCACTGGGCTGTTGGTTCACACGACATCAACGATGATGAGCGTCATGTCATCCTGCTGGCTGACCGCGGCGGGCTGCCACTTCCGGAGTTCCGAAAGCAGTTGCCGCGACAGTTCCGAGGCGGGCTGCAAGCGGTTCTCGCGTACCACACATTCCGCACGATCCTGAGAGCGCCGACGCGAGTTAACGCCGCAGGTTCCCGTGCCTCTAGAATCAATGCATGGACGCAGGTCCCAACATGCAACGCGCGCCTTATCGCGGACGGCTTGCCCCCTCGCCTACCGGACTGCTGCACATCGGCCATGCCTGCACGTTCTGGACAGCCTACCGTCGCGCGGTCGAACACGGCGGGACCCTGATCTTCCGCAACGAAGATCTCGATCCGCAACGCTCCAAGCCGGAATTCGCGCGGGCGATGATGGAAGACCTGGAGTGGCTGGGCATCCGCTGGCAGGAGGGCCCCGACATCGGCGGCCCGTTCGCACCGTACGAGCAGAGCCAGCGGCGCGAGTTCTACCTGGCTGCGTGGCGCGAGTTGCGCGATGGCGGGTTCAACTATCCCTGCAATTGCTCGCGCAAAGACTTGGCGCTATCGGCGGCGGCGCCGAATGAAAGCGAGGATGAGCCGCTGTATCCGGGACGCTGCCGGGAAAAGGCCGCCGCGGCCAGTCAATATGAAGCGCCAGAAGGGGTGAACTGGCGATTTCGCGTGCCGGACGGCGAGATGGTGGCCTTCGACGATCTGCACCAGGGACCCCAGCGTTTCGTGGCGGGCAAAGACTTCGGCGACTTCGTGATTTGGCGGCACGACGACGTGCCCGCCTATCAACTGGCGGTGGTGGCCGACGACGCTGCCATGGCGATTACCGAAGTCGTGCGCGGCGCCGACCTGCTGAAGTCCACCGCGCGGCAGTTGCTGCTGCGCGCGCGCTCGGGCTACCGGTTCCTGCCTACTACCATTGCGATCTGTTGCGCGACGAATCGGGCGTTCGCCTGGCCAAGCGGCACGATGCCCTCAGCCTGCGCACGTTGCGCCAGCAAGGTCATACGCCACAGCAGATACTGGATAGGTGCGCACAGCGGTAAGACTGATATCGGCAGCCCCTTAGGGTCTGTAGTTGCAACGAGAAAAT
>PLBW01000176.1 GCA_003135475.1 Acidobacteriaceae bacterium
TCGATCCAGCGCGAGAGCTGGGTCACCGGGGCGAAGGCGATGTCTTCGTCGCTGGCGGGCAATGGACCTGGATCGGTCTTACTGCGGACAAATTGATTGTGCTGCGGCAGTTCCTGCTGGCCCGGCAGTACAGGGTCCCACCGCGACCACGGCGCAAGGGTCGTTGGCATCGCCACTTTGCGCGGTCCTACCCTTCTCTCGTAGAGCGGAGCCATCGCGCTGCGCCAGTTGCTGGCTGCCTCGGCAAGGTCCCCGCTGCTGAACTCCACCTCCACCAGCTTCTCCGCCTCGGCAAATGTGGCAGGTGATACCTGAGGGCCAACAGCTGGCGCGGTGCCAAATGCGGGTGGGGCTCCGGGAGGCAGCTCTGCGGGCTTCTGATCTTGGCCGTACGAGGCGACCGCCGCTCCCAACAAAGCGAGAGGCGCGTGGGTCAGAAATTGTCTGCGCGATTTCGACATGGTTATCCTCAATTTGGGCCGTAGCCCGTTGGCTGGAATCCAGCGTTTTCCTGATTGGCAAGATACATCAACTGAGAAGCAGGCGCAGCGCATATCCTGGCGCGCGGCATTTTTTCTCGCTTGCAGGCTGATCGAAATCAACTTAAGCTTCCCGAGGGCCGGCCCTGCTTCCGGGCTTGCCGGCAGGCACGATCGCTGCGGCTACTCCCTACTCGGCGAAGGACACCGCGCTCTCGCTCATGTAGAATAGCTTTGCTTACCCGGCGAGTAGAGAGTGGCGTCACGAGCGCCCGCCTGCAGTCGAAGCCGCTCCGTGTGGTATGGGAGCGTGGGCTGATGACATGTGCCCGCCGTGGCGGGCGCTGACGCGCCCCTCCGCTTCCCATCTGCGTTTTACTCCGGCTAAAAGTAGACATCGGTACCGCAGCCGTCTGCGGGCAAAATCTGGTTACATTTCAGGAGAACAGAATGGCGAAGATCGCAAAGACCGCGGACCGAAAAAAGGTCATGGACACCACCAAGAGCACGGACTGCCCCCAGTGCGGCAAGCCCACCCGGGTGGTCAAGCGCGTGAAAGATCGCGAGAAAGACATTCCGGGCGGCATGTACATCTCGTGCTCGGTCTGCGAGTTTTACGAGAAGCTGTAGTTGACCGCCGCCTTGCGCGGTCACCTACCGGAAATGGGTGCCCTATCCTTTCGCCGCCGTTGCGAAAGGGTGGGAGCGAAGTGCTGTGAACAGGCTCAACTTCACGCCTCCCGCATCGTCTCCCCGATCTCGGTGTTGATCTGATCGACGATTTGCCGTTTCCACCCATCATCCCAAGCGCCCCGCCTGCTCATGTAGTGTTGCATGTGCGCAAGTGGGTCCTTGAAATTTGCCGGCTCGGTCTGGCACTCGATGAGCGTGGGTCCACTCCCGTTGCGCGCGCGATGGATGGACTCTTGCGCCGCGCGCCACACCGCGACCACGTCTTTCCCGTCCACCAGGATGCTGGGAAATCCGTAATCCTTTGCCAGGAAGCTGAATTCCTCAAGCGCACTATGTTTTCTGAGCCCGGGATCGTCCAGTCCGGCGCTCCTGGTTACATAAATGATCGGCAGTTTGTGAATGCCGGCGAACTTCAAGGCCTCGTGGCTGGCCTCGAGCGAAGCCGCATCTTCGTCCCAGAAAGCGACCACCACGTTAGTTCTTTTCTCCAGCTTATGAGACAGAGCAAGACCGGTACCCAGATTGAATGGATCGGCGAGGAAGGCGGCGGAAGAGATTGGGCCGGGCAGAGCAAAGCGGCAGGAGATAAGCGACGCCCTGCTTTCATCGGAAATATTTGCGCCACTTTTCTTCAACAGATACTTTAGCGGCGTTCCCACGGCGACATGAGCGGCGAAGTTGCGCTGGGAAGCAGCAATGGTATCTTCCGGCTTCAGGTCGATAGAGGCACCGATCACAATGGCTTCGTGGCCTGCGGCAAGATCGTAAGCAAGCACAGCGTTGCCATCCCGTGCTCGCTCCTCCATCATGCGGCACTTCAACATCGCAGAGTACATCCTGCGCAGCATGTCGAGATTCGACGAAGGAGACCCACTGCCATTAGCGGGTTGCGTCGGCGCGGAGGTCAGCGGTTTTTGCGCCGCTGTCTTGTCACGGCTGGAGCCTTTAGCTCGCTTCTTGCTCTGCGTTACCATTGAATGAGTCCCAGGGGATGCGCCATTGTAGCGCAGAAAATTTCGGCGTGGATGTGCGGGATGCGGCCTCAACTTATTCGGTGGGCATCTGAATTTACTTGCGGTGCTGAGAATCGCAACACTCGCCTCGGTTTGATGAACGCAGTGTGAAAGTTTTCAACACCAATGTGCATAACGCTGTGGAAAACACAGACGACCTAGCGGTTAAGTTGTCTCAATTCCGAAATCTTCACCACAATGCACCGAACGAAGTGCGGAATAAAGGAACGACACGGTCACGAAACTGCATTGCAACTTTCACGCGCTCCATGATCGACTGTCACCACCGTTTCGAACTGAGGTCGCCATCGTGCTAGTCTGGCGCGGTGAAATCGCGGCTCGACAAACTGCTCTTCCAACGCGGGCTCGCGCCCTCGCGGGAGCGCGGCCAAGCTCTCATCCTTGCCGGCCGAGTGTTGGTCAACCAGCAGAAGGTTGAGAAGGCAGGGGCGAGCGTCGAAGAAGACGCCACCATCCGCATTCTTGGCGACGACCAGCCGTTTGTCAGTCGTGGCGGATTGAAACTGGCACGGGCGCTGGAACACTGGCACATTGACGTGCGCAACAAGTGCTGTATGGATATTGGCGCCTCCACCGGCGGCTTCACCGATTGCCTGCTGCAAAACGGGGCATCTCGGGTGATCGCGGTCGATACCGGATATGGGCAAATGGATCTAACGCTGCGTATCGATCCCCGGGTGCATCTGCTGGAGAAGACCAACGCGCGCTATCTCACGCCGGAGCGAATCTGGGCTGGTGCGGAGACGTCGGAACCTATCAGCTTTATCGCCATGGATGTTTCCTTCATCTCTGCTACACTCGTTCTCCCGGCCGTAGTGCGCTGTGCACGCGCGAGTGCTTTGGGCAAGGCGTTCGAGTTGGTTCTGCTGGTGAAGCCGCAGTTTGAAGTTGGCCGGGGTCAAGTCGGCAAGGGTGGGATCGTGCGCGATCCCCAGGCACAGCAGACGGCGGTCACCAGAGTTACTGGCGCGGTGGAAGCACTGGGCGGGACGGAAGTCGATGTGATCGACTCCCCGATTCTCGGCGCGGAAGGAAACCGCGAGTTCCTGTTGCACGCCTGCTTTCTCCCGCTTCCGGCAAAATAGCTTGCCGCGCTACACTGACGCTGTTAACACCGCAGACATGAAGTCCGTCGCCATCATCTCGAAGCCGTCCAAGACCGAGTTGGCCGGCATTCTGCCGGAGCTGCTGGATTGGTTTCGCAGCCACGGTTATCAACTCTACCTTGACCAGGAAACCGCACAGTACACCAACGGCGAAGAGATTGTTCCGCGTGAGCAAATCGGCGGCAAGCATCCCAATTTTGCCCTGGTGCTGGGCGGGGATGGCACTTTGCTCTCAGCGGCGCGTTCGGTCGCGCACCAGGGAGTACCCATCCTGGCGGTTAACCTGGGCTCGCTGGGATTTCTCACCGAAGTCCCACTCAGCGAGATGTACCTCACGCTCGAGGCCGTGGACTCAGGCCTCTGCCCTAGTGAGGAGCGCTCGGTGCTCGATTGCAGCCTGTTTCGTGGCGGAGCGTGTCTGGCCCACCACTTCGCCTTGAACGACGCGGTGGTGAACAAGAGCGCGATCTCCCGGCTGATTGACTTCGATCTGCTTATTGATGGGGAATTCGTGTTCAACTACAAGGCCGATGGCGTTATCATTGCCACTCCCACCGGTTCTACCGCCTATTCCTTGGCGGCGGGCGGTCCCATCCTGATGCCGTCGGTCGAATCGTTCGTGGTGACGCCGGTTTGTCCCCATTCCCTCACCCATCGTCCCTTGGTCGTAACCGACAAAGCCCAGATCGAGTTGCGAGTTGAGACCGGGGATGAAGAGGACGCATTCCTAAGCATTGATGGACAAGTCGGCTTGCCGGTAAGGCGCGGTGATCGGCTGATTTGCACCCGCGCCAGCCACACCGTGAAGCTGTTGCGCATGCGAAAGACCTTCTTCGAGGCGCTGCGCGCCAAATTGAAGTGGGGACAGCGTTAGCTATTTTCCCACGCAAAATCGCGCATCCTAAAAAGCTACCTCGTGCAAGAAGCGATTGCTCAATTCGGCAGGTGAGCGAAATCCTCAGTCACATACAGTTGGCCGCCGCGTCTGATAACAGCCACTCCGACCGCGTTGTAATTGGGATTCAGGATGTTGTCACGATGATCAGGATCATTTATGAGCCCTTTATGAGCCGAGGGCAGATCCCGGTCGACGGCGGTGTTTTCCCCTAACTGTTCGGAAGGCAGATTCTCATTGGCCAAGCGAACGTCCAGAGGAGGCTCTCCCTCAAACTGATGCGAGACAGTCTTATGTGCGACCAGTAGCTGGGTATGTTTGCGGGCGGCATGGGTCAGACGTGGATCCACGGCCAGCGGCTGAAGCCTCTGTTTGATGCGTTCTTGATTGATCAGCTCCACTAATTGTTTCTCACCGGCGGGATCAAACGGCCCCGGGGGTTCCTCTATGGAGGTGTAAGGTGGTCCCGCCTGAGGAGCACGAGGAGCTGGAGGCGGTCCCGCGCTCGGAATCCATCCATCCTGAAGCTGTTGCAGAACTGTGGGATCGTTATGGAGCGGCAAGTCGGCGCCGGTTTGGCCATCTTGCATTCCAATGCCGAAGTCCTCGAGGTCGTAATGAGTCCCAAAGACCACACCCTCGCCCTGGGAAAGCAGGGTAGCTCGTGCGATGGACGAAGCCGTGAACATCGGATTGCGGCCGCTCTCCTTATCCCGCTGAATAAAGTGGTTCGCCAGCATCAGCAATTCTTCCTGCTCGTCAGGCTGACGTCCGATCTGTTGTTGAAAGGCCGCAACGTCCATCAATAAATTCTGCCGCTGGCGGATGATGGTGTTGGCCCCGTGGGCTTCAGCCACGTCGTAGCAAAATGCCAGCGCCTGTTCTGACTGCAGTCCGAGCGCATTAGCCGCATTTTGCGCCGAGGTCATCCACGGCATCATCTGGTCGATCTGCACCCGCTGAAACGAGTGCTCGTATCCCAGTTTCCGAAAGCGGTCTCTCCAGGTTGGTTGCAGGTGTCCGGAGTCGTCAAGGATGCGTTTCAGAATGGCTTGGGAAGATATCTCACACGGCCCGCTGAGGGTCTTACTCAGCCACTGCGTGTCTGCGCCCATAATTTCGGCAAAACGTTTCTGGTCGCGGTTTTGGAGTTTCAACAGGAGCGGCTGCAGGCTACATTCGCTCAGACTCCAACTCCCGGCGCCAAAATACAGGTCTTGGGATGTCGCGTGAATGGCCGGGAATGGATCGGTCCCTCCGGTTTCGATAGTGGCAGTAAGCAGGATCAATTTCCATACCAGAGGGTCGCCTCCCCAGTTCGCGATGGCTGCCTTGATTTCCGCAACGGATAATCCAAACTTCTGCGCGGCAGCGGCTAAAGCGGCCCTTTGCAATTCCTCATTGGTCGGTGACGCAGCGGGGGAATGCGCTGGCGGACTTACGATGTTCCATGCAACGGTCAGCAGGCGCGGACTTCCGTAATCGAGAGGGGAAGGGTAATCCCAGCGATTTCGGGATGTGGGCGGAGACGCCTTCTTTTTCTGGGCCGCCACGGAATGATTGACGTTGGCGTGTATGGCCAGCATGCCGGAGCCGCTCTCCAGCATGGCCTTGTCGCCGTGTTTCGCCAGCACCACGGGGTCGTAGTTGTCTTGCTCATTATCGAAAGGCGGGACCCGGATGCGCCCGTCGTAAGGAGAGATGAACGCCAGGTCCAGGCCATTCGGCGTGCTCATCAACTGCAGCGTGACCCATACGGCCGGCTTGGTGTTGGGCGCAAGCCTCAGCCTGGCTTTGCCGTTCTGATCGGTGAACTGTGGAGCCCCGGCGTCTCCTGCCGCCCCGATTCGGACATTAGCAAAAGGATGTTGCTCGGTGTCCATCACCACCAGCACCAGCACACCTTCTTCGGCCAGCATGGTGCAGGTCACGAGCAAGAAAACAATAAGCAGCAAGCCAGCCCGCCAGCGATAGGCGAATCCATCGACGTGCATTGGGGCTTCTTTCTCTTTCACCCTAATTCTTTCCAGACGAAGTTAGTCGCGTTGCAACAAAATTGTGCACGGCGTGTCTCCCGCCGGACACCATGAATTGGCCGCGTGGTATCCGGCTTTTTCGGCATGCAACTGCACTTGCTGTCCGTCAGTCGCATGCGCCGGCAGCGAAAAATTACCAGACGCCTTGGTTACCTGGGCCTCGGAATCGTACCCGATCACGCTCACGGTGGCGCCCGTAATAGCGTTTTGCTTGTCATCTTCAATGATGCCGAAGACTTTGGCTGCGCGGTCGTTCTGCAGCGGCACCGTCACACTGGGATTATGATCTTCGCCCAACTGAAGCGGCACCTGGCCCTTCAGAAACGCCGCATCTTTCGAAGCATAGAACGTCACTTTGCCGTCGAGAGGCTTGGTGTCCTTGGCGATGACGAACAGCCAGCCGCCTTCGACCTTCATAGGCTCCCCGCCGATCGAGGACCAGACTTTAGCGTCGCTCAGCGGTATCTGGTGCGCGTCCACGACTATGACTCTGACGCGGTACGACTCGCTGCCCACGTTCGACGTGGCCTTCGAGATTGCTGCCCCGTAGCCGATGACGCCACCCAGCATGGCAAGGTACATAACAGCTTTGATCTTCGCATCGGCGTCCTTGAAGAAGACATATCCAAGAACACCAAGGAACAGAATCATGAGCGCGAGAATGCCCAAAGGGCTTTTTGACGCAGCCTGAATAATGCCGGTCCAATCCTTTGGCATCAGATCGGACCCTTGTAGCAGTAGCATGGCGATTGCCACAGCTTCCTCCTCGGCGAGCATCGTAAGCAGAAGTTGGATTTCCTGGGTCTGAGAAACTTATCGCGACCTGCCCTCGCTGTCAATCCAGTTACGCTAAATTAGGTAACCCCGATTTCCGTTCTTGTCGCCGCCAACATACAATACGACATCGCTTCTTTGGGACCTATGTATGGCTAATCTTGCCGTGATTCTGGCCGTTATCGCCGGTGCCTTGTTGGGTGGCGCGTTCGCCGCGCTGCTGGCTCGCTCCAAGATCGCCGCTCTGGCCGAACGGCGAAACGCCCTTGAGCAAGACCTTTCGACTACCAGGAACACCGTCGAGCAGCAGGCTGCCGAGATCAGGTTACTTTCCGAAGCCAGGGCGGCTTTGAACGCCACTTTGGAGAGCGAACGGCGCAACGCAGAAGAAAAACTGCGCCTTCTCGCCGAAGCCAGCGAAGAGTTGAAGACGCAGTTTAAAGTGCTGGCGGCTGCAGCGCTGGAAAGCAACAACTCGAATTTCCTTCAGCTCGCGACGACGACGCTGCAAAATTACCAGACCCACGCCGCCGGTGAATTGGCCCAGAAGGAGCAGGCGGTCAAGAACCTGGTCGGTCCGATTGCGCAGTCGCTGGCGGAGATGAGTAAGCAGATAAATGGGTTGGAGCAAGCGCGCAGCCAGGCGTACGGCACTCTCACGACGCAGGTGGCGTCGCTGCTCGACACCCAGAAGGCTCTGCAAGCGGAGACTGGCAATCTGGTGAAAGCGCTGCGCGAGCCGCAGGCGCGTGGACGTTGGGGCGAGCTGCAACTGCACCGCGTTCTTGAATTGGCCGGCATGCTGGAGCATTGCGACTTCAAGGAACAGGAATCCATCAGCAATGACGAGCGGCGATTCCGCCCCGACGTAATTGTTAACTTGCCGGGCGATAAGCAAATCGTAGTCGATTCCAAGGCCCCTTTGGCGGCTTACCTGGCGGCGCTGGAAGCGCCCGACGAAGCCACTCGCACCGCTCGCCTGGCCGACCACGCACGCCAGATCAGGCAGCATATCGATGCCCTGGGCGGCAAATCCTACTGGGCGCAATTGCCCTGTACGCCGGAGTTTGTTGTGCTCTTTTTGCCGGGCGAGGTGTTCTTCCGGGCGGCCATGGATTCGGATGCGGAGTTGATCGAGTACGGCGTCAGCCGGAAAGTCATCGTGGCTTCACCAACCACACTGATTGCGCTGTTAAAAGCCGTCGCTTACGGTTGGAACCAGAAGAATCTGGCCGAGAGCGCGCGCAAAATTAGCGAAGCGGGGAAGGACCTCTACAAGCGGCTCTGCACCATGACCGGGTACATGCACGAGATGGGCAAGAAGCTGGGCGGCGCGGTTACCGCTTACGACGAGATGCTGCGTTCGATGGAACGCCGCGTTTTCCCGTTGGCGCGAAAATTCCCCGATCTGGATCGATCGCTGGCGGTGGCAGCTTTGCCGGAACTCGATCAGTTGGACAAGACTCCGTTCGAACTGCAATCGCCCGATTGGCACGAAGGCGACGACGAACCCGGCCTGCCGGTTACGAGCGACGAGGCTGCGAACAGCGCAAAGGTGTGAGCATTCAGCATTTCCTAAATTCATTCTGAACGCAGTGGAGCCGCTGCGGAATCGACCGGCCCGGCCTTCCCGCTGGAGCGAAGCTGTTGGTGCAAGTGAAGTACCTGGCCATGCAGAGTCTGGCTGAGCTGCTGGCGATCGCCGGTTGCAGGCATGGGCTTACCGAACGCGATGGTTGCACGGATAGTCTTCTTGGCCAGCAGATTGAGAACGTGGGGAAGCAATGCCATATCGCCCCACCAGCAGACTTCCCGCTCGACGGCGCCATCATCCAGTTCGTAGCGGATGGAACAGGGCGTTACCTGCACACCTGCATCGACGGCGGGCTGCAACATGGTGGAGTGAAAGCGCAGGACGCTTTGTCCATCGGTCGTGGCGCCCTCGGGGAAAAGCACGACCGGAACTCCGATCTGCAGACTCTCGGCGACACTGGCGTTGGCCCGCGCAGCATCGGCCTGGTCGTGGCGCCGCACGAATACGCTCCCCGCCCAGCGGGCATAGCGGCCAATGATGGGCCATTGCTCGACCTCCGCGTTGGACACGAATACGCAAGGCAGCACGGCACTCATGACCAGAATATCGAGATAGCTGAGATGGTTGCACACGATCAGGCCGTGGGACGGCAAGGCTCCGGTGCTCGCCAGATGGACGTTGATAGCCGACAGCCCGCGCGCGCAACTCTGGTGCAGCCACTCGGCGCATTCCGCGCGAGAAGCATCGCGCGGCAGTTTGCGATGTTCCCAGAGCCCGTAAAGGGCTGCGGCCGCGAGGGCCGGCAGTCGAATGGATCTTCGCAACTGTCTGGCAAGTAGTTCGCCCATTTCACCACAGAGCGCATGTTGGCTCCTATCGCAGTCTACCCGCAATGGCGATTGGCAGCGAAATGGTGCAGGAGTCGTTTTGACACTGCTTCTAAGCGGCTGCTAGTATCGACCTGTTCAGACGCAAAGTTCCCTCCACGCAAGCGTCCCCGTCGTCTAGCCCGGCCTAGGACATCGCCCTTTCACGGCGGTAACACGGGTTCAAATCCCGTCGGGGACGCCAGAAAATAAACGCCTTACGAAATTGCTTCATACAACGCATACAGCGTTAAGCGCTCCCCTGCGGAAAGAATGCCTTTACGACCCGACTCTGCGCATCCCGCTTAGCTGGCGTCAGTGCCTGAGCGTACAGGTCAAGCGTCACCCGTGAGGATGCGTGGCGGAGTAGTTCCTGTACCGTCTTCACGTCCTCACCATTGGCCTTCAGCAGCGTTGCGAACGTGTGCCTGAACGTATGCCATCCCAGCGGCTTCGTGATGCCCACAGAACGCGCGGCGGGCTTAATCCAGTAGTCCATGACCTTGTTCGGCCAGCATGGTTGCTTTCCGCGTTTCTCGCCGGCACGATTCGAGTCTGTGGCGAAGACGTAGTGATCTGGGTCCTTGTAGGGCGTCAGCGCGAACCAGGCGAGCAGATCGGTCGTCATGTAGTCGTCAAGCGGCATGGGTTTTTCGGATGCCTCAGTCTTCACCTTTCCGGCAATCTGCTTCACGATCGACCGCCGAATCAAGACTTGCTGCTCCATGAAATCCACGTCTCCCCATTTGATTCCGAACAGTTCACCCCGGCGAATCCCCGAACCGGCATCGAGCAGGACCATCGTCCGCTCGCGCAACCGGAGCGCAGAAAGCAATGCGTGGATCTCCGCCACGTCGAGCACGACTGGCGTCTTGCGCCGCTTGGACCCTTGGCGCACTAATTGAATCGGGTTGCTGTCCATGAATCCGTGTCGCTGGGCATGGCGATAGATCGCGCTCATCAGGTTCCGAATCTTGGCCTTGCTTCCTTCTGCCAGCACGTCGAGCCCGCGCAGCCACTCTTCCACTGCAATCGGGGTGATCTCGGCAATGCGGAGCAAACCCCACCTTGGCAGTATCCACTTTCGCAGGTAGCCGTAGTTCGTATCCTTCGTGGAGAAAGCCTTGCGCTCGTGGTTGTCCATCGGCATCTCGTGCTGGCCGTAGTGATCGGCCAACACCTGAAAGGTCATGGCCGGACCCGCGCCCGGTGCCGAACGCTTGTTGATGTTCAAGCGCACCAGTTCGACCGCCCGCCATGCGGCCGTCTCGCTTCGGAACTGCGAGGTGGTTCCTACGACGATTGTGCGACCGGCGCCATTCTCTCGGAAGCGGTATTCCCACACGTCGCCGGACTTTCGTGGGGCACGGGTGAGCGTTCCGCGTTGATACCTAGACCTTGCCAATGCTGCCTCCAATAGTCCGCTGCTTGCGGCTAGGACGTTTGTATCTGAGACCGTACCCATGCATCAAGCTCCGATTTGAGAAACAGCCAATGCTTTTTCGACCCACACCCGACGGGATGAGCGGGAATGATGCCAGTCCGAGCCCAAGACTGGATCGTCTTCGGACTACGAAGGAGAAATTCAGCCGCCCCACGAGCGTCAACATACGACTCGACGCGGGCCGCGGGCGCCGTGAGAAGCGGGCTAGAGTAGTGCTGCTCGGCGTTGCTCATTGCGCGGCCCTTTGATTTACTGCGTCAGCCGCAGCCTGAGAACCGTACTTCTTCCGAGCGACGGACGCCAGCATGAGCAGTTCCCGCGCGCGGCGGAAAAAGCGTACCTGCCTAAGTCGTGGGGTTCGCCCTTTACGCCCACTTCTTTTCACCCAAAAGCCAAAGGCAACTGCAAGAGTAGGAATTTCTCTTAGTAGGAATGTCTTTAGGAATGATGGGACCGTTCGCAAGCCATTGCGATTGCTGGATTTGCGGGAACGGCGATTGCAAAACTTGCTACCCATGGTAGCAAAACTTGCCACCACGGTAGCAAGACTTGCTACCGTCTCACCTTCGGATGCGCCTATCTGACCGGAAAAGTTTGCTACCATTTCCACTTCAAAACTCCAGTCGGGTGCCATAGGATTCTGGTTGCTTCGGCGCCGTTCCCCTGTCAGTTTGCACGGGCTGCTTCTGGTACTTGACGGGGGTTTTCGGATCGCCAGGGTAGGGCAATCCGGTTTCAGGATCACAGATTACGTACGTGTGCCCGCGCCTGCCCGCATCACCGCACCTGACAAGGTGCCGCTCGCATAACTTCTTGCGGGCGTTACAGAGCGTGCGTGGCTCTACGCCTACAGCCTTTGCTATTTCGGCATCCGTGACCGTGACCTCTCGCGTCCGCCATCGCTCGCTCATTTCCATCAGGCAGATGTATAAGTCTTTCTCGCCTGGCTTCATCTGGGCCCACAGTCCCGAGCGAATCACATAGTGATGAACGCCGAAAAATCTGCCCAGCATAACGGTCACAGTTCGCGCCTTTTCTTCTTATTTGGTTTCTTGGCTGGTGGTACGGACCGCGCAGCCGCGGCGCGCGCCTCATGCTCCGAATCGGCAGATCCAGACTCCTGGCCGGCGGCCCATCGCCAACCGTCGCCCGAGAGGTCGCGCCAGACCCCGAGCCCGGCGTTAACGCACGACTGCTTCACCGCCCGCCGCCCTCGGTGCCGGACGACTGCCGGACGGTGTGCTGCTCAAGAAAATTTTGAATGTCCGATTCGCGGTAGCGGATTACGCGGCCAATCTTCACGAATGGGAGATCGTAGCGCTGAGTGCAGCGCCAGCCCGCGAGAGTGCCGCGCGTTACGCCCAAAAGTTCAGAGGTCGCAACCGGGTCGTGCAGGGAATTGTGATGGGGTGTAGAACGAGATTCTGTCGCCAAGGTAGCCCTTTCCGCTCCGGCCATGGACGATGGTGCTGGAAAGGTGCCGGGGTCAACCACTATTGGAATAGGTCGTACCTTGGAATGTCTTGCAGCGGAGCGCACAGAGCGTCCGACAATTTACCACTCGTACTTTAGTATGCCACGTTTCTTTCAGTGTTGTCAACGGCGGTTTGCGTGTGCGGGGATAATTATTCACGCCATCAACCTCTTTCGTGCGGTTCACGATTCGGAGCCCAATGCGCCGAAGCTCGAAGGTTGCGCTTACGGTCGCCGCCTGGTCCCCGAGATATTTGTACGTCATGTTGCCGTCATAATTGAACACGGAACAGGCGTGGAGGTTGAGGATGCTCATTGCACCGTCCCTGACGGCCGTCCCCAATCAGTCAGCGGCTCGTACTTCAATATCTCAGGTGGCGGGGCCATCCGCTGAATCTCGGTTCCGTCCTTCAGCACGAATCGCACCGCCCCATCCGGTTCCACTATCTTCGTTGCCGGCCAGCGGTCAGGCGGGAAGCTAGCATCCATCGCCTTCACATACTGAGGTGAGTGACAGGTTCGCCAATGGGGAGCGAGGTGGGTGGGAACGCGAATAGCGCGATAAACCGTATCCGCGAAATGCTTGAATCGCTTCCCGTGGATGGGGCAGCTTACAGCCGCAACCGCTTCCTTCTCGGCGCGTAGCTCCACGCGCGGCGGTTCCTCGGGGGGAAAGCAAATGCATTCCGCCTCAGCGGTTATCCCTCGCTTCGTTTTCTCCAGTTTGCTCAGCCTGTTTTTCAATGTCATCTCTATGCTCCAATCGTTCTATCCGTTTTTCCAAGTCAGCTACTTCAAAGGCTCTTAGCAGCGACGTTCCAAGATAGCCGAGTGTGCTTCCGAGCTTGGGGTCCATCTCCCCCGCACGGAGTTCAGCCATGCTTTCCGCCAGCATCCGCTGCACGTCCCCGGCCGATTCTGGGACGGAGACGATACGCACGGCACCGGCGTACACCTTGCGGTTCTTCGTGCCACCCTTACGACCGAGTTGCGCGGCTCGTTCGGGGTCCGCATGGAGAGCACAGTAGATGCCGCCGCGGACTGCTGGAGCGGCACACGGACGGCCCGCTTTGGTCTTCGCTTTACATTTGCCGTTCGCCGTTGCTTGCCGCTTAATCGGCATGGGTGTACCCCCTATCGAACTCGACTCGCGAGCCAGCCTAATTTACCTGCCGCTGTCTAGTGCGCGGCGAAATTTACTCCAGCTCGGGGTTCCATGAAGTTCCCTCTTCGTCTTCGGGAACGTGATTCCGGCAAGACGATAGGCCAATGTGCCAGGCGAGAACTTATCCGTCTGAGCCATCTGGCCAGGCAAGGTTCGGCCTGCCAGCCAGTGCCCCATCTCGCCTGCCTGGGTTGCTACATCCCTGCCGGGCTTTACGATTCTGGCGTCTCTTCCCGTTGATGCCTTGAAGAAGTCGGTATTCGATAGGACTTGCGCCAAGTTCTCGGTTCCCAGCGCGGGGGTGAAAAGCGAGTGTGCGACCTGGAACGGCGTTTTCTCTCCGCCAATCAGTTTGGCCATTTCTGGATGGCGGCCATCACTCGCGGGCGCTTGCTCAGGGTGTAGGCGTTGCGCTTGCCCATCCCGATCAGGCGGGCGGCTTCGGCAATACTCCCCCGGTAGGCTCCGACAAAATCCAGTTCGCGGGGCGTGAGGGTTCGGGTTCTGTATCTCTTCTTCTTGGTGTTGGGCATGACTGGGGTACGACCTGGGGTGGTGCGGTGGTTCGGTTTACGGCTGCGCGGCTGGCCGGCCGATGCGCTTGCGCAGGTCGTTCATGCGGGCGCGCAGCATGATGATATGAATCTGCGACTTCTCTTCTGGGCTGGCCTTGTCTTCGATGCGCCGGAGTTCTTGCATGGTCGCGCCTTCTCGTACCAGCGATTGCATCGTTTTCACTAGGAATGATTTACCGATGCCCTTTATTTGCGACTTGCGCTCTGCGGGCGACAACTCTCCGGAGGCCCGGCGCTGCAAGTAGTCCCTAGTTTCTTCCTGCTCTTCTGGGGTTTTGGGGCCTCGTTTGGCTTGCAGAATGTCGTGGGCCATCGACTCAGCCGGGGTAAAATCCAGGCTGCGCGGGGCTCGCGGGAATCCGAAGGAGGACATGACGCGAGTGGTCGTTCCTACGCCCTCACCCTTGGAGCGCAGGTACCCACCAATACCGAACGGAGTTGGCGCAACGTACTTGCCGATCTGCTTGACCTGCGTGCCCAGATCATCATTGGGGTTGTAAACGTAATTATTGAAGTAGTCCCGGTTCTGGGCCACGTCAATCGCTCGCCCCGCAGTGGCCGAGAGTGATCCGACGACATACTGCATCGGTTTGGAGGCGTGCTCTACGTCCTTCCAGTAGGTCGGCAGGCTCAGGCGTACCGGCTCGCCGCGCTGGTCGAGTTCTCCGGTTCTGGGGTGCATGGTCTCGCGCAACAGGCTGGAGTTCTTGTCTTCCTCCGCCCACTCCCACGGGTATTTCCCGCTCCTGATTTTTGCCAGCACGGAGCCAATGACAGAGGACAGCGCAATAAAGGAAAGCACCCAAGACATGTGCATGTCGAGTTTGGGGATAACGTCTTTCCCTTTGGCTCCAGCACTGCCGCCTCCGCCGCCCATCTCCTTCGGGATAACGTCGTAAAGGGCTTTGGCGGCCTTAACCCCTTCGCCTAGTTGCCCAGGCACGGAGCCACCGATCTCGCGCACGTTGCCCAGCTTCCAGGTCACTGACCGGAAAGCGAATTGCATTGCGCTCTTCAGCGTCTTATTCCAGAACAAATTATCAAAGTTCAATTCTCCAAAGCGGTTTTCTACTGAGTCCACCACCTTGCGCGCTATCTCTGCGCGGGTTACCTTGCCGGAGGCGAGGTCTGCGGCGTTCTCGGCCAACTGCTCGGAATACTGCTCAAGAAATTGCCCGTACTTCAGGCTGGGAATATAGTGTTGGAACAACGGCGCCATCAGCGTTTGGTTGGCTGCCGGTATTGACCGCATGACCGCCCCGATGGGATTGTCTGCCGTCCAATTCTCCCGAATGGTCTGGATTGTCTTGGTCTGATAGTCGCGGTGCTGCCCGAAGGTCATGCCGCCGGTGAACATATCGTCCACCATCTGGTCGAGGTCGGGGTATTGCTTCATCAGCCGCTGGACGTTTTTCTCTTTGCGAAGTTCGTCCCACTCCTTGATGGCCGCGACCATACCCTCGGGCCGATTCCCTCGAATCGTCGCGCCCTGCATGGGGATACCCAAGGCGTCCAACTTGGCCTTCATTGCGACGTAGGCATTCAAGGCTCCGCCACGTCGCGCCATCGTGATCGGAGCCAGCGGAGAGGTAGCAATATCCTTCAGCCCGTCAATCATTGCCCAGGGGTCAGCTTCGCGGACACCGAGATTCCACAGCTTTAGCAGGCCGGTGCTCATCTGCGAACTGGCCGCCTCTACCGTCTCGAATACCGCGTGGAAAGGAGACAGCGCCAGTTCCACCATCGTGGAGGCGTTCTTGAGCGCCATCAATCCAGAGCCAATCGGATTGCCGCGGATGTAGTCCTTGCTGAGATAGTTGTTCAGTAAGCGAGCGGCGTTCTTGTCCACCACCCAGCGACCAGAGCCAGGCTTTTCTTCGCTTGCCAGCCGTTGAGTTAAGGCTAGGTCACTGTCGCTGCTGGCCTGCCGTTGGTTTGGTGAGACCACCCTGGAAATTGGGTCGCTCACCTCCGCAAATCCTTCCGGTATAGGCTTGCCGTACTCCAACCATTGGCGCATCCCCATTTCGCCAATGGCGTGCCAGTATTGCCGCGCGGTTACAAACTGCATCCCGTCGGCCAACCGCATGGCGATCTGCCGTACCGGGTTGGTTGTAACCGGGACTCCGCCAGCCTCCATGCCGGATTTCATGGTGTAGCTTTGCTGCTTATTGTAACGCTGGGTGCCTTGCAGCGGCCTGCGCCCAATGTTGGCGATGCGCGTTACTTCATCATCATCTTCTCCGCCGCCCGGCTTGCGGTCCCAGCGGTTGGGAGCGTAATTATCTTTGCGGGTCAACTCGATCTGACTGAATTTGGGCCGCCCCAGGTTAGCCGCTTCTTCTTCCTTGCCGCGCTGGATCTCCATTGCTTTCTGAAGTCCATCAGCTACGGCTTGCAGTTCCGGAGTTTCCTGCTTCCGTCCGGTCTGCATCCTGTCATAGAAATCAACCCTCTGGGACTCGGGAACCTTGTCAAATTCGCTGGCCGCATCCTCGAACGCCTTCCCGAAATTCACGGCGGCATGTTCCCGGTCGCCCTTGAATTGCATCATGGCATCTACCGCATCACGCGGGACGCCTACTCCCAAAGCCTTGCCGAGCAGTCCGGTATCCTCAATGCGTGGATAGAGGGCCGTTACCATTGAACCCAGCGCGCTCTTGATGTGTTCTCCAGCGCGTTCCACTGAGGGCTTCACGTCGGCGTCATAGAACTTGCTGACGGGAGCGGCTACTGCGCTAGGAGTGAATTGGCCGGATTCGCCTTTGACCAAGCCTTCGCGCTGGTTCTCTACGGGAGTGCCGGACTGGGCGACTTCTCCCTTTACGGGGGAGGGAGCGGCCTTCGCAAGTTTCGCGCTCAGTTCCTTTGCCGTCGGCGGTTGCTTCTCTACTGGCTTGGCCTTCTTCTCTAGTGCGGCCAAACGCTTGCGCAGAGCTTCGTATTCGGGTGCTCCGGGACCGGCTTGAACTCCGCCTCCGCCTACTGGCTTTTCTTCTTGCGGGCGCGCAACAGCCGCTGCCCCACGCTGGGCCGCGAGTGCTCCGGAAGGTTCTTCTGCCCCTTGCTGGCCGCGTCCCACTCCGAGACGTTGACTCCCTGCTTCTCCAACTTTTTCTTGTTCGCGTGGAAGTAGCCCCTCTGGGCCGCGCTCGCGTATGGCATTTGTCCGCCCACTTTCTGGCGCATTAGGTTGAGGTAGCTCTGCGCCGATCCGTTGTTCATTGGGTGCTCCAGTTACAGCTTCTCCGGGCTTTTCCGCCCGGTCGTCAATGAAGGTCGCAAAACCGGGGTGCTTTACATTTGTGACCGGCAACTCTTGCCCGAGATGTTCCTTGGTCCACGCCTTGATCTTGGGAACCTGATCGGGCATCCCTGCGCGCGAGGTGTAAATCCAGACATCCTTACCCTCAGCCAGCATCTGTTTGGCTTGGGCAACTTGTTCTGGAATTGGTGCGCCAACCTTGTCGGGATCGGAGCCTTGAGCTAAGGTTTTGTCGAGATCGAAGGCGATGGCTCCATGCTTGGGGGTTGGCTCGGCCTGAGAAACGGGGGCGGTGACGCCTTGCACGGCTTGCTCTCCCTTGGCTTGGGGAAGAGCAGCGAGGGATTGCGGCTCCACACTTGTTGATAACTGTGTAGGTTTCGGTACTTCCTGCGCGGCCTTTTCAGGTTGGGCACCAGCAGCGGCTAACGTAGATTGCGTAACTTCTGACGCAGATTGCGGCGGTTCCGCTTTTGCACCATTGGCCGTGCTTTCCTGTAACGAAACCCCCTCTTTCGGGGGGATTTGTGCGGCTTCCGGTGTGAAGCCTGGCTGCACAGGAAGAATCTTCTTGGAAACATCCTTATGGGATACCAACGCCTCTCCGCCAGCATCCAGCTTGACTGCGGATTTTCCCCAAGGCTGCGTCGAAAGATACCTGACGGTTCCCGGCTTGCCGTCTACGGTGACGCGGGAACCCTTCTTGAGCGGCTCGGACTTAGAAGTTTCGCTTGGCGTTGCAGCTACGGGACTTACCTCAGCCTTCGAAGGGATAGCCGGCGCTGTTTTCGAAGCGGCCAATTCCCGCGCCTTCTGAGTGTTCCACGCCACGTCGGGAAGCGTGCTCCCCCCCATGTTCGCGTCGGATTCGGCTACCCTTCGCTTCTGCAGCCCGATTTGTTCCGGCGTCCCGTACTTTTTGGCTAGTTCGAGTTTTTCAAGCTCCGCATTATATTGAGCAACCGCCTTGGTGTGTGTTTCAAGAAATTCTGGAGTAGGGCGATCCTGCTTCGCTTCCGCCAGTTTCTGGTCAAGCTCGGACTGCAACGTCTTCACTTCGGCTTCGGGCTTTCCCTCTGCCTTGGCATCCTGCACCGCAACGTAGTCGTCATGGGTAGCGACTTGCGCCTTACGCTCGGCCTCGGTTGCAACCTGGATTTCCTGACTACCCGGCAACTTGGCGGCTGCGATCGGCAGGTTCTCCGCTTGGATGGGTGCAATCTCGTGCGCCGGGGTCTGCTGGGCCAACTTCTCAACAGCTTGCTGCTTGCTGGCTTCATCCGGGGTGACAATCTGCGCCCGTGCAGCGTCGGTAATCGGCCGGCCAGCGTCCGCCTTACGCTCGATACTTTCCTGCGGCTTGGCTCCAGGGTTTACTACTCTGGTTCCGGTCACCTGTTGGGCGATATTTTCGGCGGTTTTGACGGTTTCCGGCTGCTGTTTGACGGCTTGGGCGTGGATGTCGGCGGGGGCGGCTTGTTGTACCTCCATGTCTTCAACGGGGACGGTGGGGGCGTTCGAGACGGCGCCGGGAAGTCTTGCTGGCTCTCCGGGAACTTCCGGGGCGCCACGGCGCGGAATATCTACCTTGCCGACCCATGGACCAACCTTTACGCGGCCCTGGAACGCTTCTGGGGTGACCTGCCCAGCGACGCCAACCTTTCCGCCGAAAGCCGTAGCTCCAGCCCTTCCTCCGCCGCTTGGAATAGCCTCATAGCCAGTTTTAATATCTGCCATCTTGCCGAAGGCTTCTTTTGCCGCCGGATAGATCAGGATGGCATTGGCGATCGCCTCTGCGGTCTGTGGGTCTGCTCCTAGTTCTCGCGCTGCCTTGCTGATCGCGGCCTGCCCAACTCCGTACTTTGTCAGCCCAACAAGAAATTCTGGGTGCATCGCCAGCGCCGGTGCGACGGTCTTCAGCGCGCCGCCGACGGCTTCATTGAAGCCAGCAACACGCTCTGCAGGGGCCATGCTGCGATCTGGCGAGAACAGCTTACCGAGTCCATGCCCAGCTTCTACCGGGCCGATGACCGGACCGCCAACCGTCTCCGAGACTCCCGGCGGGACGCCCACAGCAATTCCGGGCGCACCTGCGGCCTTCAGAAACCTTCCGGGGACAGTTCCGCCCGTGCCGTAGCGGACATCTGTCGCTACGCGGTTCAAGTAATCCGGTTGTCCGGCGCGGATCGTCCCGGTAGTTTCAGGGGGGAGATTGGGAACGGGCTGGATCGGGCCGCCGCCTTCAGGGATGGCTAGCGACGGGCCGCGACTCACTTCCCATGCTTGATTTCGGCCAACCACCGAAGGCGGTTGTTTCTCTGGTGGCGCTATGGCGAGCCCTACTGGCTGCGCCGGCGGCATTACAGGGGTTACTGGCCTGCCAAACATCGTGCGCGGACCAAATCCTGCCTTATCCCTGGCGCTCGGCGCGTTCGGGGTTAAGCTGGTCGTTTGGTGTATCGCGGCATCGGCCTGCGGTTTGGAAAGCGTAGGACGGGCGCCCTGCACCTCCATGTCGCCGACATCCACCGTAGGCGGCGCAGCCTGAATTTCCATCTCTCCGAGAGGGACGGTCATGGCCGATGTGCTCATTGTGGGCTTCAGGGCGAAGTTAGGGCGAGCAGGCGCAGCTCCGCCAACGGGCTGTAAGTCATTCGGATTGACCGACAATTCTGCCGGACTTAGCTGGTCCGCGCTGACGGTTAGCTTTTGTCTGGCGCGGAAGTTTCTACCCATCTCCGCCAGCGACATCTCTTTGGGGTCAAAGATGTCGCCCTCCTGGAAGTCGGTTGCTGACGTTGGTGACTGAGAGTCCTCAAAATGGTTCATGGTTTCCGGTCCTCATCCGCCCATTGGCTAGTGACAATGGTCTTGATCCCGCGCGCCGTAAACTCAATTCGGTCCGGAAGCTCAGTGGCGTTCTCCGGCCAATACCCGTGAATGCAGAAGAACGCCTGCTCATCTTCGGACCGCGCTGCGGGTGACACAAAAAGGGGATATAAAAGTCGTGTAAAGGGGGTACTTTTCCCCCGCCGCTTTCCTGTCGCCCAGGCGGATCACGGGCAGGGCTGGCGAACGCCGTCCGGTTACGTGGTCTCGCACCCATGCCTGAGAGACACACAACTCCCGAGCCACGTCTTTAGCCGTGAGAAGTTGGGCGGAACACTGCTCCGCGTTGCTCATTGCGAAGCCCCCGCTTGCAGCCGTTCGCGTTCCTTGTTGGCTTCGGCTTCAGCGTGCAGTTTTCTCATCCTGGCAGCGACGGACTGTTGTTCGTTGGGTTTAAGGGGGGATACCCCATCCTCACTCGGGTTTCGCTTGAAGGTTGCCAGCGCAGCACCGGGGCGATAGCTCCCCCAGTCAAAAACCACACACCCACTGCCGTTCTGCATGAGGCGGTCGTAAATGCGTTCTCCCAGGCATTCTTGTAGCCCCTTCAAACTCAGGTTGGAGACGATCAGGGTCGGGCGCATCTCGCGATACCTGCCGTCAAGGACATCGAATATCTGGGTTTTCTCCGCATCGCTTCCGAATGAGACGCCGACCTCGTCAAGGATCAGTAGTCCTACACTTCTGTACTTTTCAATCACGCTGGTTTCGCTCTCATCTGACCCGCGGCGCCAGGTGTCGCGAATGGCGCGCACCAGTTCGATGGTCTGCCGGTAAATCACCGTCCGTCCGGCATCGAGGACGTGATTTGCTACGGCAGACGCCAAATGCGTCTTTCCTGTTCCTGGCTTGCCGTAGAGGGCGAGGCTACTGCCCGCCTCTTCCACGGCGGCGAAGTTCTCAGCGAACGCCTTGGCGAACGATAGCGCCCGTTTTTGTCCCTCATTGCTGGCGACGTAGTTTTCGAAGGTACAACCCGCGAAGCGTGAGGGGATGGTTGCGGCCTTGCGGTTGACTGCTATCTGGTAGCGGCGCCCTTTCTCCGCACGCTCTTCGTCCTCCCGTTTCCGCTCCGCTTGCCACTCTTCGAGGCAAACAGGGCAACTCGACGTGTGTGGGGTAGCCCGCAGGCCATTGATAACCAACGTCGAGATAGTGGCGATGTACGCGCCGTGCTTCTCGCAGATTGCCGGTCCTTCCGTGGTTTCATGCGCCTGCGTAAAACTTGCGCTCATTGTCGGGTACTCCCAGCAGCCCACTCAGGATCGGGACGCGAAAGTACCTCTGTGAGTCCCGTGTCCTCCGCTGTATTTCCGTCAAGCATTTCGTATGTGCGCACGCCGCCCTTGGTTAGGCCGGCGTGGTTCCACTCTGCCTCGTCATCGTCATATCGGCCGGCGTTGAACCACGATGCGGGGTAGGGCACTTTCGACTTATCCGGCTGGCGAGCCTGTGCGCTCTTGGCGTACAGGTCAACGCGGCCTCCGAGCCATTGCGCCCCTGCATCTTCATCGCCCACCGCGCCAGCGGACCCGCGCTTGGACACTGCGGCGATGGCCTTGTCGATCGCTGGGAGCGCTTTGTCCTTTGCGACCTTCCTGGGATAGCGGGCGTAGATCCCGAGTGCCAGCATCGAACGTTTGGCCGTCGATGCCCGCTTGTCGCTCGGTGCGTTCTTCGATAAGGGTTCCGAGGGTTCGTTTTTCCCATGCAGAGGAACATCGGGAGAGACATCGCCACTAAGCTCATTCGCAGAATGAGCAAGAGGTTTTGATTCTTTCCCATTTCCTTCCCCAACCCCACTACCAACCCCAACCCCAACCCCAACCCCACAAGGCACTTCTTCAATCTGCTCAAAAACTTTGGGCAAGGTTTGGTCAACATTTGGCAAAGTCTTGGGAGAATCTGTGCCGGGCGCAAGGTCTTTATTCCAGTGGAACTCGATCCAGTCATTCCCGTGCTGCTCGATAAGCCAGCTCCGATATTCGGGCTCGGTCGGCGCAGGGCTGGCCTTGTCCGCTGCCGTCTTGTACTCCTTGAGCAAACTGCGCCGTGTGTCCCACTGTCCCCACTCCTGATCGTTCACCTTGTACACGTAGAGCAGGTGATTTGCCCGAAATTCGGCAAAGGTTTCCCGAAGTTCATCAGGAGTTGGGGCAGACTCCCGGAAAGAGCTAAATTCGTCGGCTATGCACTCGTAATCCAGCTCGATCCTGGCATAGCCGTTCGACAGCAGGAAGAGATAAGGCCAGCGCCAGCGCGCGGGGGCAGAGCACTTGCGAAGGCGCTTACCCTTGAACAATCCCTCTTGGTCAATAATCGCCATCACCGGCCTCCCTTCGCAAAGCTCAGGGATTCCGTTTCCCCTGGACACGCCACTAGCCTGAAGGCCCCATGTACCTGCCGGCCGACTCGCTCCGTTTTGTTCTGGATCACATAGCCTACAGCCCTCAATTCCAGAAGTCTGGCGCCGTATTGTAATGCGATAGTGGAGAGTTTGTAGGCGGGCACCCAGTTGCCCTTGTTGCTCAACAACAGTTCGAGGATGCGGCCCTTCTGCCCGGTGAAGAGTTGTGGTTGGTGACCACTGAACTGGATTGCATTTCGCTCCGCCATCATCGGGCCACCTCGCTCAGCTTGCTGACAGGTTCCGGCGGTTCAGGTTCCGAAGGTTCGGTCGCAATTAGGGGCTTGATTGCTTCGACAAGGAGGCTCAGCGTTCCTGTAATCCGTTGTAGCTTGTGACGGGTGCTGGTGGGGCGGGGGTTGTTGGGAAGGGGCTGGGCTTCAGGGTAAAGCCAGGTTGCGCGGACAATCGCAGCCTTGGCAAGCAGGAGGTGGTTCATCGCCCTTTGCGTGTAGGGCTCGAGTTTTTCACTTGACTTTGGGTTTTGGGTGTTGCAAACTAGCATTGTTAGCACATTCTTTCTAGCCCCCGGTCCTCCGTAAAAGGATCGGGGGTTCTTGGTTTAGGGTTCACTGGACGTATGGATTGCCCGGAAGATTCTTCATTGTGGCCCCACTACGATTGCCTGATGCTGTGGTTCCGAGCCGCGTATCAACGCGACCAAGCCAAACGCGAATTGAAAATCTACAAAGCGCGCTACGGTGATACCGTTACAACTTCCCAAGCGTAGGCGTCCGCGGCATTCTTCATGCAGACTTCAAGTCCGTCGGCACTCCCTGACCCGGCGCAGACGTAGTGAGTAGTCCCGCGAGCAGCGGCGTTGCAAGTTGGTTCGCCAGTACAACCGCTGAAATTGAGATCACTGGTTAAAACGACTTGCCCAAACAGTCCGGCACTGCCACTGCCAACCCCAGGGGGACCGCCTCCAAGAACAACATCTCCGCCGTGTCCGTTTGTGGAGCCCGTCGGGGCGTTGCCGCCGTGTCCGCCGGACAATTGGATGCCCCCACCGTAACCGCCTGTCTGTCCGGTAACTCCGGTTGTCTCGCCGCCTGTGTCTCCAAGGACTTCAAGCGCATCGTGTGCTGGCGTTCCATTTGTTGCTACGGAAGGATAAGGTTGAATCTTGTTAATGCAAAAATCTACCGGGAAATCGTCTGTTGAGTGCAAACCGGAACAACTGCCAAAGCCTACGAGAACAGGCCCATGGTACGAAAAGGAAGGCTCATCTTGGTCTACCTGAAGGAGAACTGGGCCAAAATCCGCAAGTGCTCCAGTTCCCGAACCTGGGCGACCGCCATTAATCATTACAATACCGCCTCTCCCATTCGTCGCGCCCGTGTCTGGGTGACCTGGGCGCGGGCGCCGGGAATAAAGCACAGCGCGACGAAGGCCGCGAGGACGAGAAGGGATTTCTTCATGGGTTATGTCTCCCTGTGGGTTGCTGCCATGCCGGGGTCTGCGGCCACGTGGCCAGAGTGTAGCTTTTCATTCTGCTGCTCCAAGTACGGTGTTTTTCGTGGGATTAAGCTGTGGCGGCAACGCGCCCTCCAGACAAAGCCGCCGCATGGCTTCTTGGCGTGGGGGCACAAAAGCCGCGCTCAAAGGCGTGGCTCTTTTACCGCTCCGCCCATTCCGGCTTCCTTGGGTTCCAGGATTACTGCAACTGACCCGTCGGCTTGACGCCGGCAGCGTAACTTGTATGTCTCGGGGAGGGACATCTCGCTTGGTTCAAAAACCGCCGTACCGACGCCAAGACGGAAAAGCGCGGCAGCTAGGACCCTGGTCACCGTTTCGTATTTCTGAGTGTTTGACATCTAAGCGGTTCTCCTTGTGGGGGTGTCCGCCGCAAGTAGGCGGAAATCTTCTCTCCGGTCGTGTGGGGGTGCGCGTTTTGGTCGGACGGCTACCGGGACGGCTAGGCTGTTACAACTGTGGGGAGAATTTCTCCCTCTACTATATAGTGCAGAGATTGGTCGCCAAAATACGCATTCCTCTTCAAAAAAAAATGCAAGTAACTGATTCTATGGCTAAGAAAGTTTCCTGAGGATAGTGATCTTGCGCGAATTGCGCTTCTTTTCATAGGCTGAGTAGACGCGTTTTTCTTCCGGGGGGAGGTCGCAATCTAGTCTCACCACCCCGCCGAAATTACCTGGGTCGGGGCGCATCGAACCGCCGGCGGGGTTCGCCCAACCGCCACCAATCGGGCCGCTGATGCGACGGCAAGTGCAAAAGCGGTGATCGAGGGCACCGCAAGTGCAACGGAAGGCTGGAAACTCCGTGGACCACCATTTTGCAAGGCCAACCTCATCAAGGAGAGCGTAGCCGTAGTTATTATCAGGATGTACGAGGTGCTTCCAGCCCTGACGATCCATGCTGCGATCATAGTCAGCCCAATGCTTCTTCCATGCCCACGCCGCCCGCGCCTTGTGGGCGAAATCTCTTAGAGCTTGGCGGAGCAATGTGGCCCACTCGGGACTTTTCCTCTTTCTGTCAAAGCGGTCCCAAGCGTTGCGAATCCGCTTCTTGTTGGCTTCGTCAAGGAAATTGAGATACATCCGCGGCCCAACGTACCACAGCAGTTCTATGACGGCGAGCACTTCTGCTTCGTCATGATCCAGCCCTATGCGCCCAACCAGCTCTCGCTGGCTGCTGATGGCTCCGGCTAGTGTTTTATCAAACGCAGGGCGGTCGTGTTCTAGCGCGTCGGCGAGTTCCTCGCAGCCAAGAGCTTCCAATCTTTCAGCGAAAGTCAGCCGGCCCATGAAATCGAGGCTATTGCTGTCTGCGGGCGTCGCAAAAGTGGGCAGATCATCCCATCCCCCTGAGGTTTGCAGGTTCTTTCGCGCAATCCGTCCTTCTATCACCTCTAGGGGCGATATGGTGTCCCCATCCCCTCCCACATCCTTCTCAAATTCCGCAAACGGCCGCTCGGAAAATGCGGTCAACGTACCACTTCTCTTATCAAACTTCGGACCGCCAGGGCGACGCCTTCCGTTCGGGCCATAATCTTCTGGCGTGCCAGACCGCCTCGCTCGCTTGGCAAGCTGCCCGCGCAGCCACGTCTTGGGATCCCAAGCGTCAGTTCGCCATTTCCCCTCTTGTAGTATCTCAACCAAGGTCGGCATGTGCTCATAGAAATCTTCGGCTTTGATCTCTATGCAGAACTTATCCCACGCTTGCTCTTCCTGGAGCGGCAATCGGGACATCTCGTCGAGTCGCTTGTACAGTGCTGGGTCGCGTTTCTGAAGCAGGTTGGCCCGCGCCATCTTCGTCTTATATCGCGGTGTCTTGCTACACCTCGCGCAAATGCTGACGCCGCTTTTGCCGCAGCCGGCACAGGCTAGCTTTTGTCGAGCCTTGTGGGCTATGATCTGTTTTCGAGCGGTTGATTTTTCGTCGTAGGCGATCTGTCACCCTCCCTAGTGACTCCCGCTGATTAAATTCGGAAGGCGGGAGCGGGAAAGTTCCCGCCTTATCGCCCGCGTCGGCCTGACGTGGGCTATCCGAACTAGTGCAACCATACGACCCTCACATCCCCGATTCAACCCCCGTTCTCGGGGAAATTCGCTCTTCCAACGCCACGCCTTTTTTCTCTCATGCGCCCTACCGCTTGCGGCCCTTCGCTGTCTTGGCCGCCCTCTTCGTGGGTTCTGCCGTGTTTTCGTTCTTGGCTTTCGCCCGGTCGCCAAGGACGGGTTGCCGATTATCGACAGGACCAGCCCGAAAAAATAGTTTACGATTTTCCTTGACAGCATATGTAGCACATGCTACAAATGCAGCATGTCAGTCCTAAGTATCAGAAACTTCCCTGAGTTGCTGCTGCGGGAATTGAAAATCCGGGCGGCAGAAGCTGGTATGACGCTGCGCGACTACACGATCGCCGCACTCAAGCAGATTGCCGAATATCGAGGCAAGGCGCAGAAGAAGTAGCGCCAAGAACGATAACGCGCCCCGCTCGGTGCTGAAACACCGAATTAGGCGCTAACCGATGAAGGAACACAGGAGGTTCCACCAATGGCTACATTTAATGCTAACAGTAATCAGTCAAACCCAACTGATCCCCGCTTCGTCCAGTCCGATATTTTCCGCATGACCTTGCTTGAACCATACGTAGGCTTTAACGCGGCCGACGCGAAACGCCGCTGGCCCTGGCTGAGAGAAGCAGTTGCATCGCCCTGCGATTGCCAACACCTCGAAACCCCTAACGCCCTTCTGGTGCTCCAGCACCTGTACGACACGCATGTGTGCGATCGGCGGGACTGGAAGCCCGAGCGGCTGGAGGCGTGGGTGAGGGCCAATCAGAGATGCGCATAGCCCTATGAGTCGATTCGCAAACCACTCGGCTTGAGGCTGCTCTCTATCCTGCGGGTAGCTTCGGGCCGGGCGGTTCGGGAATCGCCCCCACGCCAGCAGTAGCAATCCAACCGACAATTTCTTGGTAGCGTGCTGCGTCGCCGTGGCCGCTGCCGGCGTTTGGAGGTCTGCGGTGGTGCTAGGAGACGGCAAAACGCTCTCGGGGGACCGTGGCGCGATTGTTGGGCTGTTCACACGGCCGCCCGCCTGGTGCCCGGACCATTCCTTCGCGTCTCACCCTTCCGACACCTCGCCGCGCAGCCAGGGAAGGCCCGTACAAGCCCCGGAGATGCGATCTGATACCTTACCCCTCCCGATAGCTTTCCCGCGTCCAGGCGATGCGCTGGGCGCCTTTAACGCGCACACCGTCACGATGGCCACACCGGAATTGTGCCCCAGCGCTGGATTGAACAGAGCCGTTTCAGAAAACCTCATCAAAAACAGGGATTGTCGTGAGCGTGTTTTCAGCAATTTAGGCTCATGCAATTAACGTTCCAATAATCAATTGTTTATTGATACGATTTTGCTTGACATTCAAATTTTGAGGCGTAAGGTGAGAGCCCGAGGGAACATGCTATGAACGCCGCAATTTATGCCCGTGTTTCGACAAGTGGCAAGGGGCAAGACCCCGAGATGCAATTAACCGAACTGCGTGAGTTTGCCAGCAAGCGCGGCTGGAAGGTAATCGGCGAGTTTGTGGATGTTGGCGTTAGCGGATCCAAGGATCACCGCCCGCAACTCGATACCATGATGCGTCTCGCCAAGGCGCGCAAGGTGGACGTGATTGTTTGCTGGAAACTGGACCGCTTCGGCCGCAGTCTCCGCCACCTTGTTGATGCCCTGGCCGAACTGCAAGCGGTAGGCTGTGCTTTCGTATCGCTGCGCGAGAACCTAGACCCGACCACGCCAGCAGGTCGGATGATGTTCCAAGTCATAGGCGCAATGGCCGAGTTTGAACGTGAGTTGATCCGCGAACGAGTGAAGGCCGGTTTGGCCCATGCGCGTAGCAAGGGCAAGGGGCACATCGGAGGCAGGCCGAAGGTGAAGCGCGAGCGGGACAAGGACGCCAAGATCATCCGCGGGATGCGCGCCGGCGGTGACTCCTACAACGAGATTGCCGAAGAGTTGGGGCGCTCGAAGGCCGACATCTACCGGGTTTGCATGGCGCTGGGCTGCGCACCAGACCAGGCCGCTGCCGGGGACCTATTACTTCGAGCAGAGCAAGGCGCAACTCAAAGTTCTAGACTGGACGCAGTATGATCTGCACCACCTGCTGTGGAAATCTCGCCTGCCGGTCCAGCGCTTCTTTGAACTCTACTGCGAGACTTGGAGGCGCACTGTGCTCAACGCCGCCGGGCGAAAGAAGTGGTGGGAGTGGGCGCGGGAAGTCGATCTGCGNNGCGGAGTTCAGTGTGCCCACTGACGCGCCGTAGCGGAGGAGATTGTTTATGAAACGAATGGCCGTCACGGCGTTCTTGCTATTGCTTTACATTTCGCTTCCGTTTTCTCTGGCTGCTCGCGGCAAGAAGTCGAGCGTTGACATGACGAAAATGAACCACATCTTTCTTGGTTGGGTCGATTTGAATCCTGACGCGTTGGTGATCTACGGTCACTCCACTCTTGGCGGTGGTTCCTCCAGCAAGGCAGAGTGGATCGAGGTGGAAAGCAGCCTGAACTCTGTTTTTCAGCGGACGTGCCAATCGAAATATCTTCCTGGCCGAACAGTTACCGCGGCCAAGGACAAGTGGGACGAGAACGCTGCGGGGAATGACCTGTACGTGAAGTTTTCCGACGTCTTCGTCGACATTGGTAAATACCGGCTCCGCCTTTCAATTCACTTCATCGACCCTAGGACAAATTCCGAGATTGCATCGGTTCCCCTCCAAACATATTCCGAGAGGGCCTGCGACTTCGTGGATTGCCTGAGGGGAGAACTCGACAAAGTTGGCAAGAAGCTGCAAGTGGAGGTTATGGCCGAACCTAAAGGGAAAAAGTAGACGGCCGAATCGCAAGACGCGAAGACTAATCCGCCGCGACCGCGCGCNNCGCGCTCTCGCAGCCCCTGCTCGCGCCCCAAGCTCCCGGCCAATAGGGTTTGCGGTGATGGAAGGTGTCCCTGCGATGCAGGCTGCGCGCTTCTGGTGCCTGCCGGCGCGCGATCTTGTACGAGCCCTTGTACCGGGGTTTACCGCTCCAATAGTCCAAGCAGCGGAGACCATCCTCCGTTCATGTGAGCATCGAAGATCCCGACGGCTCAAAATAGCTTTCTGCCCTGCTCATGGCCTCCGACTTCGCCGGCAATGTCTCGACCTCGTACCACTGACCGATTACGGTGATCGGGAGGTTTTGCGCCCTACCTGTGCTGGTAGATTGCCCTACCACCCAAGTGCAGGTACGCCTTAGTGCCGCGCCAGCAGTAGCAGGTTGCTGGCGATGAGCACCGCGTAGAGGCCGCAAAGAGTCCACACCCGTTGCGGCTTCTCTGTTTTCAGGGCCAGCAGCAGCGCCAGGGCGAGCACCAACAGCTTTGCCGGCCACAGCCCGACGCTACGCACCAGCGGATTTAGTTCGACTATGCCGCGAATAAAGTCATTTAGCACTCACCGCTTCTGGCGTCAGCCCTTCCGATTTGCGCCACTCTTCCCAACTCGGATCAGTCATCTTGAAGTACGTCCACCGCAAAAGGTCGGGCTTTGGCGTGAACGGCTTGCGCCCCTTGAAACACTGAATGCATAAACTGTGGCGTCTGCTGTTACCGTGCAGGTGATGCTCCTCACAGAAAAACAGTCCACATCCATGCTCGCCGCCATAGGCGTCCGCTCCGCAGACGTGGGCCAAGCCCCTATCTATCTCCTTGTTGCAATGGGGATGGTCGCAGACGCAGGGGACTCCATAGCCAATGTCGCGCTGCCAGCGTTCATCGAAACCGATTGCCCAACTCATTTCTACTCTCCCCATGCCAGGTTTTGTTTGCGGGCTCTGAGTGCGTGAGGCGAACTTCAGTATCCGCGGAGAGCGCACCCAGGGGCCCATACAACATTCGTACAGCGTTAACGATTCCATGGCTGTTTTCACGCGCCAAAACGGACTACTTGCGCCACGTAAGTTATTGATAGGCAGTATGGCTCTAGCCTTTCACGGCGGTAACACG
>PLBW01000070.1 GCA_003135475.1 Acidobacteriaceae bacterium
CCCACCAAGGACGACGTGTACCAGATCGTGATGGACAACACCGGCGGCACCGGCGTGGACGTGGTGCTGGAGATGGCCGGGCGCACCGAATCTATCCGAACAGGATTCAAAATCCTGCGTCTCGGTGGACGCATGTCCCTCCTCGGAATTCCCTCCAAGCCAGTCGAACTCAACCTCGCGGAAGAAGTCATCTTCAAAGGCGCAACCGTGCAGGGCATCAACGGACGCCGCATGTATCAGACCTGGTATCAGATGACCGCACTGCTCAAGGCCAACAAACTCGACCTGCATCCCGTCATTACCGACCGCATCGCGATGAAAGATTTCGCGCTCGGCATGGAGCGGCTGAAGACCGGCGAGGCCAGCAAGATACTGGTGTATCCCAACGGAACGAAATAGAGTTTCCGGAGGCACGAAATGAACTTGCGAACAACGCTTGTTGCACTCACACTGCTCTCATTTTCGACACTGCAAGCCCAGCAACCTGGTTCCACCAACGCGTGGAAGGACTTCGATTTTCTGGTTGGCGAATGGACGTGGGTAGGGGGAGGACACCCAGGACAGGGAAAGGGTGTGTCCACTTTCGCGGCCGAAATGGATGGAACAGTGCTGGTCCGAAAAACCCATCTGGATTATCCCGCCACGAAAGAGCGGGCTGCGTTTGCCCATGACGATCTTTTGTATTTGTACCGCGATCCTCAGGACAACTCGTTGCGCGCCATTTTCTTTGACAACGAGGACCACGTCATCCGATACGCGGTAACGGTGGCGCCCGGCGGGAACTCCATCGAGTTCTTGAGCGATGCTGCGCCCGGCGGTACGAGATGCCGCATGACCTATGCTCGCGCGGGCGCGGATTCCGTCACGGAGAAGTTCGAGATTGCCCCACCCGGCAAGCCGAACGATTTCACAACCTATGTAGAGTTCGTTGCCAAAAGAGTCCGTAAATAACGCTGGCTAGCACCCCAGCCCTCGCTGATGGACAAGGCGCGAGGTTTACCGCGCTTTCGCCACCGAACCCACTCCTGCTCACTTGGCCACGAAGATGGCCACGCTGTGGGCGCGCACCAGATAGCTCTCCTGCGACAAGAGGGGGAACTCCAAGCCCTCCTCCGCGATGTCCTGCGGCGAGGCCAGCGCCGTATCGGCCAGCCGGAACCATTCGTGCTCGCCGATCTTCGGCAGTTCGAACTGGAGGTCGCCGGAGTACGCGTTGGCGATGAAATGCAGATCGTCGCGCGAACCATCATCGTGCAATTGCGTCAATTGCATCGCCACCGTGCGCGATTCGTATCCCCAATCGGGTGTCATGCGTTTCACGCCATGCCAGGTGATGTGGAAGCCGCCTTCGCCATGAAACTGAAAGCTGTCGCGCCGCAATAGCGGAGAGCGCTTGCGGAAGGCAATCATCAACTGGAAGAAGCGCAGCAGGTCAGCGTGGCTCGCCATCATGCGCCAGTCCAGCCAACTCACTTCGTTGTCCTGGCAGTAGGCGTTGTTGTTGCCCTGCTGGGTGCGTGCGACCTCGTCACCCGCGAGAATCATGGGCACGCCGTGCGAGAACAACAGAATGGCGGCAAAGTTTTTTCGCTGACGCCTGCGCAGTTGGTTGACCGTGGGATCGTCGCTCGGGCCTTCGACGCCACAATTCCAACTGTAGTTGGCGTCGGAGCCGTCGCTGTTGTTCTCGCCGTTGGCGAGATTGTGCTTCTCGTTGTAGGAAACGAGATCGTTGAGCGTGAAGCCATCATGGCAGGTCACGAAGTTGATGCTGTGGTAAGGTTCGCGGGCGCTGGTCTCGTAGAGGTCGGGACTTCCCAGCAAACGGGTGGCGAGCGCCGAGGTCATGCCGGCATCGCCCTTCACGAACTTGCGCACATCGTCACGATAGATGCCATTCCACTCCGCCCATCGTCCCCAGGAAGGCAGCGTGCCGACCTGGTACAGCCCGACGGCATCCCAGGCCTCGGCGATCAGTTTGGAGTTGGCGAGCACAGGATCGTAGGCCAGGCTCTCCAACAGCGGTGGATTTTTGAGCACCCGGCCATCCATGCCGCGGCCGAAAATGGACGCGAGATCGAAGCGAAAGCCGTCCACATGCATTTCCAGCACCCAGTAGCGCAGGCAATCGACGATGAAATCGCGCACCACCGGGTTGTTGCAATTCACGGTATTGCCGCAACCGCTGAAGTTCACATATTTGCCGGTCTCGGGATCGAGGATGTAGTAGGTCGAATTATCGATGCCGCGGAAAGACCACGTCGGGCCGTTCTCGTCGCCTTCGGCGGTGTGGTTGAAGACCATGTCGAGAATGACCTCGATGCCGGCCTGATGCAGGGCACGTACCAGTTGCTTGAACTCGCGGACCTGCTCGCCATCGGCTCGGTTCGACGAGTAGGCGGTGTTGGGCGCGTAAAACGCGGTTGGCTGATAACCCCAGAGGTTCAGCAGACGCTCGCCGGTAAACGGGTTGACGCGGTCGGTGTCGCCGGCCTCGAACTCGTTGACCGGAAGCAACTCNNTTGAGATAGGGAATCTTTTCGATAAGTCCGGCATAGGTCCCGGGATGCGCGACTCCGGAAGAGGAGTGCACCGTAAAACTGCGGACGTGCGCTTCGTAAATGATGCTGTCCACCAGGGGAAGGTTGAGCGGCTGATCGTCTCCCCAATCGAAATCGTTGTCCACCACCACAGCGTTGCGATAAGGTCGTTTCCCGGGCGGATACTGTCCCCATGCTCCGCCGTTGGAGAGCACACGCGCATAGGGACCGAGCAGCACGTTCGAGGGGTCAAAGCGATGCACGTTGGGATTGGGATTGGGCTGCATGTCGAAGCGGAAACCATATTGCAGGCCGGCGTCGAGCCCTTCCACGAAGGCGTGCCACACTTGTCCGGTGCGGTTGGAGCGCGGATCGAGGGGAAACTCGACAAACGGCTGCTCGGCGCCCGGCTGGAAAAGAACCAGCGTGCACGACGTCGCGTGCTTGGAGAAGATGGCGAAGTTGACGCCCTTGCGTCGCAAGGTTGCGCCCAGGGGAAGGGCAACTCCGCGCCGGACACGATAGCCAGGAACCGACGTGGTGGACGATTTTTTCGGCTGGCTGCGGGTAAGCGATTTGGGCGGCATGGCGTCGTGACCCCGACGGGCCAAGAGGATGGATAGCAGAAAGCGGGAGGAACAGCAAGGAAAAGCGGGTGGGGGGTAGTGTTTCAGTTTGAAATTTGCTAGCGGCTCAGGCTGCTCTTTACGCTCGAGCCGCACCGTTTTTATTTCTCGCACGAGCGATGATGAACCCTGCCAAGCAGATGACAATGAACCAGCAACTACTGTCGATAACCATCATAGTGGCCAGCCCGGAGCCTAGGGGAGCTAGGAAACCCGGCTGCGGGTGGGGATGCGATAGCCGCCAAGCATACATTCCTGGAGTTATCACACCCTGGTGCAACAGGAGCCCGTCTGTCCAAGCGGCGAGCGGGATGGAGATGAGTGCGGCGAGCACCGCAAAGGCGAGTTTCGCAATGAGAGACCGCATGTTGTCCCAAGCATTTTATAATACCGCGCTTCTTGTACGGGCCACGCTTCATAGGAACGGAAGCAACGCCCGCCTTCAAACTGAGACACCACCCGGCAGGGGGTCTTCTTCGCTAAGCATGTTAAGATGTCAAACCGAAAATCAAGACTTAGGGATTCTTACTTAACAATTCCTTTACCAGCCAGAAAGGAAGTGACGCCATGACTGGGCAGCAAATCAACCGTGTCAGCGGCAAATTCATAATCGTCCTGTCTCTTATCGCGTTGCTTGCGGTACTGAGCGGGTACTTTCAGCCGCCTCAACCGGACGAAGGCACGGCGGCGCATATCTTTCAGCTCGCAATCGCGGCGCTGGTGCCGATGATTTTACTTTTCCTGGCCACGGCGGATTGGCGGCGGCCTTCGCGAAGCGCGCGACCCTTGGCATTTCCCGTCGCCGCTTTGGTGGTCGCGTTTGCAGCCCTGTTTTACCTTGAGCACTACCACTACCGATAAACTGCGACACCCTGCTGTGAAAGCAGCTCGCGGGCGATGCGCGCGTACAGATCAACCGCCTCCAGCAACTGCCGCTTTTCGATGTACTCGCCTTCGGTGTGGGCCACGTGAATGGAGCCGGGGCCGATGAGCAGCGGCTGGCCCCAGTTCGTCAGCGCGGGAATATCGGTGGTGAAGGCGGCAGTCATGGTCTCAATTCCGGGGACGGTGGTGAACTCCATGTAGGGAATCTCGAGCTTGAATTCGGCTTCGGCTTTGCCGGCAACCGCGCTGGTGATTTGTTGGCGCAATTGTTGCGCCGGACCAACCAGCCGGAAGAGCAACTCTGCGCGCGCGTGGTCGGGAATGACGTTGGGCGCGCGGCCTCCTTCGATCAGGCCAATGTTCATGGTGCACGGGCCGGCCTTGGGATTGTGGGGCAGATCGAGCTNNGCGGAATGCGCCATCTTGCCGCGCGCCACCAGCTCCACCCGCAGCGTGCCTTTCGAGGCCACTGCCAGCTTGTTCTCGGTAGGCTCGCCGTTGATGAGGAACTTCGCGCCGCGCGGCTGCTGATTGGCAATCTGCGCGCCCTGGCTGTCGCGCTCCTCGCCGACCAAAAAAAGCAGGCCCACGTGGAGGGATTCGCCCTTCAGCTTTTCGGCGGCTGCGATCTGCGCCACCATGATGCCCTTGGCGTCGCAGGAGCCGCGTCCGTGGATGCGGTCGGCGGTCTCCGACGAAGGCACGAAGGGCGGTACCGTGTCCATGTGAGTGGAAAGCACCAACTCCGGCTGGGGATGGCCGGGATGGGTCGCCCAGAGGTTGCAGCGATCGCCTTCGACCGGCATACGCTCGACGTCGTAGCCAAGCTGCGTCAGTTCACGGTCCAGTGCCTCGGCCACCGCGGTTTCCTGGCCGGTGGTGGAGTCAATGTCAATCAGCTTGCGAGCGAGGGCGAAAACGTCCATTTCCGAAGGATACGCTGGATGACAGAGGTTGAGAGCGTTCGCGGGGAAGAGAAGTTTGTGAAGCGAGCTTTAGTACAGTAGTTCCATGAAGCGACCTCGCACCCTAAAACAATTTCTGCAGAAGCATTCCCTGAGCCTGGCCGCGCTGGGAGTCGTGCTTTCGCTGATCGTCCTCTATTGCCTGTCGAACCCAGAAACCCATCTGGGCTCGTTTTTCGGCAACGCCATCGCGGACTGGACGGGCGTGGTGGTGACCGTGGTCTTGACCAAGTACCTGTACGAGAAGGGCTCCGCCGAGAGCAAGCAACCCAAAGGCAAGTTGCCATCGGCGCTAACGGAATTCCTGCGCGAGCATTCGCTGACGTTATTCTTGCTGGTGACGGGCATCGGCTGGGTGATCGCGTTCCGGGCCATGCGCCCCAACAGCCGCTGGGGACAAGTCGTGGGCAACATTGTTTCGGAATGGACGCAGATCCTCGGGCTGGTGCTGATGACCAAGCGGCTGCTGGAGGTCGGCTCGAGAGAGAAGGCGCCGCCCCATCCCTCCGGGCATACGGAGCAGGAGTAAACTCATCCCATCAGGATCGAGGGAGGATCAATGCGTCCTTTAGCTTGGATCGGAATTGTCGTACTGGTGCTGGGAATTCTGTCGTTTGTCGTGCCTATTCCCACCAGCCATTCCCATGACCTCAAGATCGGAGATGCTTCCGTGGGCATCACCACACGCCATGACGAGAAGCTGCCGCCGGTAGTGGGAGGCGTGCTTTGCGCCGCCGGAGTGGTGTTGCTGATAGCGGGATCGCGGAAAGCTGCTGCCTGATCGGGACACGCGTTGGCAAACACGATGCGCCCGATTCGTCGGGGCGCAAGCGACGCCCCTGTGGCGGGAACGCAGCGCCCCGGCCGGACAAAGATCAATGCCCGGTGGTGAATTCCGTGGTGTTGGTGATGTAGAGTTCGTGGACCTTCTGGTTGACCTCGGCGGGGGTGAGGCCGGCTGAAACCATGTAGTTGCGCAATTCATTTCTTTGATTCGCGTCAACCGTCACTTTGGGTATTCCATCTACAAAGACCTGTACAGCCGAGCGGTCTCTAACCAGACGATACTTGTGCATAACTCATTGTAGCGGCAATTGGCACCGCGAGTCGCGCAGGAAGCGGGCCTTAATCTCAACCGTTCGAACCTGGCTGGATCTGCCAATAGGGCGGGCGCAACACGGCCGGGCTTCGAATGCCGCATGTCGGGTCTTCGAAGCCGTTTGCTTTGGAATAACACGGTAATTCAGCAGGCGGCAGGTTGCAGAAAAAGTTGAGGCACCCTCCACAGGGTGCCTCAGAAGCCAATAACAGCACGACGCTTCGGGCCGACGTCTGGCGCGGTCCGTCCTCTGTGTCTGTCTCTAGCGATTCGCCCGGAATTTCCTGCGAATCACTCCGCCCACGGTCAGCAAACCGCTGCCCAGCAGCAACAGGCTGCTCGGCTCAGGTGTTGTACCAACCCCGATATTCTTGACGATCACATCATCCAGTCCCCAGTAGGAGGGATCGTTACGCATGTCGAATTCTAGTAAATTCGATCCGGCACCGGAGTTGCCCGACACGTCAAACGTATAGAGCGTATACGAGAACGGGCTGGCGTTTACCAGACTCAAAAGAGGCGTGCCGTTCCATAAGGCGGTGAAATCGTTTGGACCGCTAGAGTTACCCTCCAAGTAGAAAGAGATCTCGTAGAGGGTGCTGTTATCACCGACGAACTGCGACAGGCTCGAATCAGAGCCTACTGGACCCAGAAAGGCCCCGAAACTGCCGGAGTTAGCGTAGGACCCCGACACTCCCATGAAAGTGGTGTCCCCGCCCAGGGTCCAACCTGTGAAATCACCAGTCTCAAAGCCGCAATTGGTGACCAGATTTCCTGAGACCCCATCACAAATGCTCTGAGACCACGCTGGACTCGATGCCATAACCAGCAATGCTGCGAAAAGCCAAATCGTCGCGCGAAGTTTCATGTTGTTTAAGCTCCCTTTCAAAAAGCGGATTTGATAGAGAAATGCCAGATGCGGATCTTTGTTGAGTTTTAGATCCTCACTGCATAACGAACTTCACCCTTACTATTGGCAATTTGAATTCCATTCCTTGCGCAATAGATGCATGGAGTTAGCGGAGGCAGTAAGGCTAAAGCTGCAGACTCTTGCGCTGTCTTGGGAAACAGGCAAGCCACGGCCACTCAATAGCCGGGTATTGAGCGACGGCCTCTATAAAGGTGGGATGGGATGGCACCTGCGCTTCCCGCAACCGGGCAAGCACTTGCACCATCCCCAGAGGTAACCTCAGACAGGAAAAACCGCCAGACGGCATGGGGCCGAAGTCTCGCGCGGTCCGCCTTCTATCTCTAACGATTCGCCCGGAATTTCCTGCGAATCACTCCACCGACGGTCAGCAAACCGCTGCCCAGCAACAACAGGCTGCTCGGCTCAGGAACTGTCGGGCCCGGCGAAACGGAAACGTTGTCGAGCGCGATGTAGGCCGGATCATCTCGGAATGCGAAGGAGATGGTGTCGCTGCCGCTTCCTGTCTCGGCGAACTGGAACAGCGTCCAAACGCCACCAGTATTCGGATCGCTCGCGCTGTACACCTGGGTGCTATTCCAGTAAGCGCTGAAGTCACTGGGGTCGTCCCCAACCGAGGCCATCCAGAAGCTGAAGGTGTAGTGGCCACCAGGGGTATCGCTGAATGTCTGGCTGAGCGTGCCATCGGTGCTTGTCGGGCCCATGGTGGTGTAAAATTGGCCGTCTTGGGCGCCGGTGTAGACGTAATACGCACCACTCACGACTTGGGTGAATTCGAAATTTCCGCCTGTGGTCCAGCCAGTAAAATCGCTGGTTTCAAAGCTGCCGTTGTTGAGAAGGTTAGTAGCAAAGGCCGTCGGCGCTCCTATGAGCAGAACCGCTACGAGAGCAACCACGGCCAGCAGAGCTTTTTGTCGCATGTTACCTCCGGGGGTTTGGATCTAGGGAATCCCCTACTGCGTAACGAACTCCACCCTTCTATTGGCAATTTGAGTTCCATTCTCTGCACAATAGATTCATGGGCTTAGCGGGGGCAGTAAAGCTAAAGTTGCAGACTCTTGCGCTGTTTAGGGAAACAGACTACCAGTCATTGAATCGTAATGGAGGGTGTTGTTGATGTAGCTAGGCACGGCCCACACGCCCTCGGGGTATCCCTTGACCTCCTAGAAAAAGCCCCATAAGGCGACGGCCCTTTAGTGCTATTCCTGGTTGGGAGGATGGCGGCGCGCCGCGAACTTCGCGCCCAGCGAATAGCCGATGCAACACAGCGTCGGCAGCGTGTACAAAGGCCAAGCCAATCCTTCATCACAATTGGTGCGGATGTCGAAAGCGAATTCGTGCAGGAAGTACTGCGATCGGGACAGGCCGCAGGTCTGGCCGGTGTAGCTTGCCACGTCGGGCAGGACGACCAGCAGCCACAGCGCCATCGCCGGAAGCCAGATCCAGCGGGCGACGGAATGATGGAACTTGCGCGCCACCAGGTATCCCAAGCCGAATGCCGGCAGTAGAGTCGTCACATCCTGGATACAGGCGGCAACGGCGGAGGGGAAGATGTGGAAGAGCAGAAGGCTGATGGGGGCGGCCAACAGCGAGCCAGCGATGGCCGCAAATACCAGGTTCGGAACAAACGCCAGGCCTTTAAGCAGCGTATGCAGGGCGCGCCGCTTAGGGCTCTCGCTCTGGCTTTCAATCGAGCTCTCGGGCATGGCAGAAGAGTAGTCCAAGGAAACGGCAATTGACTATCCCGAATTTATAGCGGTTCCAGGATTGGTGTATCCGCCCGCACTACCGGTGCCACAGCCATTCTGGAATCGCCTTAATCGGCGGCCACCATGGCTCGGGCCGGCTTGCCCAGTTTGCGCGACCGGAACGCTTCGCTGTGGAAGCTCTGGTTCTCCATCCAATTGTCGAGGACGCTCTTTTTGAACTTCCAGCGGTTGCCCAGCTTGAACGCCGGAATCATCTCCTCGGAGACATACTTGTAGAGCGTGTCGGGGGAAACTCCCAAATACTGCGATGCCTGCCGTATGTTCATCACTTCGCGCGCGTCGGCTAACATAGGTCCTCTCTGGGCGGGGCTGGGGTGGGCTGCGAGTGCGGCCTCGGCGATGAGGTTGGCTTGCTCCGGTCCGCTTTGGCGCGGCTGCTGATGGCAGGTTCTCCCGGGTGATTTAGCGTTTGCATCAGACTGCTCGCATATTCGCCGAATGTTCGCCTCGCAGCATACTGACAAGAGCTGCGTAATGGAAGCTATTGTAGGGCCCACAAAGCGGTTTCACCATACGCATGATGTTGACGCGAGCGATACCCGAGTAGTGGGAACGCCAATAGCAGAGCGGGAACAGGGCAAATTGCCGATTGCTTTCTGTGCCGACGCTGTGCTGTTGGCTGGCAGCCGGGTTGGGTCACTGACTAGGGCCGCTCGGTTCCGGGGACTTTTTTTGGGCTTGTTGCCTCTGACTCTCCGTGGCTTCCCGAATTTCCTCAACGTCGGCAAGGTCGCGCATACGACCCGCTGCGAGTTTTGACGCAATCAGGTCGTCCTTGGAAATGAAAAACGCTTTGAGGCCGCTTTGCGGATCGATAATGCCTTCAACACGCCTTTCCCACGCGGCGTCAAATTCAACCCCGTCGATGCTGGGAAGAATATCGACGGCGACCGGCTCTAGCCCGAAGCGGATGAAGTTTCGCGGATCGGCAAGGTCTTCCATCCTGATTTTGTCGAGCGAAGCGCCGAAGCTGGCGAGCGCCGCATATGTGGCTTTCGCGTTAGCCACGTCCGCTTTTATGAACAGGTCGATATCTTTGGTAGCGCGGGGCTGTGCGTGGAACGAAACCGCATAGCCGCCCACGATCAGGTATTTAACGCTGTGGGCGTGGAAGGCGGACAACAGTTCTTTGAAGTCTTGGAACATCCGGGGCCGCGCCCTTCATCGCGTAAGTGGCAAGGGTGATTTCAGCAACTGCGTCCATCCGTTCATACACGGGCCGACTCTGCCAGTAGCGATATTCGTCGGCCTTCATTTCCTTCTGGCTGGCGTAAATGCGGACGGTCTTTTCCATGGGTTAACGGGACGTAGTGAGTTCGGCAAGAAGGCGGGCGCGTCCGCGTTCCTTCACTTCGTCGGCGAGCTTGTGCATGGACTCCTGCGTGATAACGCGGCCTTCCCCACGGACAAGGGAAGCCCTGGCGTCGTCGAGTGTCAGCAGAAACTCAGTTCGTTGCCGCTCGCGCTCTTCCCACAGAGCAAGGGCCTCTTGCACGGCGTCTTGTTCTGAGTGCAACCGTCCGCTTTCAATCGCGCGGTGGGCGAAGGCCTTCTGATCCGGGGTTAGGTGTACGTCCATGGCCTTCAGAATACGGAAAAGCTGGCCGTGAGGCAACGCTTAAGTAAGGGATTGTAGATGCTCCAAGATAATGTCACCCCATAACTGCAACGAGACTTTGTCACCCTGTAAGGATGGTGATCTTGAGTCAGAAAGAGTTCCAACGGGTGAAAGTGATTGAGAATGCAGCGGGCGGGAGGCTGA
>PLBW01000189.1:0-949 GCA_003135475.1 Acidobacteriaceae bacterium
TCAAATTTCTCTTTCGCCATTGGAGCTCCGTATCTCTGTTAAATCTTGCTAAATGCTGCGAAACTAAGTCCGCCAACTGAATTTGAAACTCAAGTTAACTCGGCCCAGGGGTCGCCAAACGGCGGCCACTTCTCACTTCGTTCCTGCCGGACTTTTCCCCTGCACCTTGGCCACGATCTCCTCCGCCACTGCACGCGGCGCCTCTTCGTAACGCGAGAAGTGCATGGAGAAGGTCGCGCGCCCCTGCGTGTTGGAGCGCATGTTGGTGGCGTAGCCGAACATCTCGGCCAGCGGCACCATTGCTTTAATCACCTGCGACCCAGCGCGATGCTCGATGCCCTCGATGCGGCCGCGGCGGCTGCTCAAGTCGCCGATGATGGTGCCCATGTATTCCTCGGGCACAACTACTTCCACCGACATCACCGGCTCCAGCAGCACCGGGCTGGNNGCCGCCTTCCATGGCTTCCTTGATGCCCTGGTCCACCGGCTTGATAAATTCCTTGGGGATCACGCCGCCCACAACTTCGTTAACAAATTCGTAGCCCTTGCCCGGCTGGTTCGGTTCCAGCCGGATTCGCACGTGGCCATACTGTCCGCTGCCGCCGGTCTGGCGAATGTACTTGCCCTCCGCCTGCGACTGCTTGCGAATGGTTTCGCGATAGGCGACCTGCGGCTTGCCGACGTTGGCCTGCACGTTAAACTCGCGCATCATGCGGTCCACGATGATTTCCAGGTGCAGCTCGCCCATGCCGCTGATGATGGTTTGACCACTGTCAGGATCGGTATTGACCTTAAAGGTCGGGTCTTCCTGGGCCAGTTTGCCCAGCGCGACGCCCATCTTTTCCTGATCGGTCTTGGTCTTCGGCTCGACGGCTACTGAGATCACCGGCGCCGGAAACTCGATGGATTCCAGCACGACCGGATGGTCCTCGTTGCAAATCGTATCGCC
>PLBW01000189.1:983-6642 GCA_003135475.1 Acidobacteriaceae bacterium
ACGCTGTCGCCCTGCTTCAGATGGCCGGAGTACACGCGAATAAAAGTGAGCTGACCGACAAACGGGTCGGTCATGATCTTGAAAGCCAGAGCCGAAAACGGCGCGTTGTCGTCGGCGGGGCGCTCAACTTCTTTTCCCGTGTTGGGGTCGACACCTTTGACGGGCAGAACATCGAGCGGCGAAGGCAAATAGTCGATGACGGCGTCGAGCAGCGGCTGAACGCCCTTGTTCTTGAAGGCGGTCCCGCAGATCACCGGGAAGACTTTCATCTTGAGCGTGGCCCGGCGCAGTGCGGCCTTCAGTTCGGCCTCGCCGATGGTCTCGCCTTCGATGTACTTGTGCATCAATTCGTCCTGATCGTCGTTTTCGACAATCGTCTCGATCAGGATCTGGTGGTAGGCGGCGGCCTTCTTCTTCAGCTCCGCTGGAATATCCTCGACCTCATACTCGGCGCCCAGGCTCTCGTCATTCCAGATGATCGCCTTCATGGCCATGAGATCGATGACACCTTTGAACTTGTCTTCCTGGCCGATGGGCAACTGAATGGCAACGGGACGCGCATTGAGGCGCTTGCGGATGGTATCGATGGCATGCTCGAAGTCCGCGCCCATCTTGTCCATCTTGTTAATGAAGCAAATGCGCGGAACGCCGTACTTGTCGGCCTGACGCCAAACCGTCTCGGACTGCGGCTCTACTCCGTGTACGGCATCGAACACGGCGCAAGCGCCGTCGAGTACGCGCAGCGAGCGCTCCACCTCGGCGGTGAAATCCACATGGCCGGGCGTGTCGATGATGTTGATCCGAATATCTTTCCAGAAGCAGGTAGTGGCAGCCGAGGTGATGGTGATGCCGCGTTCCTGCTCCTGCGCCATCCAGTCCATCGTCGCGGTGCCTTCATGGACCTCACCAATGCGGTGCGTGCGTCCCGTATAAAACAGGATGCGCTCCGTGGTAGTGGTCTTACCGGCATCGATGTGGGCCATGATGCCGATATTCCTGCAACGATCTAATGGAACCTGTCGGGGCACAATCTTTTCCGTTTCTTGCTATGCGGTCTGCGCCGCTGTAACTCTCGGTAACTACCAGCGATAGTGAGCAAAGGCTTTGTTGGCCTCGGCCATGCGGTGCACGTCGTCCTTCTTCTTGATGGCAGCGCCACGGCCATTGGCCGCGTCGAGCAACTCATTGGCCAGCTTGTCGATCATGCCCTTTTCGCCGCGGCCACGGCTGTAGGTCAGGATCCAACGGATGGCGAGCGACGTGCGGCGGTCGGCATTGACCTCGACCGGGACCTGATAATTGGCGCCGCCCACGCGACGGGTCTTCACTTCCAGCACCGGCTTGGCGTTCTCCACGGCCTTCTTGAACAGCTTGATGGCCTCGTCCCCGCCTTTGTCTTCCAGCTTCTTCATGGCGCGGTAGAAGATGTTCTGGGCGGTGCTCTTCTTGCCGTCCCACATCATGGAGTTAACGAACTTGTTGACCAGCGTGGACTGATAGACCGGGTCCGCCAGGGTTTCACGCTTCGCGATATGTCCTTTTCTCGGCATAAATCCTCGAATCTCTCGGGGCCCCCGGCAGACGCCGTATTTGCGTCTGCTGGGGTGATGCTAAGCCTTCGGCCTCTTGGCTCCATACTTGGAGCGACTCTGCTTGCGGTTGGCGACGCCTACGGAATCCAGCGTGCCGCGCACCACGTGATAGCGGACACCCGGCAGATCTTTCACACGGCCGCCGCGGATCAGCACAATCGAGTGCTCCTGCAGATTGTGGCCGACACCGGGAATGTAGGTCGTAACTTCAATGCCGTTGGTCAGCCTCACGCGCGCGACCTTGCGCAGAGCGGAATTCGGCTTCTTCGGCGTTTGGGTGTACACCCGAGTGCAGACGCCGCGCTTCTGCGGGCAGGACTGCAGAGCAGGACTTGCCGTCTTGTACTTCGGCGCGGTTCGACCCTTGCGCACCAATTGATTAAATGTAGGCACTCTTTGCCGCTCCTTCGTTCTTCACCCCAACTGACTAGCCTCACGGCTTAACGCTGCAGTCAAACTCTCCGCAGCAACCGCCGTACCTTTGCGCTCGTGCCGTCAGCAGCCCATTGGGCGCTCATTCCGGCACAAGATTCATCCCAGCGATTGGGACTGGGCAGCCTTTATGCGTGGCCTTTGCGGGCCGCTCTGCCCATGCTTCCCCTCACACCCACAACCACGGGGGGACATTGGTTTCCGATCAGGTTAGGCGTACGACGGTGGCGCCGTGGTCGTTGCGCAAACCAGCTCGAGAGCTGGGGCGAAGAGAACGAGGGCACTCCGTTTCGTTGCCTCGGTCTGCATACCCACCGGAAAGCTCCAGCGGAAGCGCAGACACGTTTCAGCGAGGACATCCTGCAACCTAATTCTACAGGATGGAGATCGATGCAGCACAGCCAGACACTACAGGCAGGCCAAAGTATGACTCGCAGAACCCATTCAATATATCAAGTCGCGGACCCTCCGTCAACCAAACCGGGACAAAGTTTCGCCGTATGGCGGCTTCCCGACCAAGCTCCAAGCACAACTCAATCCGGTTGTGCGGGTTTGAGAAATCGTCGCGCCCGCGGTCGACACCAGAGGCGGCGAAGACAAGGAACCAGAATCGCTTGCCGAAACTGTAAGCAGTCTCTACACTGAGGGTTTTACGTAAGAAATCATTTTGCTTTCATGGGTCCGCCAGGGTTTTGGTTCGGCGGGGAGGATACATGCATCAGTTTTCCGCGGTTCGTGTCCTGGCTGCACTCTTAACGGCCATCTGTCTTTCCCTTCTCGCCGGTTGTGGGGGAGGCAAAGCCACAACCAACCCTATTCCGGCCAAAATCGTTCTCTCGCCAACGACGGTTTCGTTGAATGAGGGGGACGTGGCCACGATTTCGGCGATAGCAGAAAACTCGGCTGGTAATCCCATCGCAGCCGATATCACCTTCTCCAGCAGCAACTCCAACATCGCTACCATCTCCACTGGCGGATCAATCTGCGGCGGCGTGTGGGATTCCAGTTTCATCGTTTGCAACGCCACCATTGGACAGGGAGGGGTCGGTCAGGTCACCATTACCGCCTCTTCTGGCAGCGTGAATGCCACGCTTACGGTTTACGTACACGAAAAAGTGGACCGGGTTGTGGTCACTCCGCCGAGTGGGTGCGTCACTATGGGCCAGATGGTGACTACATCCGCCTCCGCCTTTAATACCTCGGCACCGGGGTGCTCGCCGACTGCACCCTGCGACATCACTTCCACCGTGGGCCCCATCGCCATTGGTACAAACGACCCTACCGTCGTTGCCTACTCCTCCGGAATAGAGCCAACTTACTCTTCAGCGACTAACAGCCCAACGTATACATCGGGCGGGACGATTACTGGTTCCTCAGGCCAAACTTGCAATCTATCCAACTTTGCCGCCGGGAACGCATCCGGGATAGATCCGACCTACTCGGTGGCTACCAACAGCCCAACCTACACCTCAGGGGGGGCGATCACCGGTAATGCAGGCCAAACCTGCAGTCTATCTAACTTCAACGGCGTCACTGGCGCCACGGCAACCGTAGTGTTGACAGGTACGAATACGATTGCCAGCGGAACCCATCTGAGCATCACGTCGGAGGGGTCCGGTGGCATAACCCCACCCACGACGGCCACGCTCGGCAATGGCACCGCCACTTGCAGCGGTACGGCAAGTGTCATAACCGCGCTAATTAACAATACTGGCCTTGGTTTTTCTGTCGTGGGCGCCGCCGCAACCGTAACTTTGACCGGGGCGAATACGATTGCCGCCGGAACCCATCTGAACGTCACGGCCTCCGGGTACGGCGCAACTACGCCACCCACGACGGCCACATTAAGCAACGGCACAGCCACCTGCAGCGGTACGGCTAACGTCATAACCGCACTGACCAGCAATGGCGTCTTTACGGCGCAAAATCCAGGCTTGACGACGGTCTTTGGCAGTGTCTCGGGAGTGAACAGCGTCGCCGTTCCGTACCTTACCTGCCCGGTTGCATCCATTATGGTGCACGACGCCAACTCCTCTAACACATCCTTTACGCTGACTTCAGGCGGCACGCAGCCGCTCACGGCCGACGTGTTCGACACCAACGGTCAATACATCAAACCGTCCATCACCTGGGGCTCGTCCGCTGTCGCCAGCGTCAAGGTCGCTACCGGAACTCTCGGCGACAATCCTGCAACCCTCACGGGCGTCGCCCCGGGAACGGCGTATATTACCGCGACTTGCAGCGATCCGGATTGCAACAAAAATGTTGGCGCGCAATACAGCCTTAACGTAGTGACTGCGGCGGTTTCCGGCGCCACCTCGACCACGGTCTATGCTGCCAGCTCGAATTCCCTGAGCCTCGTCCCCATCAGCACTTCCACCAACACGGCGGGCACGGCCATCACCCTGCCCTTCCCGCCGACCTCGATCGTGGTTGACCCGACCGGCACTACGGTTTATCTGGGGTCTGCCAGCTCGGGGTTGATGGCCGTCAACGTAAGTACAGGCGTAGTCACCACCTATTCAGTGTTCGGGACGATTGAGGGGATTTCGGCGGACGCGAACTTTCTGCTGGTATCGTACCCGTCAACGAATAGTCTCTACTACTTTGACGCCAGTACCCTAGCCACCGCGTTCACACAGTCTGGCGACACGACCAACTCGAGCGCGTTCACTCCCGACAGCAAGCTGAGCGAGTGGCTAAATGGGAGCTTGCTTGGAGTTGTCAATCCCGCAGCATCCACCTTTAGCGCGACGCCGCTCGGATATACCGGCAATGCCATCGACATCAGCGGGCAGGGCGGACTAACCTATATCACCGCCGCTACTCCCAACGGGATTGACGTGCGCTCCACCTGCGACCAGAGCGAAGTGCTGACCCTCGCCGCCAATGCTCCGACCCTGACTAAAGCGATTCCCAACGGCACGGGTGCGGTGGCGGTCGATTCACCCGCGATCGATGTGGTTACGACGGGGACAGTTCAGGCGGGCTGTCCGGCAGCCGCACCGAATTCAGTCGCCAGCTTTGACCTGGGCGCAGGACCATTCAACGCCCGGCAAATTTTCTTTAGCTCCAACAGCACGGCTGCGTGGATCGTCAGCGACCTGCCGGAATTGTTACTCTTCGACCTTACGAACTTGACTCCATACACCATCCCGTATGCCGGCGGCGCCACAGCTTTCAGCGGCGGTACCACGCTCGATGGCGCCCAGGTTTACGTTGGCGCCAATGACGGCACCGTGCACCGCATCGATGTCGCCAGCCACACCGACGCACAGCAGATCGCCGTTAATCTTAAGGACGGCAACGGCAATCCAGTCACGCCGAACCTGGTGTATGTGGTGCCCTAGCAAGCTGCTGCAAATCGCCGCTAGAGCGGTTCCGCAATTGATGTGTCCGGTTTGCACGGGTAGTGCGGGCCTTCAGGCCCGCGTATGGGGGCAACAAGAAAAATCGCGGGCGGATCACTCTGCCCGCTTCTTGCCTTCTCCCAGTTCGCGGGCCACGCTATCCAGTACGCCGTTGATGAAGTGCACGGACTCAGGCGTGGAAAAACGCCGCGCAATCTCCAGGGCCTCGTTGATGACGACCGCAGGCGGCGTTTCCGGAAATCCTAAGAACTCAGCCACCCCAGC
>PLBW01000009.1 GCA_003135475.1 Acidobacteriaceae bacterium
CCGAATCGAGGGGCGAGCGGGGATAACGGAATCGTGCGTTGCAAGGAACGACTGGGTGGTCTGCTGAAGTACTATGAGCGGGAAGCAGCATGAGCCTTCGTTCGGGGAAACTCCCCTTCCTTGGAAGCGAAGATGAGGTTCTTGACCATAACGGATTGACAAGGGGCTTATCCTGAAAGCACTCGGAGAGAAGGCGAGCTAATGGACAAACTTTACACAATCTTGGTTGATCATCATAAGGCCTACGACATACAGGGAAAGGGAATATACGGGTTAACGATCACGCTGGCCGGAGTGGGCATTGGTACCGCTCTGCCTAAAGAACTCTTCTCTGACGCAGAACTCCGCCGTGCTCTCAGCAGGCTTGGTTACGAATCAGAAGGGATTACTGATATTTTGGAAGCGTTGACCGCGAATAAAGTTTCTTGGAAGCAGACGCGAGACTTCGATGAGTCCGCAGTTGCAGCACTCGGCTTTTGACCCCTGTGAAAATCAAACTCGTCTGCTGAAGTACTATGAGCGGGAAGCGGCATGAGCCTTCGGTCGGGGAAACTCCCCTTCCTTGGAAGCGAAGATGAGTTTCTTGACCATAGGAGCTTCGCCTACGAGCCTGCGTGACTTTGGATGACTACGGAATGCCCCCGCCTTATTCTCGCTGAGTTAGCAGAATTCCGTCCCATCTGCATTTTTATTACGGTCGTCTCTTGACCTGGCTAACGAATGATAAAGGACGTTATCGCCAACATCGCTCGCAATCGCGAGGTCCTGCACTTCTTAAGCTGCATCGCCCGTTTTGTGGGACACTTCTCCGGTTTGCCGACTTCCCGTCAACATGGATTGCCGTGATGCTCCAAATGACGTGAGCGGCGTTTCACAAGATCTATCCGCTTGTCGGACGGACTGATTTTCGGCAGGAAGTGACCGTAACCGCATGCGGCCGGCCTACATAAGGTGGGGGAGCGGACCTGTAGAATGGAACCGAAGTGGTTACATGGCGACCACTTGCCCCAAACGGCCTGCAGGTGACGGCTTCGTCGCAGGCCGACCGCGCTGGCGTTTTTGCGGGTTGGCTTAATCATGAGTTGGCCATCGAGAAATACAAATGACTCGCCCTGTTGAATTTGAGATCGCCCTCTCGTTTGCCGGCGAGGACCGTGTCTACGTAGATCAGGTCGCCAACCTTCTTCGCGACTCAGGCGTTAAGGTCTTCTACGATTTGTTCGAGGAAGCGAACCTTTGGGGGAAGAATCTCTATGACTACCTGTCCGAGATCTACCAGAATAAGGCGCTGTACACGATTATGTTCATCTCCGAACACTACGCTCGGAAGTTGTGGACGAACCATGAGCGCCAAGCCATGCAGGCCCGCGCCTTCCAGGAGCACCAGGATTACATCCTCCCTGCTAGATTCGACGAAACGCCGATTCCGGGCGTTCTGCCGACCGTAGGCTATATCGCCTTGACTGGCCGTTCGCCGCAGGACTTCGTCAAGATCATCCACAAGAAGTTGGTCAGCAGCGGCCGTACGATTCCTTCGGAGTCAATCAGACGGGCAGTGTTCTCCGTCGAGCTCGTTCCCCGTGTGGATCCGATTCGGGCCAGGGTAACAGTCATCAGTTCAGAGAGGCAACCGATCGCGGGGGCTTCCGTGACGGCAATTGCAGATAACGACACGACCAAGGGATCGATCACTTCAATCGATGGAGTCGCCACTGTCGACATACCAACGCGTCGGTCCTATCAATTGCTGGTCGCGCACCCAGATCACCCTGGCGCTGTTGTTCCGTCGTGGGACCCAAGCGACGACGTGACTGTTACTCTGTTCACCAGCGAGAACACAGGATCGGTCATCTGTATGAGCACAGGGTACATTCCTGGGCTTGAAGGTCGCCTCAATCCAATTCTAGACACAGGCCACAGGACCTATTTGTACGCCGATAATATTGCTATAAACGGTGGGATTCAGCAGCCAGCGACATTCGAAGTGGATGTGCCGTTGGAGCTGGAGGACTCAAATGGTGTTGTCATGGAGGTCCGCGTTCTTCACATACAGGGTAGAACGGCACTACTGCAATACGCCCGTTTGCGGCAAAGCGAAGGCTAACGCTTTCATCGAGCAGGCGGCCATCAGGTCGAAACGGGTCAGCCTGAGGCTTTGCTTCGCGAGGAAGGAACCCGCCGTGTCGATTACCCCCGGGAAGTCCCCATCACGTCAAGTTGCCGCAAAACGCCCTATGCGCCAACGAGTGGGGGTAGGCTCTTGGCCAGCCGCGGTGGAGGCGGCTGGAATGAGCAGACACGCCAAGCGGACACCCTCGAAACTAAAGCGGCCGAAAACAAAGCTCGGTCTCCCTGATCTGGACCACAGCAAATCGGCGGTCCTGGATAGCCCTCGCTCGCCCGAGTCGAAGCGCGGATATCGACACGCGATCGATGAATTCATTCAGTGGTACTGCTCCGAGCCACGCTTGTCGTTCAACAAGGTTGTGGTCACCCGTTATCGCATTTTCCTCGAGAATCGCCAGCTCGCGGCAGGAACGATCAATGGACGACTCGCTGCAGTGCGGCGGCTCGCCTACGAGGCTGCCGACGCTGGCTTGCTCAGTCCGGAGCTCGCCGCCAGCATCCGGCGGGTGAAAGGGGCCAGGAAGTTGGGTGTCCGGCTTGGAAATTGGCTCACCACTGACGAGGCCCGCAAACTCTGGCAGGCGCCTGCCCCTGACACACTCAAAGGCAAGCGGGACCGGGCAATTCTCGCCATCCTGCTTGGCTGCGGGCTGAGGCGGAGGGAACTGGCCGATTTGGAGTTCACCCATCTGCAACGGCGCGATGAACATTGGGCGATCGTTG
>PLBW01000054.1 GCA_003135475.1 Acidobacteriaceae bacterium
CCTACATAGGCCATGATCAACATTACGAAAAGCTGCAGAAAGCTTTGCGTCGGACCTTCGTGAATGCTGTTGCGAATGACCAGACTGAAAAGGTAGGCGCCGGCGATTCCCAGGATGCTTCCGATGGCCGCGCCGATCAGCCGCTTCAGGCTGATGCGTCGCAGGCGGAGCTCAAACAGAACCACCGCGATTCCGACGAGCATTCCAACGCCCGCTGCCGGCCATCGGTCTAACCCCAGGGGGTGCAGTTCGTAGCTGGCAACTGCTGTAATGAGGACGAATAAGATCCGTATGAATACCAGGTCCAAGCGACACCTCCACCAAGCGGTCCAGGCGTCTGCAGTGAGTGAAAGTGCTCCGGGGATATAGGAAGAAAATGATGCCGGTAATGCACTCTCAAATCCAAACGCGTCGGGCAGGACCTCGACTCGCTCGCTCCGCTAAGTAACCACCTCGGGGCATATGAAAAAAAATGCGCCCCGACCCGCCCAACCGCGGCGGGGATATTACTGAGTAGCCGAAGTATATACCAATTCGGGACTTCTTCTGCGACGCACCTGCCTTTCAACTGAGGCGGGTTCCAATTTGGGCAACCTGGCGACGCGGCGCAAACTCGACCGCTCCCGCAGCGGCTGTAGCGATGCAGAAATCGAGTCGCAGGCGTTCTCAGGCGAACAATGCCGCAAATCCCGCTCCCCCCAGCACCACCACTGCCCACCAGCCGAAGGCCACGGCCATGCAGGTCCCGCGCTTCAGCTTGGTTACGCAGCCGTAGCCCAGGCCAGTCAGCACAATCGCCCAGATGGTGAACACATCCAGCGAAGTCGCTATCGAGTAAAGGAAGTGGGAACTGGGGTCAACCAGAGCGCTCAAGTTGCTGGCGATCGGGTTCTGGAAGGTGAAGGCTTCACCCCCTCCCACACTGATCGCCAGTATGGCAATCAGCGCTTTGACGATTCCGGGCAGCGATGCGTACATGCTGATGGCCATGCACTGATTAAAAGTGAGGCGCTGACCGAGGCCAAGATTGAATGTCCCCAGTAACACCCCGGCCATGATGGCAATGATGATCAACAAGAGCACCGGATAGGCGTAACCAATTATTCGATTGACCTTGACGATCGTCTGTATCTGCGACGCCCGCTGATCGGGAGACAACTGATCAAGTCTCTCTGCCTGTTTTGGGGAGAGCGCCATTTGGTTCTCGACGACCTTTTCCATGCCGAGTTTTTTGTCAACCACCATCACCATCGCCACGCTGGCGATTGCCAACAGTATCCAGGGCACCCACCAACTCGCGCTGCGCCGGATGTCGGAGAACGTCTTGCTGGGAGCGATGAAGGTGTCCACGACACGTTCGGCTTGGGAAAGAGGCGGTTGCTCCACGGGGGCGACAGGACTGGCAGAACTCATAGGTCTCCTTTTGCGTTAGACAGAGTACGGCGCTGCTCTGCGAGTGCGGACCGAAATCAGTTTCCAATCAGAATTCGCCCGAGATTCTACCACTGGCGCCTTGCTCGAGTGCGCGGTCACAGCCCTAAACTGGCGCGCACATCCTTCATGAGCAGCATCAGGTGCAATTCAAAACCGGGACAACTCTCGAATCCGTACTTGCGGTAGAACATTGCGGCCTCAGGGTCAATAGCGTGCACCAGGATGGCACGGCCGCCGATGATCTCTGCGCCGGCGTACGCACGTTGCAGGGCATCCTTCAGAAGAGCAGGACCGAGGCCCTGCCGTTGCTCCCGTTGGTCGACAGCCAAGCGAGCCAGCAGAACGATCGGGACCGGATCAGGGGCTGACTTGCTGGCGCGGACAGTGGCTTCTTTCCTTGAAATGCTCCCAGGAGCGAGGGAGTAATACCCCACCACAGCGAATTCCCGGCGAACCACGTAGGTCCGGGTATCTCCGCTCGCCTGGTTCATACGGGCAAGCCGCTTCAACCATTCTGTGAGGGAGACGTGCTTGCCGCAGTCAAACTCCGCGACGTCATGGTTAGACGCCAGCAGTTCGACTACTGACAGGGGCGACTTTGTGTGAGCGTCCCTCAACTATCGACTTCTCCGAGAAGAGTCTCTGCAGGGCGGGGATGGCCTTTGCTGGACGGTCGAGTGCTTGCGTGAAACGCGCGAACTGTGCCGCCGGGAGCTCAAAGTGTTTCTGGTCAGCCAACGCCATTTCAGCCGCCCTACAGGCACTCTCCACGATGAATCGAGTCACCTTCTCGCCGCGCTTCTCCGCCCCCAGGCGGATCAGGCGTTCCTCGCTATCGGAGGCGCGAAAGTTGATCCGTTGGCGCCTGGCTGCCGATTTCTTCTTGAGTACGGATGCCACGGTCCCCCCCTCCACCTGTACGTACAATGTGAGTACAACAATAAAGATGCTACCCGGTTGGCGAATGGTTGTCAAAATGGGGGCCAACGCCTCGCTTGGCGGCCGTTGGCACGAATCCTCGGCCACACTGACAGCTCCGTAACTACCGAGGAACCCCGCTGCGCAAATCTGCTTCTATCTCGTCAAATGCTTATAATGCGGAATAGCGAAAGTCGAGCCTGTTGCGTCCAATGAATGTGCATTCTTGCTTATTTGCCTCGGCCATCGGCGGTGAAATTTCCGGACTGATTGAATCCAGCGGTCTCGTCGCCAAGGCTGTCCTCTTGATTCTGCTGTTGTTCAGCCTGGCGTCGTGGGCCATCATTTTCTCCAAGTGGGGTCTGTTCCGGCGCGCGCGGGTGCAGAGCAATCGTTTCATACGCGCGTTTCGCAAGTCGGAGCGGCTGCAGGATGTTGCCGCGGTCGCGGAGCAATTCAAGCCCAGCCCGCTGATCGCAGTGTTCGACGGCGCCTATGACGAACTGCGCAAGCAGGCGCCGTATCCCATTCGCATGGCCGCCTTGCAGCGCGCCACCCAGATCGCGTCCTCGGAAGAATTGGGCCGCCTGGAGAGCCGTTTGCCCTGGCTGGCAACCACCGGAGCGGTCACGCCCTTCATCGGCCTGTTCGGCACGGTGTGGGGCATCATCGACGCCTTCCACGGCCTCGGCACCGCCGCCGGAGCGACCCTGCGCGCGGTCGCGCCCGGCATTTCCGAAGCCCTGATCACCACCGCGGCCGGCCTCTTCGCCGCTATTCCCGCAGTGATTGCCTACAACATGTTCACCCAGCACATTCGCGAGTTCGGCGCGCGCATGGACGATTTCAGCCTGGAACTGATCAATGAAGTCGAGCGGGCGCAGACGGGCAGCGCTCGCGCGGTCGAAAGTGTGGAGCGGCGGTAATGGCTTTCACCGATTCACGGGGCCGCACCCAGTCGTCGCTGGCCGACATCAACGTCACTCCGCTGGTGGACGTGGTGCTGGTGTTGCTGATTATCTTCATGATCACCGCGCCGATTTTGCAGTCAGGCATTGAGGTCGCGATTCCTCATACCCGGACCGTAAAGGAGATCACCGAGGAGCGCCTGGTGATCACCATCGACCGCCAGCAGCGCGTTTTCCTGAATAACGAGCCCATCAACATAAATCAGATCGGCGCTCAGTTGCACCAGAAGATCCGCGACCCCGAGGGCCAGTCGGTCTTCGTGCGTGCCGACGAAAACGTTCCCTTTGGCGCCTTCGCAACCGTGATGGACGCCGTGAAACAGTCCGGCATCACCAATGTGAGCATCGTGACCCAACCGCTGGAGAAGAATGGCAGCCGACGTTGACATCTTTCCGACCGGGGGCAATCTTCGCGCTCCCTTGATCGGCTCGGTGACCCTGCATGTCGCGCTGTTCGCTTTGGCTTTGTTCGGCTATCTGATCCCCAGCACTCGGGGCGAGAATTGGGGCGGTACGGGTGGAACCGGTGGTGCAATGAGCGCCACCCTGGTGAGCAGCATCCCATTGCCGGTGCCACCGACTCAGAGCGAAAACGTGCTGGCCAACGAATCCAAGGGGCTGACGCAATCGCCGCCGAAGGAAATTCCGAAAGAAGAGCCCAAGGCGATTCCGATTCCCGCGCCCGAGGCCAAGAAGAAGGGTCCACAGGAGTCCGCGCAGAAGAAGCCGCCGAAAGAAATTGCGAAAGTGGAGGACAACCGGATTCCCTTTGGCCAGGGCGGGCCGGTCAGCGGCCCTTATGGCTCCTTCGCGGCGGGCGGAGCGAAAGGCGGGCTCAGCTTTACCGGGGGCAACGGAGATTTCGGCAGCCGCTTCGGCTGGTATGTGGATGGAGTGCGCCGCAAGGTGTCGGAAAACTGGTTGAAGTATGAAGTGGATCCCAACATCGATACCGCGCGGAGGGTTTACATTTATTTTGAGATCACGCGCGTGGGGCAGCCGGAAAACGTACGCGTGGAACAGTCCAGCGGCATTCCGTCACTGGATCAGTCGGCGATGCGGGCGCTGCAACGTATCGATACGTTTGGTCCGCTGCCTCCGGAGTACGCAGGCCGTTATGTCGCCGTCGAGTTCTGGTTCGACTATCGGCGGTAGTTTGCACCTTATGGAATCGCCAGGCATGAAAAAATACTTCGTCGTTCTTTCGATATTGTTCCTCCTAATCATTGCCACCTCGCTGGCATCGGCTCAGGACTGGATTCGCACCGGTACCGGACTGGGGGTTGAGAAGGTCCGCCTTGCCGTGCCCGACTTCAAGCTGGTCACCACCGATACGGGCACGCAGAACCTGTCGGCGATCTTCAACGTTACGCTGTGGAACGATCTGCAGACGGCGGGGATTTTCGACATGGCGTCCAAGAGCTTTTATCCATTGTCGGTGCCGGGCGCTCCGCAGGAAGTGCATCTCAATGAGTGGAGCAGCCCGCCCCCGAATGCCAGCATGTTGGCCTTCGGCAATCTGGCAATCCAAGGCGGATCGCTGAATGTCCAGGGCTGGTTATACGACGCCAAAAACCCGCAGTCTCCGCAGGTACTGGGCAAGCAATATCGTGAACCGGCCAACGATGCTAATGCCCGCCTGATCGCGCATCGCTTCGCCGACGAAATCATCCTTCGCCTGGGCGGCGGTGTCGCCGGCGTTGCTGAAACCAAGCTTTATTTTGTCAGCAACCGCAGCGGCTCCAAGGAAATCTGGCAGATGGACTATGACGGCGCCGACCAGAAGCAGCTAACTCACATGGGAAGCATTGCGCTTTCGCCGCACGTCTCACCCGACGGCACGCGCGTGGCGTACTCCGGCGTGACTAAGGAAGGCTGGCAGATCCTGATGTACTCCCTGGAACTGGGCCGCGCCGTGAGTTTTCAGCACTTCGGTGGAGACAATTACTCACCCGCATGGTCCTCCGATGGCCAGATCATTGCTTTCTCGTCGTCGCGCAGCGGCAACACGGAAATCTATTCCGTCAGCTCCACGGGTGGCAGTGCGCGCCGCCTCACCGAAAGCAAAGGACCGGATGTCTCGCCCACCTGGAACCCCAAGACTAATGCACAGATTGCATGGGTTGGTGGGCGCACCGGGCTACCTCAGATCTACACCATGGCATCTGATGGAACGAACGTGGTTCGCGTCACCGATCAGGGCTATGCGGTATCGCCGTCGTGGTCGCCCAATGGCCAGTTCCTGGCGTTCGCGTGGATCCGCCATTATGGTCCGGGGGCGCCCGGGGCCAGTGACATCTATGTGATGGACGTGGCCAGCAAACAATGGGCACAACTGACCCACGAGGAGGGGCGCAACGATTTCCCGTCATGGTCGCCTGACGGACGGCACATCGTGTTTCAGTCGAGCCGCACTGGCCGAGTGCAGATTTATTCCATGCTCGCCGATGGAAGCGAAGTGCGACAATTGACGACTGCGGGAGAAAACACGCAGCCGAATTGGAGTTTTAAATAGGTTTGGTACCTGCACGCTTATGGGCGCAGAAGGAGCACACTTCGGCCCTGGCATGAACTGCTGCGAGTGCTCTCGCGGGAAAGTGGAGGAAGAAGTTGAAGCTAACCAGGAGTCAATGGATCCGGATTATCGTTGCCCTCGCCGTGGTGCTGGCCGTAGGTGCCTGTGGCAAAAAGAAAGTGGCCTCCGCACCGCCGACGCCCCCGCCGCCACCGTCCCCGGCGCCTACTGCCTCGTTGACAGCCAATCCCAACACCATTCAAGCGGGCCAGGCGAGCACGCTGACGTGGAGGACCGATTACGCCACCGATGTCACCATCGACCAACTGGGCAAGGTCGATCCCAGCGGTTCGCGGGCGGTGACACCGGCGGAATCAACCACCTATCACCTGGTGGCGAAGAACGATTCCGGTACGCAGGAGGCCACGGCGCGCATCACCGTGGTATCGTCTCCGCCTCCGCCTCAGCAAACCTCCAGCGGCACCGATGAGCAGTTGTTTTCCGGGAACATGAAAGATGTGTTCTTCGATTACGACAGCTATGATGTTTCCGCGCAATATCAGCAAGTTTTGCAGGCGGATGCGCGATTTCTGCAGCAGCACCCGGGGATGAAGTTCACCATCGAGGGCCACTGCGACGAACGCGGGTCCACCGAGTACAACCTGGCGCTGGGCGACAATCGTGCCAACGCCGCCAACCAGATTTTGGCGCAGCTCGGTATCTCTGCCGACCGGGTACGTACGATTAGCTACGGCAAGGAAAAACCGTTCTGCACGGAAAGCAACGAGTCGTGCTGGCAGCAAAACCGCCGCGCTCACTTCGTTTATCAGAAGTAGCGGGCGGTTATCAGAAGTAGCAAGCAGTGTTTGCTCCGCAAAACCAAAGCCCGCAAGGGCGAAACAATATTAGCCCAGGGCGTGAGCCCTGGGTACAGTGGGAGAAGTATCGAGTCCCTTTAGGGACGGCACGGTTAAAGCTCAGGGCGCGTTTAAGAGACAAACCCAGGAGCAGAACAGGATTGATATGCGACTTCGGAACAATGTGGCTTGGCTGGCACTGGCGGCCTTGATGCTGGCAGCCGCCCGCCCGGCGGCCGCCGCCAACAAAGACATCATTCAACTGCAAACCCAGGTCCAGGCGCTGCAGGACCAGGTGGCCCGCATGCAGCAATCCATCGACATGAACATGGGCGCGGTGAAAAACCTGGTCGAGCAAAGCGCTGACAGTGTCAACAAGATGAACACTGCGGTGAACGACTTACAGCAAAAGATGCAGGGGCAGGCCAGTGACACCAACGGCCGCATGGAACAGATTTCCGGGCAGATCCAGTCGCTGCACGACACGGTGGACGAGCTGAAATCTCGCCTGGCCAAGGTCAGCAAGCAGCTCGACGACATGCAGCAAGGCGGGCAGAACCTGGCAGCCGGGCAGCCCGGAATGACCGCTTCCGCCGGACCGCCCACAGCGGGAGCGCCGGCAGACTCCAACCCGGCTGCTTCCCAGGCGCCTCCGGCGAACGTTCTATACAACAACGCCCTGCGCGATTACAACTCGGGAAAATACGATTTGTCTTCGCAGGAATTCAACGATTACATCAAGTACTACTCCAGTACCGATCTGGCCGGGAACGCTCAGTTCTATCTCGCCGACATCGAGTATCGTCAGGGAAATTTCGAGGCGGCGGCGCGCGACTACGACAAAGTGCTGGAGCAGTATCCCGGCGGAAACAAGGCAGCCGCGGCCCAGCTCAAGAAGGGTTACGCTCTGCTGGAGCTGGGGCAGCGCGAGGCCGGCATTCGCGAGTTGAAAAGCCTCATCGGCCGCTATCCCCGCTCCATCGAAGCCTCGCAGGCGCGCGACCGGCTGCGCCGCTTGGGGGTGACCAGCGGCGGCACCGCCATTCACAAACCGCCTGCGCCCTAGCTCGCCTGCTCACGACAATCCGCGGCTGGTGATTTCTTGCGCGGGCGAGCCGCCTGTCAAGCCTTGCGCCAGGACCAACTCGCGGGTCTTAGCGCGCAGCGTTGGCATATGCCTGCCAAACCAGACCGCCGCTGCGATGCACACCACTCCCCCCATCGCGACCGTCCAGGGAGCGCCCAGATGATGGGCCACAACACCGGCAGAGAGCGCTCCCAGCGGCGCCATGCCCATAAACATCATGGAGTACACCGACATGACCCTGCCCCGCAGCTTATCGGGGACCATGGCCTGAATCAGCGTGTTGGAGGAAGCCATCTGCACCATCATGGTGAGGCCCACCGGCAGGAGCAGTATCGTGGACAGCCAGAAGATTTTCGAAAACGAGAACAGAATCAGGCTGACCCCAAATCCTCCCGCGGAAAGGGCGATCAACTTCCCCAGTCCCTTCACGCCGACGCGGGCCGCCAGGCTGGCCGCGCCCAGCAACGCTCCCACCCCGGTAGCTCCCATCAGAATGCCCAGTCCGCGGGCGCCGCCGTGCAAGATCTTATCGGCGAAGACCGGCATCAACACGGCATACGGCATGCCTACAAAACTAACCACTCCAAGCAATAGCAGGATGGCGCGGACGGGCCCGGTATCGCGCACGAAAGCAAATCCCTCCAGGATGTTCTCCAACGGCGATCCCTGATCGGCAAGACGGCCGGGATGTTCGATGCGCATCAGCAACAGGCCGACAATGACCGCGATATAGCTCACCGCGTTGGCGAAGAAGCACCAGCCCTCGCCGATGGACGCGACTAATATGCCGGCAATGGCGGGACCAATGATCCGCGCTCCGTTGAACATGGAAGAGTTCAGGGCAATCGCGTTCAACAGGTCTTCCCTGCCGACCATGTCGATCAGAAACGCCTGGCGTGCGGGAATGTCGAATGCATTTACCACGCCAAGCCCGGCGGCGATCGTCATAATCTGCCAGACCTGGATGCGGCCCGTCAGGGTCAGCAGTGCCAGTATCGCGGCCAAGACCATGGAAGCGATTTGTGTGCCGATCACCACCCGCCGCCGGTTGTGGCGGTCGGCCACGATGCCGCCAATCGGCGCCATGATGAAGACCGGAATCTGGCTGGCGAATCCCACCGTGCCCAGGAGCAACGCCGAGCCCGTCATGCGATACACCAGCCAGGACTGAGCAACGGTCTGCATCCAGGTGCCGATCAGGGAGATGGCCTGGCCGGCGAAGAATAGCTGAAAATTGCGATGACGCAGCGCCCGTACGGCCAGACCCAGCCTGGATTTCCGGGAGGCTGGCCGCGCAAACTCCTGTTTCTCCTGCTGCACGGTGGAGGCCAAAAGGTCGCGTTCGGATTCCCAGAAATTCTTGCCCATAAGGCAGAAGCAAACTCAGCGCTCGCGTGGACTGCGATTGTGGCCGGACTGGCGCCACCAAACAGAATACTTCAACTCGCATTAACCTGGTTGCAATGGGATGAATGTAAGGTGACTTGGCAGGAGAGAATTATTCTCGGAAACGAAATGCGTGAGCGTATCAGTTGCAAAGTGCCCTGGCGGCATCTATCTTCCTAAGTTTGTGAATCACACGTTACGCATGGGGGCCACGAGCACGCCAGCGCGACCCGTCTGCTCCAGAGGCTTATGGAATTGCCATGCCAACCTTCGCTGCGGTTGATATCGGTTCGAACTCGGTCCGGCTCAAAATAGCCAAGGCCGTACGCGGCCGTCTGGAGACGCTCCACGACGAGCGCGAAGTCACGCGTCTGGGGGAAAGCGTCTTTGCCAACGGCACGCTCGATCCCCAGGCCATGTCGCACACTTTGCAAGTGCTGCGGCGCTTTCACCGTGCCGTGCAGACTTACGCTGCAGACCGAGTGCGCGTGGTCGCGACCAGCGCTTTGCGTGACGCGCGCAACAGCCGCGCTTTTCTGGATTGGGTGCGCAGCGCCACCGGATGGAAAACCGAGATCATCTCCGGACTCGAAGAGGGCCGCCTCATTCACCTCGGGGTACTGTCCAGTGCCCGCATCGCCAGCAGCCGCGCCCTGCTGATCGACCTCGGCGGCGGTAGTTGCGAGTTGACCATCTCCATCTCGGGCCACATTGAAGACATGGTCAGCCTCCCCATCGGGGCGGTGCGCCTCACCCAAACCTTTCTGCATCATGATCCGCCCAAGAAAAAAGAACTGGAGCAGATGCGCGGGTTCATCCAAGGCGAGGTTTCCCGCATCCAGAAACGGATCGCTGCCGCGAAATTGCAGATCTCCGTGGCCACCTCCGGCACGCCGGCGGCGCTGTCCGGTTTGTACGCCGCGAAAATCCGCGGCTACGACGAAAGCAAGCCGCAAACCGTGCCCAAGACCGCCGTCGCAACCTTGCTGAACACCTTGAGCCGGCGCAACCTGGCGCAGCGGCGGGCCCTGCCCGGCATTGGACCGCGGCGCGCCGAAATTATCATTGCCGGCGCCATGGTCCTCGCCGAACTCATGCACCTGAGCAACCTGCGCAGCTTCCGCTATCTGCCGCTCGGGCTGCGCGACGGTTTGCTGGCGCAGATGATGGCCGATTACAACGGCAGCGCGGTCATGCGCGAGCGCGTGGAATCGGAGCGCCACGATGCCTTACTCGCCGCGGCCAAGCACTATGGCGCCGATCTGACCTTTGCCCAGCGCATTCGCGGTCTCGCCATGCTGTTGTTCCGCCGATTGCAGCCCGTACACCAGTTGCCGCCGCAGTACGCCAATTGGCTGGAGGCGGCGGCCATGTTGCATGAAGTCGGCGCCTATATCAATCGTTCCGGACGGCGCCGTCACAGCTATTACGTCATCGCCCACTCGGAAATCTTCGGCTACACTCCCATGCAGCGGCGCATCATCGCTGCCATCACCCGCTATCTCGGCAAGTCGCTTCCCGCGCCCAGCGATCGCGTAATGGGCCTGTTGCCTGGCATCGACCAGATTCACGTTGCCAAAGCCGTGGCTTTGTTGCGCCTGGCGCGCGCCCTCGATCAAGGGCGCCGCGGCGCGGTGCGTGAATTAAAAGTCCGCGTTCACCAGGACGGTCGGGTGCGGCTGATGCTGACACCGAGCCCCTCGGAGGGAATTGAGCTGGAACTGTGGGCCGTGGAGCAGGAAAAAAACTACTTCGGGACTGTCTTCGGCCGCGAACTGCTGGCCGAAGCCTGCTGAATCGCGCGCACCACTTTAGGCGGCATGCACCACTTCAGTACCGCAGGCTTGCGCCCGTCCTTTTCGACCTTGGCCACCCCGCCTTTCTTCAGTTCGATGGCGTTCAGCGGGCCGCCACCGGAGAGAAGCTGGTTCAGGAACACCGTCATACTGGGATTGTGGCCGACTACGATGATCGCATCCTTGCGGCTGTGGCGGCGAAGCAGTTCCAGAAACTTCTCAAAGCTCGCCTCCGGGCGAAGCGCGGCATCGGTGATGACCTTGTCTTCGTATCCCAGTTCGTTGGCCACCACGGCTGCGGTTTGGGTGGCGCGCCGCAGAGGACTGGAGATGATCACGTCAGGGCTGACGTCGAGCGCCGCAAGCGCACGTCCCACATCGTGGGACTGCTCGATTCCCAGCTTGTCAAGCGGCCGTTTCTCATCCTTGGCTGGGTTAACTTTCGGTTCCCCGGCGTTGGCATGACGCAAGAAATAAATGTCCATGATGACTATTTTGCCCTAACCGCCCGGCGAGTGCTACGCGGGCGATAGGATGGCGGCGCCGGAATGGCAACCGGACTCGTCGCTCAGGACGACACCCCAAGAAATTACGAGCACTTATGAATAATCCAGTTTGAAGCACCGCTCCACCCCGGATACCGAACCGACACAGGGTCATGCATCATCCGTCACAGACAAACCCCTGCTCGTAGCGGGATGATGGACTTGAACGCAGGTTCAGCAGAGGCCGTCTGTGCAGAGGCAGAGAGGCACCATCCGTACAACGACTTGGACATGGTCCTGCGCGGACTAACTTTCGATTGAGGAGGCCGCTCCCATGAGAAAAGCAATCATTCTTTTGGGGTTATTGGCTACAATGCAACTTATGGCGCAGGACAAGTCCATCGTCACCGTGAAAAGTGGCGAAATAAACAACGGCGTGGTGATTCTCGCGGTGCATCAAACGGCCACTCCGCAAGTGGCAGAGTCTTTCACGTTGCATTGTAATAAGGGCATGGCGGACTGCAAGGTCCTGGAGCCAGGAACTTACCTGATGGTCCGGCTGCCTAAGAATTGGGGAATGTACGACTGCGCCAACGTCGATCTTTATGCCAGTACGGCTGATCCGGCGAGCGGCGAGAAACTTGGCGAGTACTGCTTGATCCAGAAGTAAGCTAACATGAGCGAAAAAGGGGCAAAGCTTGTGCGAGAGCAACTGGCTCGGCGTGGGTCAGACCATCCACATTCGTTCAAGCCAATTGCTGGCTTTCGTACCTGTAGGATTTGCGGTCTTGCTAGAGGCCACAAAGTTCATGACGTAAAGGATTCCGCCAACATGCCGCCGCATTCCACGCAAGAGCAGGGCGTCACAGGAAGCTCGGATGCTTCATCCGATCTCACGCGGGGAAAGCCCCCTGATTGGCTTGACGCGACCGTAGAGAGGGCGAAGAAAAAGTATCAGGTCCAGCGGGCGCTGGAGAAAAGATCGGTTCAAGCTGAGGCGATGAAACGTAAGCTTGGCAATCAATTTTGCCGAGAGCTTTTTGCATGGTTCGAAAACGTAGAAGTACGTTTTAATAATAGATTTGGCAGTCAGGTGCTTGCCGTAAGTGTGGTTGGTAGTGACGGCAGCCGCAACGCTCAAATTCTGGCTCGACCTATGCGCGCCCAAGAGGGCACTGCGAGCCTGAGCTACGTGGAAAACACCGCCTCCCTGGGATTGAATGTGGGTTTTGATGGGGGCGCTGAAACTGCACAAACAATCAAGTTGGTTCTTTCTGCCCAGGGAGCAATACTCGCAGAGATAGGCGCGAAGCATTATACGCCGGAACAATTAGGCCAGAAGATAATCGACGATCTGTTGGCATAGGGCTTACGCTTTCCCCCTTTAATCTTTCGCTGCTCTTCGCACCAGGGGGATCGCCACTAACAGCGGAAGCAAGCCTTTAGGATATGGCAGGATAATTGGAGCTGATGATACAAAACACTGTAAAAGCACTCTAAAGAAGATAATTCCGGGTAAGACCAGCACGGGCCAGGCGGTCCGTTATCGACTCTGCATTTCGGCTTGCTCAGCCGCGTCATTCCAGTTCGTCTCCGATGCCGGGGGGATGAAACTCATCGCGCGTTCCGTCAGGGCGGCGATGGTCAGGCTGGGATTGACGCCAAGATTGGCTGCGACCACCGACCCGTCGCAGACATACATGTTGTTATATCCGAAAACGCGGTTGCGATAATCCACCACGCCGTCCTCCGGCGAGCTGCCGATCACCGCTCCCCCAAGACAGTGGGCGGTGCCGGGAACGTCAAACAGTATTTCCGGCAACATGCTCATCGCCGTGCCGCTGGCAATTCCAGCAAATTTCTGCGCAAACTCGTTCGCCTGGGGAATAAACGTGGGTACCCGCTGCCCGCGGCTGACCAGAAACTTCCTGAACGGCCAATAGATGTGCCGCTCCCATCGCATGTCAATGTGGCCGTCGAGCGCTTGCATACAGAGCAGAATCACCGATTCCTGCGCCCATTTCACGGGTTGGAGGATGCGGAAGGTCTTGAAGGGATGGCGCAGCAACGCAACACAGAGATTCCGAATCCAAAGTGCAATCCGCCCCGGGCCGGGACGGCCGCCCGTTAGAATCGTGGCCAGCATGCCCATAGTGTCCGAGCCCGCTGGATACCGAACCGCTTCAATGTGGGTGTGCTCATCGATGTAAACCCCCGATCCGATGGCCACCCCGGTGGACAAGTCCTCGCTGGAATTAGGTATTCGCACCCCGATGAGCGATTCGGAATTGGTGCGCACTCGCCTGCCCAACTGATCGCTGACCGCAGGCAAAGAGCCTTTTTCTTTCAGATGAAAGAGCAATTCCATGGTGCCCAGCGACGACGCCGCGAAAACCACGCCGCGACAAGTGAAGCGCTTAGGATGCCGGTTGAAGCGGGCCGTGGACTTCACGGTGGAAACTTCATATCCACCGCTGCCGTCGTTCCTTCCATTGAGCGGCTTAACGTTTACCACTCTCGTCTCCGCGAAAACTTTGGCGCCATACTTCTCCGCCAGGTAAAGATAGTTCTGGTCGAGCGTATTCTTGGCGCCGTGGCGGCAACCCATCATGCAGCCGCCGCAGCCCATGCAGGTCGTGCGCTCCGGCCCCTCTCCGCCGAAATAGGGGTCAGGAAACGTCTGTCCGCCCGGCTCTCCTTCGGGAGATTGAAAGATGGCGACATGCGTCCGGTAGAACGTGTCTCCTATTCCTGCAGCGTCGGCAACTTTCTTCAGCAGATGGTCGGCAGGTCCGAGGATCTTGTTCTCGGTAACGCCCAGCATTCGCGAGGCGGTCGCGTAATGACGCGGCATCTCCGCCTTCCACTCCGCTAATCCTTGCCACGATCCGCTGTCCCAAACCTTGTCCGGAGGCTGAAGAAGAGTGCAAGCATACGTAATGGATCCGCCACCTACCGCACAGCCGTGCAGAATGGTGACATGCCTGAAATAGCGCATGTTGAAGAAGCCCCGCAGCGCAAGATTCGGACTCCAAAACCAGCGATGAATGGACCAACTGGTGCGCGGCAGGTTCTCAGGTGTCCATCGCCGGCCCATCTCCATTACCGCAACCCGGTATCCCTTCTCGACCAGCCGGTGAGCGGTAACGCTGCCGCCAAAACCTGAGCCGATGACAATGAAATCGAAATCCCATTCGCCGGTTTGAGACGTCATCGCGGGTCCTCTGCTGCTGGGATCAATGCTTCCCTCGTTGTCACGGAGCTCGATCAACAGCAAATTATCTCACCGTTCGTTAGCCCAGGTTTTACTCCGAGTGCCACATGGGCCTGCGACCCACCCATCGGAATGAAAATTAACCACGGAGGCACGGAGATCACGGAGGAAACTTTATAGAAACCAAGAACTCCGTGTCCTCCGTGTCTCCGTGGTAAATGGTGTTCGACGGAGCGACCTGTTGGTGGCGAGCCGTGCCGAATCGGATCGAGCCCCGCATTCCCAAAACGGGAATCACACCTAACGGGTTCGCTCGTCACTGCATCCCGGGTCTTAGATACCGCATTATGAAGAAGTTCCTGTTTCTCATTTTGGGAACTTGGCAGTGGGCGACCGCCAAGGAACGGCTGAAGCGCAATCGCAGGGGAATTTGAAAGGAAGTAGAAGCATGGCAGAGATCGTTGCAAGCCTCAGTGAAGAACGGATTGC
>PLBW01000163.1:0-11636 GCA_003135475.1 Acidobacteriaceae bacterium
GTGACATTCAGCGAATAGGCCGCCGCCGTATTGGGAATGCTGCAGCCGCCGTCGGGGAGGGCGAAGTCGCGGGAAGTCTGGCCTTGCAGGGCCGGACCGCCGAACGGACCCACGGCCCAGCGCGTGTCCACGACCCGGCAGGGCGTCACGGGCACGAATTGCAGGGGTGTTTGGGAATGAACCACAAACGAGGTCGCTAGGAAGACAACTAAGAGAGTAAACAATAGGATGCGACGCGTGGTCTGCATGCACTTTCTCCTCGGCAATCCGCACCGCGCACTTCGATCCAAACGGATTTTCCGTCTTAGCTCACAACCGCCCCACTATATGCCCCGCGAGATTCCAGCGCACTTATTTTTTTCTTTGTCTGGGCCAGGGCTCGGGGCACAGGTAAAACTGCTCCAGGGGAGCGGGCAGGATGTCAGTCCTGTTGCGCTGTTCCCCATCCGCCGCCGCCGCAGTTGCCCACGCAACCGACTAACCGCACGTGCGATCCCCGGCTGGAGAGCCATCGGTAATCCAGCACGGTGAGTCAGCGCAAAGGGAAAGGCCTCCGCGAACGGCAAATGCGGAGGCCATGTTATTGGCAAAAGTTAAGCGAGGCCAGTGCCTCGCAGGATCGGTTACCGCTTTTTCTTCTTGGCGGCTTTCTTCGTGGCCTTCTTCTTCGTTGCCATTAGGTAATCCTCCTTAGTGGAACCTTCTCCCTTGAAGGTTTGATTTTTTTGGGCCGATGCCATACCCGCCCAAGATGTTGCATGAGCAGTATGTCTAACACCAGATATTGCGGTTACTCGGACGGAATGTCAACAAGAATATTTGGGGAATCGCTTGCGCGACTGGCAGTTTAGTGATTTGTGTCCAAAGCGCGGGCGCAAAATGTCCCCGCGCCAGCGCCTGAGTTACACTCGCTCACATGCGCGCCGACCCCATCGAGCTCGAGGTCTTCAAGCATCTGTTTCACGCGGTCGCGGAAGAGATGGGCGCAGCGCTGCGCCGCACCGCGTTCTCGCCCAACATCAAAGAGCGTCGCGATTACTCCTGCGCGCTGTTTGACGCCGGCGGCAACGTGCTGGCCATGGGCGATCACATGCCCGTGCATCTTGGCTCGATGCCGATGTCGGTGCGCTCCGCCATTGCCGAGTTGCCGCTCGCGCCCGGCGACGTGGCGATGCTCAACGATCCCTTCCGCGGAGGCACGCATCTGCCCGACATCACCGTCGTCGCTCCGGTGTTTGTGGGACGCGCCCAGCGCAACACCGGCAACGCCCCTCCCGAATTCTTCGTCGCGGCGCGCGCGCATCACGCCGACGTTGGCGGAACCTATGCGGGCTCCATGGGCCCATGTCGCGAGATCTACCAGGAAGGGTTGCGCATTCCGCCGGTGAAGATCTTGCGCGCCGGAACACTTGACCGCGACATTCTGGCCCTGTTGCTCAACAATGTTCGCACTCCCGAAGAACGTGAAGGCGACCTCAGCGCGCAACTGGCGGCGTGCCACACCGGCAGCACGCGACTGCTCGAACTTTGCGCGCGTTACGGCATCGCGCGGGTGCAGCGTGCCGCGCGAGCGCTGCTGGATTACTCCGAGAAAATGATGCGCGCATTTCTGGCGACGGCGCCTGCGGGAAGCTACGCCGCCGAGGACGTGCTCGATGACGATGGCGTCACCGACGCGCCGGTGCGCATTGCCGTGCGCATCACGTTTCCGCGCGCAACAAAAATCGTGAGCCGCAAGCCGCGCCCCGTCATCATCGATTTCACCGGCAGCTCTCCGCAGGTGGAGGGCAGCATTAACGCCGTGGAAGCCATCACGTATTCCGCCTGCTTCTACGTTTTCCGCTGCCTGCTGCGCGAAGACGTTCCCGCCACCGCCGGATTGATGCGCCCCATTCAGTTGATCGCGCCCGAAGGGACCGTCGTCAATGCGCGGCCGCCCGCAGCGGTGGCTGGCGGAAATGTTGAGACCTCGCAACGCATCGTTGACGTGCTTCTGCGCGCGCTGGCCCAGGCGCTGCCCGAGCACATCCCCGCCGCGTCGTCGGGGACCATGAACAATCTCACCATCGGCGGCATGGACGACCGCAGCGGGAAGGCCGTTCCGTTCGCGTACTACGAAACCGTTGCCGGAGGCTCGGGCGCCAGTGCCGCCCACGACGGCGTCTCGGGCGTGCACACCCACATGACCAATTCGCTCAACACGCCCGCGGAAGCGCTGGAATACAGTTATCCTTTGCGAGTGATGAAGTATGCGCTGCGCGCCGGCAGCGGTGGCGAAGGAAAGCATCGCGGCGGCGACGGCATCGTCAGAGAAATGGAAGTGCTGGCCGACGCGACGGTGATCCTGCTCGCCGACCGGCGCAAGTCTCGGCCGTACGGTCTGGCGGGCGGCGAGGACGGAGCGCCGGGACGCACCGAGATACTTCGCGCCGATGGNNCGCATCGAAACCCCCGGCGGCGGGGGATGGGGAGCAGCGGAACGGGACTGAGGAAGAGCCGCTATCTTCGCTTCTTGTATTGCTTCAAGTGTTCCGTGCAGAGCCAAAGCAGGCGGCCATCCTCGATTAGATACGGTTGTAGACCGCCCTTCTTCGGGTCAGTCGGCTTGCGCTGCGACTGATCGAGATGATCGATGAGTTGATCCAGCAAGTAGCGAGTCTCTATATCAATGAACCCGGGCTGTTCTTTTTCTCCCAGTTCCCGTGAGAGCGGACGGGCGGCTGATTGGGAGGCCGCGGGGAGATTGTCAACGCCCAGACTTGCAGACTCTGCAACCCACGGAATAGCCGTCGCCTTGCCAACGACCTTGGCGAGCGGGCCGACGCGCTTCGTAACCCTGACGAGCTGATTCCACTTGCCTTTCAGCAAATTGAACCATTCCTGGTCCAACCGGAAACGGTAAAGACTGTAACTGGTCGGATGCCAGCCGGAATCGTGCTCGCAGTAAAGAGTAAGTTCAAGTTCCTCTTCCCGTGTGTAGGATTCCATCCATGTGTCCAGCTGTTTGAAGCCACGGCTTGGGATCAGTGTGAAAACCGACGGGCAAGTCTTTTCCATCTGCTCTCGCTGGGCACGAAGTGCCTCCGTAAACAGTCGGCGCATCTCAGAATGCATCGCGCGCAGACCGTCCTCAGTCTCTGGGCGGCGAGCACCCGTGAGGAGAGATCCGATGGCTACATCTTCGCCGGATTGGTCACAAGTGACGAGCTGCTTGCCCTCGCGCCATCGCTTCAAGACAGTTTCATAGAGATAGGTTGCAGGACATGCTGGCCCGCAGGAGCATGGCAGGCGGCGCTCAGGTTCCAATCCAGGATAGCGCTTAAAGGTGTCGCGCAAGATGCTCTCCATCAGTCCGAAGAAGAATGGCGGATAGTCAGCCACAACGCGGAGCCGAATTTCTTTCGCCGTGTCGGAGGCCAATATAAGCGCCTGGCTCTTGCTATCCCCATCTTCGAAGGCTGCGGCGTCGCGCCATGGTGTGCATTTCGAAAAGCGGTGTGCGCGGGCGATGCCCCAGGTTGGAATACCCGGAGGTAACCGGCGATGGAGGGATGGGAACCGGAAAATCATCTCCATCCGCGGCTGATCAGATGGAAGGTCGACTTGTTTTAGGCTCTCCGGCGTCGAGTATGGGAGCGCCTCCACCACGATACCCAGTTCTGTTCGGTGGCTGGTCGAATACGTCAAGTCGAACCAATCCATCAGGTGAATAAGGTGAGCCTGGATCGTCGGCTGAAGCTTCGCCTTCTTCCAAAGCTTTGCCAGGTGCGCTTTGCTAAGGATGCCCTTATTCTGGCGCACCTCGTTGCTGCGGACGACAAGGGCGATGAGCTCTGTCACCCATTCGGGGCTCAGAATCACGAGGCTGGACAGTTCATCGCGTTCCTGAAAGTAGAGTATTTCCCCAAGGTTATGGAGTTGACCGGCAAGGTCCTGTTGCGCAACCTGCTCCGTTACGTGCTTCTTTTTCATCAAGGTGCGGAAAGCAGTCGGAGTCATGTGAACTTGCTTTTCGCGGATTTTGCGGACTTCATCACGAACCGAAAGCCACTCCGGGGGCCACTCCGCCCGCAAGGACGGTGAGTCGGCCGCAAGCTCGAGGATCCTGGTCCGAAGAGAGGCCATGCCTTTCAGGTTTTCCAGTTCAATCGGAAAATTTCCTTGGCATCCGTTATAGGAACGCTCGATCTCGGAGAGATTGAGGTCGGGGGGCGTGTGCTCAACATGGGTGGCGACCAGGAGAAACTTCGGATTGCGTACCCGCATCTTCAATAACTCCAGCCAGTACCACAGGTCATGTTTGCCTGATTCCGCACCGAGTCGCGCATTCCACAAGATGAGATAGATTGCATTTTCCGTCAGGAAGAACTGGTGGGTGGCGTGTTCCATGTGCTGCCCAGCAAAGTCCCACACGGAAAGGTACATGGGCTTGTTATCGATGGGGCTCGGCTTCTCGATAATCTCCACGTCGACGCCGATCGTTTCCTTACGTGACTCGTCACACGGTTTGGGATTGCCCTTTAGCGCTTCGAGGAGCGTTGTCTTGCCGGATTTGGGCTCACCTAACAGAACTAGCTTGACGGTACGAGGGTAGACCTTCTTGATCGCTGTGGATTCGAGATAGCGGAGAAGGCCTGGGACACCGTTCCTGAGAGCTGCAAGAACTTCTTCGGGAAGCGGATTGCCGTCGAGATCAAGTTTCTTGAGATTAGTGAGCCGGGCCAGGGAGTGTGGGATGGTGGTGATCTGATTGTTGCTGAGATGGAGATATCGGAGGTTAGAAAGCCGGGCCAGGGAGTCGGGGATGGCAGTGATCTGGTTGTCGTCGAGAAAGAGGACCGCGAGGTCAGGGATCTGAGCAAGGAAGTCCGGGATGGCGGTGATCTGGTTCCTGTTGAGGGCGAGGCCTCGGAGATTAGGGAGCCGGGCTAGCGAGTCCGGGATGACAGTGATCCGGTTGCCGGGGAGAGTGAGGTATTCGAGATTGGGGAGCCGAGCCGGGGAGTCGGGGGTGGCGGTGATCTGGTTCTCGCCGAGATCGAGGTGTCGGAGATTGGCGAGCTGCGCCAGGGAGTCTGGAATGGCGGTGATCTGGTTCCCGCCGAGATCGAGATAGAAGAGATTAGCAAGTTGGCCCAAGGAGTCTGGGATGGTGGTGATCTGGTTCTCGCTGAGATCGAGATTTTCGAGATTGGTGAGCTGAGCGAGGGAGTCCGGGATGGCGTTAATCTGGTTATGCTGGAGTTTGAGGCTTAGAAGATTAGTAAGTTGAGCCAACGAATCGGGGATGGCCGTGATCCGGTTTTCCTTGAGGTTGAGTTCTCGGAGATTGATAAGCTCAGTCAGGGAGCCCGGGAGTGCGGTGAGCCCGAGACCTGCCAGTTCGAGGGAGTCGGAATTAGACCGTCCGGCTTCTTCAATACGCCTTACTGCCTCTACCGCGCCGTCTCCGTCCTGTTTGGTGCTCATGGCTTGAACATCATAAGTCTTGGAGGGTGCAAAGAATCAACAAAAAATGCTTGGAGCCTGGCATGAAGTTTCATTCGTGCAGGCGGGTGGCCCACCCCCTCTGGCTTGACCGAGCTTCGCAGACACGGGTGCCCCATCCTTCTCGCCCGCTTTTGGCGAGAGGGTGGGAGCTATTTCGTGACCACGTCATGCCCACCCTGTCGCCCAAGGAAGGCGACAAGGGTGGGGCACCCGCACCCGGCCAGTTGTCGGTTGGCAGTGAAAAGCAGGTCCCTCGACTCGGGCTGAAGTCCTCGGTCGGGATGACAAGACTGTGCGGGATTGCTGGCAGTATAGGGGTCCTTCGACTCTCTGCGCTCGCTCAGGATGACAAGAACGAGGTGGGGCTAAAGCCCCGGAATGTTTTTGACAACTTGCACGCTGGCCTGAAGGCCAGCACTACCCGAGCACGAAGACAGTTGTCAGTGGACAGTTGTCAGTTGTCAGTAAGGACAACCGCAGATCCTTCGACTCCGGCGGCGCGGCGCCGCCTGCGCTCAGGATGACAAGAAGCAGTTGTCAGTAGCCAGTAGCCAGTGGTCAGAGAAGACAACCGCAGATCCTTCGACTGCGGCGGCGCGGCGCCGCCTCCGCTCAGGATGACAACCAGCAGTTGTCAGTAGCCAGTAGCGCCAGTAGTCAGTAGCCAGTAGCCAGTAGCCAGTTGCCAGAGAAGACAACCGCAGATCCTTCGACTCGGTCGCCGCGGCGACCTCGCTCAGGGTGACAACCAGCAGTTGTCAGTAGCCAGTAGCCAGTTGTCAGTGAAAACACCCAGACATTCCGAAACTGGCAACTGGCAACTGCCTACTGTCCTTTCGTAACTCGAAACCGGAAAGCGGTTCTGCTAGGCCGCAGCTATGACGAGGTTCCTGTTCTGGAATCTGAATCGGCAGGACCTGCATGGCTTCGTGCGCGACCTGGCGCGTCAGGAGAATGCCGACGTGGTCATCCTGGCCGAGTGTCCCACGAAGCCGGCCCGGCTGCTGGAGGAACTCAACGCGGAGGCGCCCGACTACGCCAAAGCGCCCGCCGACTCGCCCGACTACGCCGACGCTCCCGATTACCAGTACGCGCCCGGCAACTGCGGCCATCTGCTTTTCTTCACCCGCTTCGAGTCGAGTTTGCTGACGCCGCTGTTTGAGAGCCATCGCGTCTCCATTCGCCGCCTGGCGCTGCCCGGGTGCCAGAGCATCCTGGTCGCCGCCGCCCATCTCCCCGCCAAGATGAACTTCTCCGAGGAGAGCCAGATGATTGAGACTGTGCACCTGGCGCAAAGCATCGACGAGGTCGAGGTTAGCGAAGGGCATCAGCGCACCATTGTGCTGGGCGATTTCAATATGAACCCCTTCGAGGCGGGCATGATCATAGCCGGCGGCCTGCACGCCGTCATGAGCCGCCGCATCGCGTCCCGCAAAACACGCCTGGTGCAGCGGCAGAAATACAAGTTTTTTTACAATCCCATGTGGAACCACCTCGGCGACAATGGCGAGGCGGGCGGCACCTTTTACTTCGAGGGCGCCGAGCACCTTTGCTATTACTGGAACGTGTTCGACCAGGTGTTGCTGCGGCCCGCTCTGCTGGATGGCTTTGCGCCGGAGAACGTGCGCATCCCCACGTCGATCCGTGGTTATTCGCTGTTGCAGGAGGACGGGCAGCCCGACAAAGAGACGGTGTCGGACCATCTGCCGGTGACGCTGGAGCTGAAGTTCTGAAGGAGGGCCCATGCCTGATACCAATGATTTTTGGCCGGCGAACATTGCCGACTCCAACCTGGTCACGCCGATCACGATCTTGAAAGAGCAAGCCGCCCTGCTGGGCGAGAAAACGCGCCAGCTGGTGAAGGGCGAAGTCGTCACCCAGACCACGGGCAGCCTGTTGGTCCACTACTTTTACATTGTCGCGCCCACGCTCAACTACCGGTTCGAGTTGTTCACTATCTCTCACAACGTCAACTTCTACCCCTTGGTCCTGGGATATCTAAACAAGTCGACCTCGCTGGGGTCCGAGGAGGATTTCAAAGCGAAGCTGAAGGAAATCTTCGCCGCGCCGCACACCCTCAATGTGGTGCACTCCATACTTGCGCAGGTGCGCTCCTGAACGCGCAGTCGGGTGCTCCACTTTCAGGATGACACCGCCGGGGCGCCCCAGCCTTTCGCAGCCTGGAGCCCCGCGGTCAAGTTGAGTCCCGAAGGGATGGTACGGTTCTGCTATGAGCTCTCAACCTAACCCGCGAAATCTTCGCGTGCGCCTGGTGATCGCCGACGTCGACGGCACGCTGGTCACGCAAGACAAAGTTCTCACCCCTCGCGCCATCGCGGCGGTCAAGAAGTTGCACGACGCCGGCATTCAGTTTGGGATTACCAGCGGCCGGCCGCCGCGCGGCATGAAGATGCTGATCGAGCCGCTGGAAATCACGGAGCCGATTGCCGGCTTCAACGGCGGCGTAATCGTCAAGCCCGATCTCTCGCCGATTTCCAGGCAACTGCTGCCGCCGGAGGTGGCCGCCGAAGTGGTGCGATTGATCGTCAAACATGGGCTGGACATTTTCCTCTACACCGATCGCGACTGGTTCGTGCGCAACGCCGATGCCCCGCACGTCGCGCGGGAGGCGTGGACGGTTAAGTTCCAGCCCACGGTGGTGCCCGATTTCGACGCGCGGATGGATGGCGTTGTGAAAGTGGTGGGCGTTAGTGACGATCTCGACGCGGTTGCGAGCTGCGAGAAAGACGTGCAGGAGTGGAGCGCGGGCCGGGTTTCAGCCGCCCGCTCACAGCCGTATTATCTCGACGTCACCAATCCAAAGGCGAACAAAGGAGAGGTGGTCGGGATGTTTGCGCAACTCTGCAACATCCCGCCGGGCCAGATCGCCACCATCGGCGACATGCCGAATGACGTCCTGATGTTCAAGGAAAGTGGCATCAGCATCGCCATGGGCAACGCCAGCCCCGACGTGCAGAAATCGGCGACCTTCGTCACCGCCTCCAACCAGGAGGACGGTTTTGCCAAGGCGATGGAGCGCTTGCTGCCATCCGCCGCCGCGCAATAGGACCAACGCCTCCCGGGCAGCCGCGCTGAAGGAATAGGTCAATTCCGGCGATTACTCTAAAATGAATCGCTGGAAACCAGTTTCATGGACGTTCTCAGAAAACTTTTTGAGCAGCACTTCCGCACGCCGTTAGATAAGGGGGAGCCGCTGCACGGCCATCTCGGCGGCTCGGGGCGGAATATCGTCCGGCTGGTCAGCGAAAAATTCAGCGCCATTGGCGTGCGCTACGAGGTGCGCGAAGAGAACGTTGCTTTCCTGGAATTTTCCCGGCATTTTCGCCGCCACGGGTTGCCGGTGCCGGAAATCTATGCGGAAGATCTGAGTCACGGCGCTTATCTGGAAGAAGACCTGGGCGACACGACGCTGTTTGAGTTCCTGTCGAAAAATCGCGTGGGTGAGGCCATCGCTCCCCAGGCGGTTGAGGCCTACTGCAAGGTTGTGGCCGTGTTGCCGCGCTTTCAGATCGAAGCCGGCCGCGATTTGAATTACAAAGTGTGCTATCCGCGCGCCAGTTTCGATCGCCAGTCCATCGCCTGGGACTTGAATTATTTCAAGTACTATTTTCTTCGGCTCGCCAACATCTCATTCAACGAACAGGCGCTCGAAGACGATTTCGGCCGCCTGACGAAATTCCTGCTGAGCGCCGCCCGCGATTACTTTCTCTATCGCGATTTCCAATCGCGCAATGTGATGTTGCGCGGCGGCAATCCATTCTTTCTGGACTACCAGGGCGGCCGCAGAGGCGCGCTGCAATACGATATCGCGTCGCTTTTGTTCGATGCCAAGGCCGACTTGCCGCCGGAGCTGCGCCGCCAATTGCTGGATCATTATCTCGACACGCTTGCCGGTTTCGTCGAGCTTGATCGCGAACTGTTCATGCGGCATTACTACGCCTACGTGTACGTTCGCCTCATGCAGGCGATGGGCGCTTACGGCTTTCGCGGATTTTATGAGCGCAAAGCGCATTTTCTGCAAAGCGTGCCATACGCGCTGAAGAACCTGCGCTGGCTGCTTCATAACGTCACGCTGCCCATCGCGCTGCCGGCGCTGATGGAGGCGTTCCAGAGCATTCTGGGCTCGGATAAATTGCAGGGCCTGGCTCCGGGAACGGGCAAGGTCACGGTGCGGATTTGCAGTTTTTCATTTCACCGCGGTCCGCTGAGAGACGAGACCGGACACGGCGGCGGCTTCGTTTTCGATGCGCGAAGTCTTCCCAATCCCGGGCGCGAAGAGCGCTTCAAAGCTCTCACCGGCAAAGACGAGGCGGTGGCCGATTATCTGAATCAGCAAGAGAGCGTGCATCAATTTCTGGCTGGCGCGACGGCGCTGGTGGATGCCAGCGTGAGCGATTATCAGCGTCGTGGCTTTAAGAGCTTGACCGCGTCGTTTGGCTGCACCGGCGGCCAGCATCGCTCGGTATATCTGGCGGAGCAATTGGCCAAACATTTGCGGGGCAGGGAAGGGGTGGAAGTGGTGGTGCAGCATCGCGAATTGGAGAACTTGGGCGAATGAAAGCGATGGTTTTGGCCGCCGGCCTGGGGACGCGATTGCGGCCACTCACTGACGATCGCCCCAAGGCGCTGGTGGAAGTCGCTGGACGCACGATGCTGGAGATCGCGCTGGCTCGCTTGCGTGCAGTTGGAATTCACGAGGTGATTGTCAACGTGCATCACTTTGCCGGCATGGTTGTCGAGTATCTGAAAACCAACGATAACTTCGGCATGAACATTGAGGTCTCGCGCGAGGAGATCCTGCTCGACACCGGTGGCGGCCTGAAAAAGGCAGCGCATTTTTTTCTCGGGGATTCCCGCGGCTCGGAAGAGCCGTTCATCCTGCACAATGTCGATGTCATCAGCACCATCGATGTGGGGCGCATGGTGCAGTTTCACCTGGAAAATCGGGCCCTCGCCACCCTGGCGGTGCAAGCCCGCCAGAGTTCTCGCTACCTGCTGTTCGACCAGCAGTTGCAGCTTTGCGGCCGGCGATCAGGCGATGGCGAAACTGAATTGGTTCGACCTGCACCGCACATGCAGGCGCTGGCGTTTTGCGGGGTGCAGGTAATTTCTCCTCACCTGTTTGCGAAAATGACGGAAGCGGGCGTGTTCTCCATCATCGACTGCTATCTGCGCCTGGCTGGCCGGGAAGAAAAAATTCCCGCCTTTCGGGCCGACGAATCTTATTGGCGCGACCTGGGCACGCCGGACAAGGTGATGCAAGCCGCTCAGGACCTAAAACAAGGGGTCCTTCCGCAATAAGCTCACTGCACCAATGGTTTAGAAGGAATCATCGCCCACACAGACGGTACTCATTTCTTGGATGAAGCCACAATGACATCTCCGTAGTGTGCGATTTTGACCATACAGGAGACATTCCAACTGCCTAAAATCCCCAAATCCATCACGCCGTTGCGCTAAGACATCTTTGGCCGTCGCGGGTGAGAGGTTAGAGCTAAAGCAAAGGCGGCGTCCATTGTCCAGCGCCTATCTCCGCAAAATACCTGCTTATATCCTGCTCTCGATGTTTCTCATGCCTTGGGTTTCGGCCCAGGAAAGAAGTGCGATTCCTGCCAGATTGACCGTTCCCGATGGAACCCCCATTAAGCTTCGACTTGCCGAAAGCGTTTCCTCTGCCCACGCCCGGGTTGGCGACAAGCTGAATTTTGTCGTGGTGCGAGATGTGAACGTCGCCGGTTTCACGGTTATTCCCGCGGGCACCATCGCCCACGGCTCGGTCACTGGAGTTAAGGGCAGGCGGTTGCTGGGAATCGGAGGCAAGGTGGCCCTGAAACTGGATTCCGTAGAACTGATAAACGGCGATCAAGTCGGGTTGCGTGCCCGCATGAACGTGAAAGGCCGCTCCCGTACCAAGCTGATGGCCGCAGGTATGATCGCCACCGGCTTCATCTTCCTGCCCGCTGCGCCAGTTTTTCTGCTCACCCGTGGCCATGACAGCACCGTGGTGAAGAGTACAGAGATCACTGCGCAAATCGACGGCGCTGCCTCGCTGCTATCGGCAGGGTTACCGGGTTCGCAAGAAAATTCCTCCGAACTGGGCGAGATGATGGATTATCTGCCGCCCC
>PLBW01000163.1:11644-19321 GCA_003135475.1 Acidobacteriaceae bacterium
TGGAAACCGGTATTCGTTTGGCACTTGTTGCGGCATCGGACCAGCGACGCGCAGTTGCCGATGGCCAGGTTTTACCTGTTCGGAAGGGTGCAGGACTATTCGTATGCCTTGCCCGATCCTGGTGCAGTGATGTCGCGACGGCATCATCTTCGCATCTGGAAAACCGATTACACGATTGACGGGATGCCCATCTGGGCGGCTGCCGCCACGCACGATGTTGCCATTGAAATCGCCAAGCGAGGACGTTTGATCAACCACCGGATCGATCCCGCGGTCGATACCGAGCGTGATTTCGTCGGAACCGATCTGACGAATGCCTTGGCGGTGAGCCGGAAGGAATATTTGCATTCCGCGGATCCAGTTTTCCAGGCGCAAACTACGTCGGGCGAGACCTATCACTCCGACAGCAGAATTCTGCTCCTGGATCTGCACGATAGGACCCCCGCTAAGATCGGCGTGCCCGGTCAATCGTCCGCCCTGGTTCGGGCTATGCCGCAGCCTATCGCGGCTCCAGCGGAGTCTTTCCAGACAGCGCCTTTTTAACGGGACCGATGTTGTGCTTGAATTGTACTTGACGCGAAAGTGTGTGGCACAGGAGGTCGTCGCCGACGAATATTATTGGCGCGACCTGGGCACGCCGGACAAGGTGATGCAAGCGGGACGGGACCTAAAGCAAAGGGTCCTTCCGCAATAAGCTCGCTGCACCAATGGTTTGGGTACATCTTTTGCTTAGAGATAATTTGGTCGTGCGACTGCGGCATGTGCCGTCCCTAAAGGGACTCGGTTTTATTTCCCACCTAGACCCCAGGGCTTCCGTGTGTGCGTGAGAACCTCTGCCGTCCCTACGGGACTCGGGTCACATATCCCACCTTACCCAGCGCTCAACCACCCCAATCCACGCAAAGGCGGCGTGGCTTGGGGACCCCGGTACGCGCTGGGCTAAGATATTCCGTCCCTTCGGGACTCTATTATTGGCCATTCTAGGTTTGCTTCTCCCACCGCATTTTCGAAAAGTGAGTTCTCACGCACACACTTCCGCCCTGGGCTAAGCTCTTTCGTCCCGCAAGGCGGGACTGGCGTAATGGTCAGAAGGATGCTGAGCAAATCGGAAAGCTCAGGGGGCAAACAAAATCCCCACCCTAGCCAAAAGAAGGCTAGGATGGGGCACCCGCCTCAGGATGACATTTTCAAGTTCGTGAATAATCCAAATAATCCATCGGAGGCGGTGCTCCACCCTATACATCAAGTGTGAAACTGCATCAGGTGACGGAATACGCTTCGCTGCGGACGCGGTGAAGAGGCAGACGGCCGCCTCAATCGACGTGAATCGCAATCACGGTCTGCGTCCTGCCCCGCAGGCGGCTGAAGAAGTCGCCGGCAATCTTCATCCAGCCATATTTGCGGCGCAGCAGGTCCTGCCCGTGTGCCGCTTCCGCGCCTTCGCAGATGCGGGCGCGGGCATCTACCCATGCTCCGCGAAGGTTCCCGCGAAAGCTGCAAGGCGCAACCCGCACCCTGGGATTGTTGCGAATGCGCTTGACCTTGCCGGCGTCGGGCGTGGAATAAACGTAGAAGAGGCCGGCTCCGTCAGGCCAAAAATCGGCGCCCGACGGGGACCCCGAATCCTGTGCGAACCATACTGGAGTGCGCACCCCCACGCCGGTTTTGCGGAAGCTTTCCAGGTTCAGGTACCTGGCTTTGGCAAATTGCCCGATCGCATCCGGCATGGTCAACTACCTCTGCCAAGAGCTTATCGCATCGCGCCTGCCCAGGCGGACGCAGCCGCTTTCCCTCGCGGTATAATTTCCCGCGAGTTTCCCTGCGTCCAAAGGGACTTGCTGGTGCACCAAAGCCATCAGCATGGTCCTGGCGAAGAAGACGATTTCCTGAGTGTCACAGGAGCCTGCGGCCCACCCATAGGAATGAAAATTAACCACGGAGGCACTGAGATCACGGAGAAAAGTCGATAGAAACCCAATAACTCCGTGTCCTGCGTGTCTCCGTGGTAAATGATTGTCGACGGAGCGGAGTTCTGAAAGGAACGTAATGCGTTTGCTGTTGAACTGGTTATTGAGCGCGATCAGCCTGCTGATCGTGTCCAAGGTGGTGCCCGGATTCTACGTGCGCGGATTCGCGGCAGCGCTGATCGCCGCAGTGGTAATCGGGCTGGTCAATGCCACGCTTGGGTTCTTCTTGAAACTCATTACCTTGCCCCTGACTTTCCTCACCCTGGGAATCTTCTGGTGGGTCATCAACGCGCTGATGCTGATGTTAGCCTCGACCCTGCTGGCGCCCGCTTTCGTGGTCCGCGGCTTCTGGCCGGCCTTTTGGGGAGCCATCGTGCTGGCGCTGATTAATATGGTGCTGAAGTCGCTGACGCGCAAAGCGGAACGAGAGTAGGCGGCGAACGTGAAGGTCGGCTTAGCTATAGGGGTGCTTCGACTCGCGTTCGCCAACCCCGGCGAACGCTCGCTCAGCATGACACCTGATATTTGAATTCGGTTGAGCTCTTTCAACCCTTTCTTTCGCCTCAGGGCACAAACGAGTCTATTCCAGTTCGCGCAGGCGGCGAACCGTTTCGACGACATCGCCGTTCTGAAACAAGCGAATCCCCGCGACTCCGCCTGCGCCCGCAGCGAGACAATAACCTGCGTTCGCCAGAGTGACTCCCCCCAACGCCAATATCGCAAAGCCTTCGGTCGCTGATTCTGCAGGCGGTGTTAACGCACATGCGGCGCGCAGCGCGTCGATGCCGATGCCTTGCACGCCGGTGTGCGCCTTCTCGAAAATCGGCGCCAACACCGCGAAGTTTGCTCCCTGATCGGCGGCGGCACGCACCTCTTCGATGGTGTGGGCCGACACCGCAATCACCGGCGCGCGATCGCTGGCCCGCATCCACAGCGCGCGAACCTCTGAAGCATCCAGTTCGCCGGCGGGAAGGTGTACGCCGTCAGCCCCGGACGCGAGCGCAACGTCGGCGCGCCCGTTGATCAGCAGCTTCGCCGTCGCGGAATTCTCGCGAACTATTTGTATCCCGTCGCGCGCCAGCCGTTCCAGATCGCGGGCCGCCAAATCTTTCTCGCGAAGCTGAATGTAGTCAACCCCGGCGCGCGCCGCCTCGCCGATCCTGACCAGCAATCGGCTGCGCTGCTGCGCGTCCGTTCCTGCAAAGCTGTTGCGGTCGGTGATGTAGTAGAGCAGCATCGCCGCAGTGATTGTATTCCGGCAAACGGGAGAGGCGGAATTCCAGCCGCGCTGTTCCATTAGAATAAGGCTGTGTCCACGCGCCCGAATTCCAATCCCCATTCCAGACAGCAGAAACTTCGGGCGGGTAAAACCGCATCCGCAAACGAGAACGCGCTCGAAATTCTGCGCGCGCCCAGCCTCGCGGCCCTGCCGTGGCTGGTGCATGGATTCAGCACCCGACGGGGCGGGGTCTCGACTTGCTACGGCGGACGAAGCTTGAACCTCGGCCTCACCCCGGCGGACAGCAAGGAGAATGTCGCGCGTAACCGCGCGTTGTTTCTCGAAGCGCTGGGCGCGGCGAGCCAAAACTCCGGCGGCACGTGGCCGCTGGTGCAAATGAAGCAGATGCACTCGGCGGTGGTCCATAGCGTGAGCGCGCCGCCGCGCGGGCCGCTCGCGGGGGACGGGACCATCACCAACACGCCCGGATTGCTGCTGGCCATCAAGACTGCCGATTGCGTTCCTGTGCTAGTGGCTGACGTGAAGCGTCGCGTCATTGGCGCATTCCACGCGGGATGGCGCGGCACCGCCGCCCGCATTGTGGAGAAGGGCGTGGGCGAAATGCGCCGGCAGTTTGGCAGCGTGCCGCGTGATCTGCGCGCTGCCATTGGGCCGTCCATCCGGCGCTGTTGCTATCAGGTTGGCCCCGAAGTGCGCGCCGAGTTCGACTCGCAATTCCCCTACAGCGGCGATCTCTTCGAAGAAGTCTTCGACGCTGACGCCATTCACGTTCGCTATCCCATGTTGTTTCTGACCGCGCGGGCTCCCGGTCACAGCGAGCTTGGTCCCGAACCGCATCTTGATCTGGTCGAGGCCAACCGCCGTCAGCTCGCGGACGCCGGGTTGTCCGCAGAGCACATCAGTATCGTTGAAGGATGCACCGCGTGCGACACTGCGCGCTTCTTCTCGCACCGTGCCGCGTTCGGCAAAACCGGACGCATGATGGCGGCCGTCGGCATCCGGGCGCTATGAGCGACGTTTTACTTTGTCCAACGTGCCAGGTGAGAGTGAGTGGGCAATATAGGGGTCCTTCGACTCCTCGTCCGGTCGCCAGGGCGCCCGCACTCGTCGCTCAGGATGACAAGAACCAGTTGTCAGTTGCCAGTAGTCAGTTGCCAGAGGAAGATCTCCGATTCATGGGGCGTCAGATGTGGCTCAGAGGCTAAAGCCAAGGTCTTATGCGGCCCAGGCTGGCGCGGCTGAAGCCACGCCCCTTCAGAGAACCATTCTTTTGAAACACGCTCTAACCACTATCTTGCGATTTTCTCCCCAATCGACTTCGCCTGGGTAAACAGCAGCAGGTAGTCCGGACCGCCGGCCTTGGAGTCGGTGCCCGACATGTTGAAGCCGCCGAAGGGATGCGCGCCCACCATCGCTCCCGTGCACTTGCGATTGATGTACAGGTTGCCGACGTGGAACTGCTCTTTGGCCGCCTCGATCTTNNTGTTCGAAGCCGCGCGATTTGATCACCGCCAGCACCGGGCCGAAGATTTCCTGCTGCGAAATCGTCGCCATGGGACCGACATCGGCAATCACCGTGGGCTGGATGAAGAAGCCATCGCCGGCTTCGGTGGCGCGCGCGCCGCCGGTAATCAGCCTTCCGCCTTCCGCGATACCCTTCTCGATATAGCCCAGGATCGACTGCATCGATTTCTGGTTGACCACCGGGCCCATCCCCGGGTTCTGCGTGGGGTCGCCAACCGTGATCCTCTCCACGCGCTCCTTCAGGCGTTGCAGGAATTTGTCGTACACGCGCTCATCAACAATGGCGCGCGAGCACGCCGAGCACTTCTGCCCGCTGAATCCAAACGCCGCGGAGGCCACGCCCTCGACCGCGGCATCGAGATCGGCGTCGGTGTCGACCACGATGGAGTCCTTGCCGCCCATCTCCAGGATGGTGCGCTTGATCCAAATCTGGCCGGGTTGCTGCACCGCGGCGCGCTGGTTGATGTGCAGGCCAACTTCCTTCGATCCGGTGAAGGCGATGTAGCGCGTCTTGGGATGCTCGACGATGGCATTGCCGAAGCTGTTGCCGTGGCCGGGACAGAAGTTGACCACGCCGTCGGGCAGGCCGGCTTCCTCCAGGATTTCGAAGAACTTCGCGGCGATGGTGGGCGAATCGCTCGATGGCTTCAGGATGACGGTGTTGCCACTCACGACGGAGGCCAGGGTCATGCCGCCCATGATGGCGCCGGGAAAATTCCACGGCGGAATCACCACGCCCACGCCCAACGGGATGTAACGCAGCCAGTCGCGCTCGCCCGGCAACTGCACTGGCGGCTCGGCCTGGGAGAGGCGCAGCGCTTCCAGGGCGTAGAAGTCGCAGAAGTCGATCAACTCGGCGATGTCGCCATCGGCCTCGGCCCAGTTTTTGCCGACCTCAAAGACCATCCACGCCATCAGTTCAAACTTGCGCTCGCGCAGCAGCACGCTCACCCGGAACAGCAAGTTGGTGCGTTCCTCGATCGAGGAAAATTTCCAGGTCTCGAACGCCTTCAACGCAGCCTGCATCGCGGGCTCAACCTCGCTCGCGCCTGCCGCCTGATGAATGCCGACAATCTCCGACGGCTTGGCCGGATTAAGCGATTGCATCTTCTCCGCGGTCTTCAGGTGCCGGCCGCCGATGACCAGTTCGTATTCGCGGCCGAGTTCGTTGCGGACATGCTCGATGGCCGCCTTCATGCGGCGCGCGTTCTCCGGATGGCTGAAATCAACCGAGGGTTCGTTCTGGAAGGTGGCGGGAATCTGGGCGTTATTGATGGTGGCGGAAATGCGAGTTCCTTCCCGGGCGGGAGTCGTTGTGGTAGCCATAAGTGCGTCCTCTCAGGTGTTTGTGAGTGCAGTTTTAGTAGATGCCGTGCGTTCCGGCGGGATGCGGCGCGAGCGCAGTCCGATCTCTAATGATAAGCGCGGCCGGGGGGTTTGTCGCTATTCACTCCTGAAGCAGGCTCTCGAGGTCGCGGGCCCCGTGTAGCACACGGATGATCTCAACTCCATGCTCAATCGGCAGGTAGAAGACGAGATGTTTGGGGAAGCCTTTCAGCGGAAACGTCCTGACATTGGTGAGGAAGCGGCTGCGGAATCGGTTGACCTTGCCGATCCAGGGCCGGCTAGCCAATAGCTCGAAGGTTGCCTCCGCCGCCCGGTAGAAGCGTAGCGCCCTTTCGAGGCTGCCGTGGGAAGCCAAGTACTCGGCTTGTTCATCGAGGTCCCGCTCCGCCGCCGGTCGAACAAAAATTGCACGCTTCAACCTGTGATCCTGGCGGGCTTGTGGGGTTGGCGCAGAGAGCTTCGCTTTTGTGCCCATTGGGCCGGAGTGATCGCTTTCGCCGGGCCGGAATTGAGCCCCTGCAACAGGGCGGCCTCCAGCTTTTCCTTTGCCTGACGCTTGCGGTCATCGCGGATCAGTTCACGAATGTATTCGCTGGGCGTACTGTAACCGTCTGCGGTAGCCTGACCTTCGACATATTCTTTGAGGACCTTGGGCAGGGAGACATTGAGCGATGTCATTTCCATGTGGTTAGTTTAGGATTGGTGACAGTTTTTGTCAATAACTGGCAGAAGCTGTGGATCTGGTTTGCTGGTTGCGGAATTCCTACTTACAAATTCATCCACTCCGGATGGTAATCCTTCCAGATGCCTGTTCCAGGCGAGATCTGGCGGACGGGAACGTCCTCGGCGTGCTTTGCCGTGCGTATCCACTCCCAGGCATGCAGGATTTCGGAGCTGTCGAAGTAGCGCGTCTCGGCCTCCAGGATGGCAGCACCCGCAGTGACGATCGCCACAATCTCTTCCCACTTGTCGGCACCAACGACGGCCATGCGCGCGATGTGGTCGGTGTGCTTCTGGAGAAACCGCAGTTCCTCCCAGCGCGCTCCCCATTCGGCGCCGTGCATCTGCGAAAGGTCGGCGAGAATGCCGATGGGCTTGTGCTTNNCGCTGGGCAATCACGATTTCGAGCTGCGGCTCAAACGCCTTGATGTCTTCGGCCGTCAGCTTGCCGACGACTTTGAAGCCCAGTACTCCCACAAAGCTCTCCTTGAGACGTTCAATCATAGCGGTGCGTGCTCCTTCTGTTAGCAGGTCGAGATAACTGCAAGATACTGTTGTACACGATTGTCCGTGGCGGTTACATGACTTTGCTCTCGCGCGTCGCCGCGAGCAGAATCGTACCGCAATACCTCCGGAGAACGGTGCCGTCCCTCAACCACCCCAACAAGCGCAAAAGCGGCGCTCGTTGGGGACCCCGGCTACGGGACTCGTTATTTTTCCCGTTTTACCCAGGGGCTTACGAGTGTGCGTGAGAACCTCTGCCGTCCCTACGGGACTCGGGTCACATATCCCACCTTACCCAGCGCTCAACCACCCCAATCCACGCAAAGGCGGCGTGGCTTGGGGACCCCGGTACGCGCTGGGCTAAGATATTGCGTC
>PLBW01000231.1 GCA_003135475.1 Acidobacteriaceae bacterium
CCTCGGTGATCCCTTCCTCATCGAAGACGACAATCTCCTTGATCGAGCGTATGCCGCGCTTCAAATCCTCGCCAATGGCCAGGATCTGTCGGATCACAAGGGGCGAGCGGGAAAGCGCCTTCAGCGCGTTCAGCTGTCCGCGCTCGATGCGCTTGGCAATGTCCACTTCCCCTTCGCGGGTGAGCAGAGGCACTATGCCCATCTCGCGCAGGTAGATGCGCACCGGATCGGTGGTCTTTTCAAGCGCGTCTGGGGTCAGGTCGAGCTCGCCGCCCTCCACTTCCTCCTCAAGCTTTTTTTCGAGGGCCGAGGAAGGTAGTTCAGGCTGACCCCCAAGCACGTCAATGCCCCGCGTGCCGATGGTGGCGAGCACGTCGTCCAGGTCCTCTGGGGAATGGACGCCGTGCGGAATCAGGTCCTTCACCTCGTTGTACGTGAGATGGCCCTTTTCCCTTCCGGCATCGATGAGTTTCGTAATGTCGTCCAGAGCCAAGCGGAACTCCTCTCAGCATCGTCCTGCGTGGAGAAAAGGATACTTTGTTGATTTGCCGCGGTAACTTCGATTGGAAGCGCCGAAATCAAAACTGAACGATGCTAGCACGGGGTGCCAGCATTTCCCTAACTAGATACGTTCTAGCTTGCCGTGTTATTGCAATCCGCCCCGCGCTGAAATCGGGGCTGTGCCGGGCAAGCTGGATGAGGAGCTCAAGAGTGGCTGATCCTGCGCCGCGGCCCACTCACGGCATCCTTTATTATTGATGACGCCCCGCGCCCTCTCAGGCAAACCTGGGCAGCCATCTTTGCAATTCTGGGACAGCAGCGAAGGAGGGAACTTAGGATGTCAACCGAGCCAAATCTGCGTATTGATCCGCTTTCTGAATGGGACATGTCCATGAGGAAGAAGTTCCTTATCGCCGGTCCCTGCAGTGTGGAATCGGAAGAGCAAATGCTGGAGACGGCCGTGCAGCTCTCAGCCTACGAGGTCACAGTCATACGAGGGGGGATATGGAAGCCACGTACGCGTCCAGGTTCGTTCGAAGGCGTTGGGGTGAGAGGCCTGAGGTGGTTAAAACAGGCGGGGAATGCTGTCGGGTTGCCCGTGGCTACAGAAGCCGCTAAACCAGCTCATGTAGAGGAATGTCTGAAAGCTGGGGTCGATATTCTCTGGATTGGCGCTCGAACCACCACCAATCCTTTCGCGGTGCAAGAGATTGCCGATGCTCTGCGGGGCGTGGATATTCCCGTCATGATCAAGAACCCCATGAACCCGGACCTCGAGTTATGGATCGGAGCCATCGAACGAATCAACAAAGCCGGAATCACAAAGATCATGGCGGTACACCGGGGCTTTTCCACTTATCGGGAACACCTGTATCGTAATCGGCCGATTTGGAGGATCCCCATCGAGCTACGGAGACGGCTGCCCCATCTGCCGCTAATATGCGATCCCAGCCACATTTGCGGTAAGCGGAGTTACGTCATGGGAGTGGCGCAACAGGCAATGGACTTTCTTTTTGATGGTCTGATGATTGAGGTCCATTGTGCGCCGCCTGCTTCTCTTAGCGACGCCAGACAACAAGTGACTCCGTCCCAATATGGCAGACTTATTAACCAACTGCGCTATGTGTCCTCCGATGGGCCGGCGCGCCTTCCGCAAGAGATAAAGCTTCTGCGAAAACAAATCGATGCGATTGACAACCATCTGATCACACTTCTGGCCAAACGAATGGAATGTGTCAGGCACATAGGGACCTGGAAACGGGCCCACAATGTATCGTTGTTTCAGCCGGAAAGATGGGAACACATACTTCAGGATAGGCTCCGGTCTAGCGCTAAAAACCATCTATCGGAGAGCTTTGCGCATGACCTTTTTGAACATATCCATGAGGAAGCCTTGATCGTTCAAGGGAGAATACCGACCGATAAGTCCAGCGCGTCTCGCCGTCGAAAAGGCGATCGCGTGTTTTAGCGAGCATCCGGCATTTGGTCGTATGCGTACATAGTTTTCTCTTGTTGGTGACACCGCACAAAACGGGTACTACACTGTAAACGATGGCGAAACCAGTCCCAATCGGGGCGCGCGGAGAGGTGGAAGAGCGCGTTCAGTTCCAGCACACCCTCACGGCATGGCTAGAGGAACTTCCTTCGGTGTTGTCCACGCCATACATGATCAAATGGATGGAGGGAGCGGCCTTCAACGCGCTGCTGCCGTTTTGCGAAGGGGATGAGGTCAGTGTGGGCACGGCGGTCAACGTCACTCATCGCGCGGCAAGCGGAATCGACGCCGTAGTAAAGGCCGAGGCGGTGCTGGAGTCGTTCGATGGCCGGTTCTACACCTTCAAGGTCAGCGCGCACGACGGAAGCGAGGTTATCGGGCACGGCACCGTTAAGCGGGCCATCGTCAGCAAACGCAAGTTCGAAGAGAAGCAGCGCGCCAAGCAGGCGCAAAGCTCTTGAGCCACGGACCGGTGCAACTTCAGCCGAGAATTGTCTCCGCTGTCACATAGACGAAGGCGGCATCTGCGATGTCGGGCCAGGTCGAAAGTGCCAAAAAGTCACTGGTAAGAATTGGTGACAATGCTTGCCGTCACCCCTCGGCGTGACATTACTCACAGACTCAGGGAGCAATTGGGGGCCAACTTGGGTATGGAACCAATCCCGGGCTATGGACCTTTGCAGGCCAGCCCACTTTCCACTGCGAAGGGCTGCGGCATTGACGTGCCCAAGGGGTGTGCGATGCTGCTGGCTCCTGCCGGCAATCTGGAGGCGGCCAAACAGGCGTTTCAGGCAGGCGCGGACGCGGTGTACGTGGGACTAAAGGGCTGGAGCCGTGGCGGCGCGCGAGGCGAATTTGATTGTGAGCAGTTGCGGCAGTGCATCGAACTGGCTCACGCCCTTGGCAAGAAGGTGCAACTTGCGGCAAACATCATTCCCAAGCCGCAGGAGCGCCAACGACTGCTGCAGCAACTGTCCGAATTGGCGGACTGGGGACTGCAGGCAGTGATCCTGAACGACGCCGGGTTTCTGCGCGAGGTCAGGCGGAAGCTGCCGGGATTGGCCATCACGGCCAGCATTGGCTGCGGTGCGCTGAATACCGACGACGCCCTTTTTTACCAGGACCTGGGCGCAACTGCGATTGTGCTGCCAGGGTATCTTGAACCGGAGGAAATCGCGGCCATCAAGGCCAAAGCTTCGATCCAGGTCGAGATCATGCTGCACATGGTGCAGGAGTTCATTCAACTGGGGAAGTGCTGGATGCCAAGTTACGTACACTTCGCCGCGGCGGACCGGATCTTTCCGGCGCAACGCCTGGGCGGCAGCGTCAAACGGGGCGGAGTGGGCACTTGCTTCCGCATCTGCCAGCAGCCGTGGACGCTGCTGAACGATGGAGTTGAGGCTGACCAGCGGTTGTTTCCCAGCCGCCAGATCAGCCGGGTGGCCGAACTGGCCGCCTTCCTCGATGCGGGGGTGGACGTGATTAAAATCCAGGGGCGCAGCCTTTCGGCGGAGATGGTGAGTGTTATCATCGGGATATACCGTTCGGCTGCGGATGCCTGGAAGTGCGGGCAAAAGGGCGAATGGGACCCACCTGCACTGCCGGCCATGTGGACTGTACAAGGACGTTGAATGGGCAGTTTCGAACTAAATACGACAATCTCTAACCTGCGCAGCTTGCTGGAATCGGACCTGAGCGCTTATGACGCGGTGTACCTGGGCAACATTTATTGCCGCCTCTTCGAGGACAATTTTCTGGAGCGCACGGATGACCTTAAGGAAGGCATCGCGCGGGTAAAGGACCAGGGCTTGCGGGCCTATGTGACCTCGTACGCCGCGCCGAGGAATGACGCGCTCCCCAAAGTGCAGATAGCGTTGGAGACCGCGGCTGCGGCCGGCGCCGACGCGATCGAGGTGCATAACCTCGGCGTGCTGCGCATGGTTCACGAGCAGTTTCCGGGCATGCCGGCACACGTCGGCGGATTTGCCAACGTGTACACGGACGCCGGGGCCGAGGTGCTGAAGGAGTATGGTGCGGTGCGCTTCACGCCGAACTACGAGATCAGCCTGGATGAAGTGGAATCCATCACGCGTGGTGCCGGCATACCGGCCGAGCTTCAGGTCCATGGCAAGATGCCGCTGGGCGTCTCCGATTACTGCTTCTTGCTGGAGTATGAGCAACACTGGCCGGAGAAATGCCCGGTGCTATGCCAAAAACAGTTGTTCCTCAAACAGGGTGACTGGGCCATGCGGTCGGTGGGCAAGGGTGTGCTGAGCGGCAAGGATTTATGCATGCTCGAGCATCTGCCGGCACTCATCGCGGCGGGACACACGATGTTCCGGATCGAGGCGGCCTACGAGACGCCCGCGTACCGTTTTCAAATAGGACAGATCTATCGTGCCGCGCTGGAACGCGCCGTCGCCGGTGATGGGACGGTGGACGAGTCAGCGTGGCAGGTGATTCGCGAGCATACGGCGGTGGGTTTGTGCAACGGTTTTTATTTCGGCCGCACCGGCAGCGAGTATGTCGGTAAACGCGTGGAAGCAGTCGCGGCCTGTAGTTAGTTCTTGTGTCTTTCGAGGTGGGCGATGGTTGAGTTGTTAGCACCTGCAGGAAACCTGGAGATGGTGAAGGCCGCCGTGGAAAACGGCGCCAATGCGATCTATGTCGGAGCACGCGGTTGGAGCCGGCGGCGCGATGCATTCGAGCTTTCCGATGACCAATTGCATGAAGCTATCGCTATTGCTCACTCGGGCGGGGCCAAGCTGCGTGTCGCCATCAATACCAACATGCAGTCGTGCGAAATCCCCGCGTTGCTGGAGAAGATGGAGAAGTTCGTCGGCTGGGGAGTGGACGGAGCGATCATGACCGATGTAGGCGCCATGGCGCAGGTGCACCGCCGCTTCCCGAATCTCGTTCTCCACGCCAGCATCGGGGCCAACATTGTCAACAACCAGGACGTGAAGTTCTACCGCTCAATTGGAGTCTCACAAGTGGTGGCCGACACCAAGCTCACGTTCCGCGAACTGGCGGCGCGCCAGGCGGAACTGGATGCGGGCATCGAAGTCCTCATCCACGCCAACAATTGCTACACCTACCTGGGCAAGTGCTGGATGTCGCCCTACCACCGGTTGGAGCGCACCACCGACAACTTTGGCAAAGACTTGTTCCGCGGCAGCCCCAACCGCGGCGGGCTGGATTACCGCGTCTGCCTGGAACAGTGGGAACTGTTCGATGGCGAAGGGCTGCTGGAACCGCAAATCGCGCTCAAGAATGACGCCTTCTTTTACCTGGACGATATCCCGGCGCTCATTGATCTTGGCGTCCACTGCCTGAAGATCCAGGGGCGCGAGTATCCGGTGCCCTTAGTGGCGAGCATCGTGCGCTTCTACCGTGAGTTGATTGATGCGTGCCTGGCGAAGCCCGCGGATCAGCCTTTCGATCTCACGCCGTGGCGCTTACGTCTGGAAGCTATCCGGGAGGAGCGCGACAGCCGGCGCGGCAATATGACCCTGGTGCTGCTAAACGAGGCGCGCCAACCGGTACCGCACACCGCCTAAGGGACCGCGCAGCACAGGGAGATCACCGGCATCCACTCCAACCGTCGTTATTCATGGACGGTTGTTAGCCTTCATACTTTAATCAAAAGGAGACCTGCCATGTTTGTTCGTGTTGTGGAAGTCAAGACTAAGCCTGGGAAAGCCAGAGAGGTTTGCAGCATGCTGCATGAGAAGGTGCTGTCTACGTTGAAAGCGCAGACAGGTTTTGTAGATGAAATCGTACTGGTGTCGGATGCGGAAGGCATCCTGGCGCAAAGCTTCTGGAAGACGAAGGAGGATGCGGAACGTTACAGCCATGAAGATTACGCCAAGGTCAACGAGTTGATTCAGCACTTGGTGCATAGCAAGCCCAAGGTGCATGCCTTCGACGTGCAGACCTCGACCTGCCACAAGATCATAAGCGGCAAGGCGGCTTGAAGAGGTAGTTCCGTTGGCATCCTGCGTGACTTGGTGGATGGTTCAAGAGAATCGCCTCGATGCATGACCAGGCAGGATCCGGGTGGCCGGATCCTGTAACCGCTCACGTTACCCGACCAGACCCAGGCAAGTTCCTTGATCACCGACTGCCACGTCCATATTCAGCCGTTCGAACTCCTGCTGAACCCACCGGCCCTCGAGCTGATGAAAAAGCATCAGCCCAACTTCGATCGGGTCTTGGAGTTCACCCGCTCGCCCAAAGCCTTTCTGAAATATATGGACGAGGCCGGGCTGGACCGCGCAGTGCTGATCAACGCGACCGCGCCCGATGTCACCGGCTTTCCCGCTGGACTTAACGCCATGGCCGCAAACTATGCTAAGGCGAACCCCCGGCGGCTCCTCTCCTGTGGCAGCTTCCACCCGCGGTACTCTACCAACGCCATGGCGGACATCGATGAGATAGTCCGCCTGGGTTTGCGGCTGATCAAGATCCATCCCCCGCATCAGCTCTTCTACCCCAACGACTACCTCAAGGATTTGAAAGAGCTGGCGCTGTTGTATGGCGCAGCGCAGAGCCACGGCATCCCGATTATGTTTCACACCGGCACCTCAATCTTTCCGGGCGCGCGCAGCAAGTACGGAGACCCGATCCACATCGACGATGTAGCGGTCGATTTTCCGCACTTGAAGATTGTGCTTGCCCATGGAGGCCGGCCTCTCTGGATGAGCACTGTTTTTTTCCTGGTACGCCGCCATGCCAATGTTTATTTGGACATCAGTAGCATTCCGCCGGTGCACCTGCTGCAGTACTTTCCTCGCCTGGAAGAGATCGCCCACAAAACGCTCTTCGGTAGCGACTGGCCAGGGCCACGCGTGCACGACATCAAGGAAGCCCTCGACTCCTTCCGGGCGTTGCCCTTGTCGGCGGAGACCAAGCGGCTCATTCTCGGCCAAGTGGCGCTTACCATCTGGCCGGATTGAAGGCAAGTGGTCTGAAGGCGGCGGTTCCGGCTCAACTCCCAACCTCAGTTTTACCGGCTTTTCGCCGCCGTTGTCGTCCTTGTAGTGGCGGACGGAGGCCATTTGGTCGCAACTCACCGACGAATGTGACCGAAATCACAGACTGGGCTCTCAGCCGCATAAGATAATCTGCCCCCAACTGATAGAGAGTTCGATTTTCAACGGACAGAGTCCGGCGGCAAATGCACAACTCGAAGCCCACGTGAATACGATCGAATGGAAGTGTTAGACCCCGTTTGAAACTGCTTTTATTAGCTTCCAACGGCTCTTCGCCCGAGATATAGTGGACAGCACGCGTTTTGGTGGCAACTCACCTACCACCGGTATTAGGAGGCCACACACATGGCAGCATCTCAAGACAAGGTCGCAGCTTGGCCGGCGATTCCCAAACTCAAACCCGAAGAGGTGTACGCCGGGCTGAGTGACCAAGCCAAGGAGTACCCGCTTTTCCTGGAGTCGATTACGCGCCAGGAACATAATTTCGAAAAACCGGAAGCGCTTTCCCGTCTTCGTGTATTGGATTGCACCACCCGCATGATGATTGGTCATTGGTGCTCCTCGCAACTGTCCGAGCTGGGCGCCGAGGTCATCCAAGTCGAGCCTCCGGGCGGTGACCCGCTGCGCCAGCTCACGCCCTTCGGCCGGCAAGAGTATATGTTCGAGGACAAGGAAACCGGGGAGAAAGTCGGCGGACAATTTCTCCACGAGATGCGCAACAAATCCTCCATCACTCTGAACCTGGAAACCGAAGAAGGCCGGCAGATTTTCAAGGACCTCGCGGTCCACGCTGACGTGATCATCGAGAATGCACCGCCGGGACAGTGGGACGCGTGGGGCATCGGCTACCGCCAGTTGCGCGAGATTAATCCCCGGCTGATCTACTGCTGGGTCGGGCAGCGCGGACAGTGGGGCCCCCTCAAGGATCAACCGGGAATGCTGGATCCGGTGGCCCAGGCAGCCTGCGGATTTGTCCACGGTACCGGTGATCCGAAAGAGTTCGGAGGGCAACCAACGCGCTCTGCCCTGTGGATGGCCGACCACGTGGGTGGAAGTTCAGCGGCCATGGGCATCCTGGCGGCCCTCATCTATCGGGAAAACATTTCTGGCGAGGGCCAGTTTATCGAGGCTACGTCCGCCGAAGCCATCATCCGCATCCTCGATTACAGTTGGGCGTGGTACTCGATGGACGGCAGCATCCGTCCGCGCTACGGCAACTGGGACCTGGCCATCAACATTTACGCTGTGAACCCGTGCAAAGACGGCTACATGATGGTGGGAGGCGGCCACGACCGCTTGTGGTACCGCATCTGGCGTACTGTGGGGGACGAGCAGCCCAAGGTCGAAGAGGACATCCTCGGCGATCCCCACCTGCGCGAGGTGGCCGACCGGCTGGGTCACGATATGCAGGTCAAGACTTACACCATGCTGGGCGAGTGGCTGAAAGACAACTCTCGCAGTGAGGCCGAGGCCAAACTAGGCAAACAGCAAGTGGCGTCCGGGGGCGTACTCTATGTCAACGAGGTGGCCGAGTACCCGCACTTTAAGTACCGCGGGCACGTGGCCGAGTACGACTCGCCGCACTATGGGAAGATCCTCTACGGCACCACTCCCTACCTGCAACATAAGACTCCTGGGCGGCTGAAGTGGATGGGCCGTCCCACCGGCTACGACAACCAGGAAACATATCGCAGTCTGCTCGGCTTCACGCGTGACGATTTCGAGCGGCTGCAGAAGGCGAACGTCATTTGACGCAGGAGGAATGTGATGGCAACGCAACCCACTACCAAGCCCCAAGACTTTGAGGCGTTTTGCCGGGAGACCTTCAATCCCAAGAAAGAATTTGCGAAACCGGAAGTGCTGAAGGGCTACCGGGTGTTGTCCTGTACGCAGTATATTTTGGGCCCCTCCTGCGCATCCTATTTGGCTGAACTTGGCGCTGAAGTCATCAAGATCGAAGCGCCGCGGCGGGGCGAGGCCATGCGCCACACTACGCCTTTTAACGAGCCATTCCTGTATCCGCTTTCCAAGTGGGTACCCGAGCGCGGAACCGGACTCGGTTTTCTGGGCGCCAACCCGAACGAGTACTTCGTCTCGATCGATTTCCACCGCCCCGAAGGACAGGCGCTGGTCAAGAATCTGGCCGCCAAGTCGGATGTGTTCGTGGAGAATTACCGCCCCGGCACCTTCGACCGTTGGGGGATCGGATACCGCCAGTTGAAAGAGATCAATCCCCGGCTCATCTACTGCTGGCTGGGTGGTTTCGGGGGCTGGGGCCCGGGACGCGTCCGCGCTTCCTATGACATTCTCGGTCAGTCGCAGGGCGGCAACTTCGGTATGACCGGTAAGCAAGAGTTCCTGGGTGGCGCCCCCGCGAAGCACACCATATGGCTGGCCGACTACTGGGGCGGCATGATGGGAGCGACCCAAGTCTTAGCCGCGCTGTATTGGCGTGATCACGTGTCAGGCGAAGGCACCTTTACCGAGTATTCGCAGGTGCATGGTGTCACCCGCCAACTGGAGTATGCCTTACCGCTCTACGGCAAGCACGGTATCACTCGTGAACGATGGGGCAACTGGGATACCCAGCTCTGCGTACACGGCATCATCAAGTGCGGCAAGTCCTCCTATCCCCAGTCCGAGAATCCGCAAGAGATGGAAGAAGGTTATATCCTGATCAGCGCGTCTGCGGACAAGGACTTTGCCCGCCTGTGCAAGGCGATTGGCGACACCACCTTGGCTGGCAAGTACGCCAAGGCCGATATTCGCGTCAAGGCCGAGAGCCAGATGGAGATTTATCCGGCCCTGGAGAAGTGGGCGGCCGACAAGACCAAGGAACAGGTGGCCGCCATCATGGATACGAACAACATCATTAACCAGCCGGTGTGGAACGCGAAAGAAGTCGCCGAACATCCGCATTGGAATGAGCGGGGAGCGGTCCGCTGGCTGGATGACCCGACCTACGGTGAACTGTTGCACCAGGGGCCGGCGTACAAAATGTCGGCGACTCCGCCCCGGCTCAAATGGGCCCTAAAACCGGTGGGCGCCGATAACGAACACATCTTCGGCAATCTCGCCGGACTGACGCCTGATGATATTAAACGGCTGGAAGACCAAGAGTGCATCTGACGGAGAAAAACCATGTTGCTCATATGCCCCAAGTGTGAGACCAAGAATTTCCTCGATCCCTATCCCTTCTGGAACTTCAAGGGGACGACCAAGTGCGCCGGCTGCAATGCGATCTGGCGCATCCAGACTTCGAGTGGAGTTAGCCTGGCCAAGCCTGAAGAGGCCAGCGGCACCGCCGACCTGTTGCCCGGCTTCGCGGAGCGGCAGGATTATTCCGCCATCTCTGGTCCGGGGCTGACCCGTCCAGCGCCGCGCGCTCGCAAGGACGCTGTTTGTAAGCCCATCCCAATGAAACGTAATGTGCGAGGCAAGATCATCGCTGGATATCCCCTGAAGAAGGAAGATCTGGTAGGCAGCAAAGCCAAATTCATGGTGGCGGGAGCCAGCTAAAGAAACTGGAGGCAACTATGGCCCATTACAACACTGAATGTCTATGCGTCCGCTGCAAGCATCTGAAGCCGGCGCTTGATGCCAATATTCAGAAGGCCTATCTCGGCAAGTGCGTGAAACGCGAATGGCCGTTCACCCTGTCCATTACGCTGCAAGGCTGGACCGAGTGCGAGGTCTTCGAGGCCAGCGGCAACACCTATACACCACCCGAACCAGTCGCCGCCAAGGCCGCGGTTGCGGCCGCGAAGTCGACCGCTGCCAAGCAGGTGGAGTTCTACTACAGCTCCACCCAGAAGCCGGGCCAGACGTTTCCGTGCGACATTAAGCGGGCCCTCGAATTGGTAAAGCAGCTACAAGCTAAGGGCATGACTTGCAAGGCGACTGACGTCGACGGGATCAAGGACCGCTTTCCCACCTATCACAAGTCGGTCACCGGCCCGGATGCGAGCGTACGCCCGGTCTTCGGCTTTAAAGGAGCGCTGGTCGAGGACTTCGGAACCACCGTCCCCGCGCTGCTTATCTTCGAAGGCGACCGCTATCCCGTAATGGCATTCCCCCGGACCGATGCCAAGCGCGGTACGATCCGCGTGGAGCAGGCTCTGGAGGATCTGATCGCTGAGGCGAAGCCCAACCCCCAAGTAGCCACGACCGTGGGATAAGGAGAACCTAAGATGGCTGAATATCTACCCCCACGCGAGTTGTGGCCGAAGCGTGTTTATACTTTGCCAGAATTCGCGGCCTATGCGGAAAAATTCAACCCCACGGAAGAGCTGCTGGGTAAGGCCGTCGCCGCTGGACGGGGCGACCGCACGGCAGTGCTCTTCGAAGACCAGCGGCTGACCTACAATCAGCTCCTCACTCAAGCCAACAAGCTGGCGAGCGCACTGCGGGACTTGGGAGTGGGCGCTGGCGACCGCGTTATTCTACGCACGCCGAACATTCCTCCCGCCCTGGTCGCCAACTTCGCCATCCTTAAGCTGGGAGCGGTTTGCACTCCGACCTCGCCGCTGTTCTCGCGGGCCGAGATCGCGCACGTCGCCAACGACTCCGAAGCGGTGGCCATCATCGTCAGTGCGGCGCTCCTAGGGGAAGTAGAAGCGGCGCGCGACAACTTGCAGACGGTCAAGCACATTATTGTCATTGGCGGCGATGCTGCCGAGATGAAGGCCAAGGGATTCCTCGCCTATGGCGAGCTGTTGCAGTCCGGTACCACAGAGGTCGATCCGGTGCTCCGCAAACGCGAGGACGTTGGTCTGCTGCTCTATACGTCGGGCACAACCGGACGACCGAAAGGGACCGTGCACTTCGTGGAGGAACTGCTGATTGTTCCGGACGGTTTCGGTAAGTACGGGTGGCAGGTCACGGAGAACGACGTCATTGGTGGATCGGCCCCGCTGGCTTTTGGCGCGGGCTACTCCAGTTACGCGACCATTCCTTTCCGTTTCGGTGCGGCCGCATCGCTGATCGCCCGGTTCGAACCGGAAAAGATGTTTGACACCATACAGAAACATCACATCTCCATCCTGACTCTGGCCCCCACCGCCTACCGCAAGATGTTGCAGGTGCCGGACGTGGGAAAGAGATTTGATCTCAGCAGCCTGCGGGTCTGTACGGGAGGCGGCGAGAGCCTGACCGCCACGACCTATCATGCCTGGAAGGAGAAATTCGGACTGGAGATCTTCGAGGGGCTGGGCACCACTGAAATGATGTATGTTTTTGCCTCCAATGTAGTCAGCCGCAAGGCCAAGCCGGGCTCCTTCGGGCGAGCCGTACCTGGTTACGAGCTGAAGGTCATCGACGAGGAAAACAAGGACGCCAAGGCAGGGACGATCGGTCACTTTGTGGCCATCGGGCCAACCGGCACGGTCTACTGGCGCGATCCCGAGAAACAGCGCCATGCCATCACCCCCGAGGGATGGAATCGGGCCGGCGACTTCGTGCATGCCGATGAGGACGGCTACTTCTGGTTCGTGTCGCGGCAGGACGATATCATCAAGAGTTCGGGTTACCGCATCGGACCGGAGGAGATTGAGGTCACCCTGGCCACCCATCCTGCTGTCGCCGATGTCGCGGTCATCGGTGTGCCTGACGAGGTGCGCGGTCAAATTGCCAAAGCCTTCGTCGTGCTGCGGCCGGGAGAATCCGTCAGCCAAGATGAGTTGATCGCTTTCTGCAAGGGCAAGATTGCAACCTACAAACTGCCCCGCGAAGTCGTGATCGTGGACGAACTCCCACGTACGCCCACGGGTAAGCTGCTCCGCCGCGTGCTAAGGCAGAAAGAACCGGCGACTCAACCGCCGGCGGTGGGGACTGCCACAACCTGAAGATTCCAAAACCCGCTGCATCCCATGCATTACTGCCGAGCCCGCGCGCTGACGAAGCTGTGCGGGCTTTCTAAAGCGCGCATTCCCTGTTGTAATTCGGGTTCCGCAAGTTTCTTTACTTCACCGCCTGGAAACGGCTATAAAACTGTATTCTGGGATTATTCATGGAGTTGTCGATGAACAACGTTCCTACTCACGAATGGCTCTGCGAAAGCCTTGTGGAACAGATCCCACTCGCCATCATTTTTGGCGATCGGGAGGGCATTGTGCGGCTATGGAATGCGGGCGCGGCAGCAATGTTTGGTTGGAGCGCTGACGAGGCACTCGGCCAGTCCATGGATATGATCATCCCGGAGAAGCACCGGGCGCGTCACTGGGAGGGCTACTTCCATGTCATGGAAACCGGGCTCACCAAGTACGGCCAAAACGTGCTTGCCGTTCCTGCGCTCACCAAGGACGGCCGGCGGATCTCGGTCGAGTTCAACATCGCGTTGCTCAAGGCTGCCGACGGACAAATCCTGGGCGCAGCCGCCAGCATTCAGGATGTGACCGCGCGCTGGGAGCGGGACAAGGCCCTCCGCGCACGCCTGGCTGAACTGGAAGCCAAGCTGAAGCCCGCCCGAGTCCCGGCTGAGGATAAAGCCTAAGCCGGCGTGGGCTTACGGATCGCGGCATTTCGCGGATTCCTATTGCATTCCACGCTTCTGTTGTGGGCTGCTTGGGGCGCTGGCACAGGAGTTCGGTACAACTGCACTTTGGAATTCATACGGCATCTGGGATTCGAGAAGTATTAGAGCAGGCTTGGGAGGACATTCGATGAACCTGGAGCGCATCACAACGTTAACTGCCACAGACGGCCATAACATCCCTGCCTACCTGCTTACGCCGGACCCGGCGCGCGGCGGTGTCGCGCTGATCCCACCCTACGGCAGTACCAAGGAGCACATGCTGGGTATCGCCGCCGCACTGGGAGAGGTTGGCCTGGCTGCACTTTCCATCGACCTCTGTGGTCACGGGGAAAATCGCACCGCCATCGGTCCGGTGATGCGCGACGAAGTTGACGCCGCCGTCAGCTACATGCGCCGCTTCGGCCGTACTGCGGCTGCAGGCATCAGCTTGGGCGGCCGGCTGGCCCTGATGTCTTCGGCCGATTGTATGGTGGCCATATCGCCTTCCGTGGTTGCGGCAATCTCACCCCAAGGCAAGTGGATGTTCGAGAATTTCCCCAGCCCCGCGGTGCGCGAGCCCTATTCCGGATATGTGATTGAATTGCTCGACCTCCTCGGGCCCGTCGCCTCCCACGATCGTCCTGCTCTGCTGCTCTACGCTGAGCGTGACATCCCGGCCATTCTCGAGGGGGCGGCCGGACTGAAGGCGGCCCTGCCGAAGAGCGATTTGCGATATATCACTGCCGATTTGCGTCCGGACATTAAGCATGACAACGGACTGATCCGCTATTTGCCGCGATGGTTCAACCACGGCGAACTTAAGTTCAACTACGAGGTGCTGGCCGTCACCGCGGGCTGGCTGGCCGAACGATGCGGCAAGGCCCAAAACGCCTAGGCGCGCATCCCTTTGGCGCACGACAGCAGGGAAGAGAGAAGGAGTGAGACGATGCAGTGGGAATATTATGATCGGATGGTGGTATTCAGCGAGAGCGAAGAGGGGATGGTCAGTGGTTTGGATGAGTGGATCAACGGCGCCGGCGCGGACGGATGGGAGCTGGTAAGCTCGGTCCCATTGATCGCACCCAACAAGGATGGCGTCGCTTACGGTACCATCGGCATCCATATGGTGTTCAAGCGGCCCCACGAACCATCCGCCGCCGTGTGAGTTGTTATGTCTGATTTGCGAGGACGATCGCTGATCGAGCACCGCTTTGGAAAGCTGGGCAGCGGCCAGGACTGCGTTGTCATCGGGGACGCCGAATACGACATCCCGACCCTGCTCGCGCGTATGGATCTTGCCTTCGAAGATAGCTGGCCAGTCGACGTCCAGGTGGTCTCGGAAGGACACTTCTGCGTCCGCTACTACGACGGGCAGGACCAACGAATCGTGGCCCACGAATTCAACGCCAGCTTCGTTTTCATCGCCGAAACACGGGGGCACATTGCGGAGTGGATTGGGGAGGACGCGTATTACCAATGGTCCCAAAGTGCGGCGTACCGTTGCCCGCTGGTTCCCGGCGATGACTTCTGAGCTCTGACGGGGGAAGGCTGGTTTGTTAAAAGCATTGCTTTTGAAGGGGCGCACCTTTAGAGCCTGCCCTGAGCTTGTCGAAGGGTGCGCCGGTGTAAACCTCTTATTTTGGTCATTCCGAGGGGCTTCAGCCCCGAGGAATCTGCGGTTTCTTTCAGCGCAACAACTTTTTCCGCAGCCTGTGAAAGGCGTGCTCCACCCATCGCCGATACCCCGTTTATGAACAAGTTGCGAGACCGGGATGTAATCGAGGGCCGCTTTGGACCCCTGGGGAGCGGCGCCCAGAGCCTTGCTATCCGGGGAGCGAGCTATTCGCTCTCGCAATTGCTGGCACAAATCGGCGTGGAGTTCGACGATAGCCAGCCGATTGACGCGCTGGCGCTGGCGGAAGGACGCTACGTGCTGCGCTATCTCGACGGGCAGGACCAGCGCGTGGTCGCCTGTGAATTCGACGCCGACTTCCGATTGCTGAGCGAGACGCGAGCAGACATCGCCGAGTGGGAAGGCGACGGCTCCAACTTTACCTGCTATAGCGGACACTAGAGCGTTTTCCGAGTTGGTGTGGCCCGCGGCTGACTCGTCAAAATCCACGGCCGCCGTCGCAAGCGAGCGGAGAGACCTCCGACCCCCCTCCCCCACCTTGCCCGCAAAATATTGAAAACAAACGGTTGCGCTGGGGTACAAACATACTTGGCTAACCCAAGAAAAATAAAGTTTGGAGAGCATTTAACCCATTATAGCGGTTGCTGTTTAGTAAGCGGTCGGCGGTGGCGTTTCGGCCCTAAAGTGCTCGACAGAATTGCGGCATGCATCCTAAATTTGAGTGACTCATGTCCGCGCTCGCCCATCCCGTAGAACCCCTAAGTCTGGAAAGCCTTGACAACGCCCGTCACCACTTCCGTCAGTTGATGGAGCGTTGGGATGATCGGCTCACCTTGGAAGGGAACTCCTATATTGAACAATATCGTCGCGGTCGCATGGCCCTTATCCTTCACTGTAAGTCCCTCCCCTCGCTTCAGTTTGATTCGGGATGCGGCGTCCATGTAGTACGGCCCGACAGTAAAGGAAACGTCTTTCTCGTCTGCAAGGCAAACGTTGTCGAACCGCATAAGCTGAAACACTGGAATGATGAGCTTGTGCTTATCGGTAATGTCAAGCTCGTGCAATGCCCAGATGGGAAAATTCCCAGTCTCATAGGGCTTTACGATGTCCAGAAGGATGGCACAGACCCGGTCGGACATAGGACGCTTTTTCAATCCGCCGTTAATGGCGTCTTTAAGTTCCTCCCGTGTGTCGCGGACTGGGAACATTGTGTACTAGTCTCCACCGCCGACGGCTCGATAGTAAAGAATATCCAAAGCACTGTGGAGATTATGGAGAACGTCGCCGACGATGAGAGCAGCTTCGATGAGCGGAAATTTGAATTTGTTGAATTCGAACCCGATGTAGTTCTCTCCTCTATCAGCATAGACACTGACCGAGTAAAAGTCAGAGTTAACGAAGGTTTCCAAGAGCGCATTAAGGTCGCGGATGTGCTTCTCGGCCCGTTCAATCTTTAACTGGGGGTCATTGCCCATGGCAGTCATTTCATTTCCAACCCTCAGCCGTTCCCCCAATCCAGATGAGGATAAGGAGCAGGAGAATAGCCGCTGCCATGAAAGCCGCTCTGCGGGGATTATCTAAGATTGCGGCTAGAAGGAAAACGCCAACAACGAGCAGGAGGGCACCGAGAACAATTCCCAGCGCGATCTCGATGATGAGAGTCATCGGACGGTAGAAAGGCCGCGATGCCAGTCGCGGCCCTCTCTTAATCTTGGATTCGGCAATTTCAAGATACGCTTGGAGTGTGCCGAATGCAAGAGCCTATTCCGATTGCACAAACCTTTCCGGCCAAACCTTCTCCACAAGTAAGCAGAAATTATGTGTCTCGTTACAGAGATGTGTTGGCAAGGCTCGGAATACACGGTTTACTACAGTTTGCTGTTTTTCGCCTGCGACGGCGGTGGTGTATATGGCTCTCCACTTTCCGCAGCTTTCGTGGGCACATTCAAACCCTATCCTCCAAAGATCAGGCAGTTGTTGATCTCGGGCCAGCATTACGCCTTGTGAATGGGCATCTTGTGCGTTGGATACGAACAGATGCCCGCAGGCTATACATAGAAAAGTTGCTGGCCATTCACTGCTGGGCAGACATACTTGATCTTGAAATGTTCCTAATGGGCTTTGATGCGGGAGAGCAATGGGGCATTTACAATTCAGAGATGGGCACTGAAGTTGATATGGAAATCGGAAATCATTCTTCATGGCTGACCTCAACAGATGTGGAGGAAATTAACAAACGACTTGGGTACATCTCACGAGATAACAAAACTGCGTTATGATAGGCGCATGAAGCCTACACCCAAGACCGCGGACGAGTACACGACTTTTCAGAACGCGCTTCGCACCGTGCTCCAGGTATCGAAAACCGACCTGAATCGGATGCTGGCCGAAGAGAAGATCGCCAACGCAGGGAAGCCGAAGCGCGGGCCTAAGCCGCACTCTTCGGCTTCGGGCCACGCTTCCCACGAAACGGATTAGAAAGGCGTCGTTTCGCCTGTCTTGCCTGTCAGTTCGGCGTAGGTCAACCGCTTGCCCGCGACTTGCGCGAGCGCACACACGAAGCGGTCGGAATCATTCAGCGGATTATCTTTGGTGGCGCGATTGTTGAACCGAAACACCTGCTCATCCACATAGCGGTCAAGGTGAAACGGCTCGACTGCAACGTAAGTTCCTCGCAGAGTCCGCTTGAGGAAGCTCCAGAAGTTCTCGATTCCATTGGTGTGCACTTGCCCTTTGACGTACTCTTCAACGTGATTCACCACGTCATGCACGAAGCGATTGTGCAGTAAGTCGTATGCGGGCGCTTCATCGGTATAGACTCGTGAGCCGTACTTGACCTCGCGCAGAACTTCCCCTTGCAGGGTGTCGCGCCGCACGTTCGGCACAACCTTCGCCCGCACTTGCCGGAGATCGCGGTCAAGCAGTCCCATCACAGCAGTCTTGCCCGGATACTTTCCACTCGCATCTGAGTTTCTGATTTCGCTGCGTAGTCGCTGATATTCCACGCGACGGCTCTTGTGCATGTTTTGCACTCGTCCGCCGACGAAGGTTTCATCCACTTCGACAGGCCCGCCATCTTGCCCCATCTTGAACAGCGACTTGTTACGCAGAGCCAAGCGAAGCCGATGCAGCATGAACCATGCAGTTTTCTGAGTGACGCCCAGCGCACGGTGAAGCTCATGGCTACTGATACCGTTCTTCGCGCTGACGAGCATCCACAAAGCAGGGAGCCACTTCTGCAAGGTAATGGGAGAATCCTCGAAGATGGTTCCGACCTTCACCGAGAACTGGCGACGGCACACGCGGCACTTCCAACGCTTCTGTGTCTTGATGTAGTACGGATTTTTCTTCTGCTCGCCACGACAGTCGGGACACTCTGCGCCGTCCGGCCAACGCATCATCGCAACCGCGTCAATGCAGACCTGTTCGTCGCTGAAGAACTGAATTGCTTCCTGTAAGGTCTTTGGTATTTCCATGATGGAGCAAGCGTAGCAGATTGGCGTGGGTTAGTCAAGCATATTATTTCCTGCGCTGGAAAAATCCCGGCAAAATATTGCATTCATGGGGTTTATAGGCAAAATCTTGAGGCGTAAAGACTTACAGGCTGCTGGGAAGGGGTGGGAGAGCCCTGGGAGGACGCGGTTTGGTAATTCGAGGGTCGTCACGTGACGTACCAAACCCATAACCGGGGTCCCCAAGCCGCGCCGCTGTTGCGCGGATTGGGGTGGAGTAGCCGAGGTCCCCAACGAGCGCCCCGCCGTGGCAAGCTTGTTGGGATGGACGCTACAGACACAAAAAGGCAGGAGCGCCGGGCGCGGCGGATCCTGCCCTACAAGCAGAGTATGGCTCGGCCGGGCAAGGCGGTCAAGTTACGAAAGTAGCACCTCTTCGTGTTTCTCTTGACACCCCCTTTTATAGAACCCAGCGAGGAGTTCAGGGTTTGGACGCTTTCCGGCGATCCTCTCGAAGCAACTTCAAATCGGTCAACAAGTCCCTATCCTCCGGGTAGTGAAAATTTACGAAGAGCCAGCTTCCGTCTTTCTGCCGCAACTCCGGTACCACGGCCGGCTTTTCGCCCTTCTTGCCGGACCAAACACCGTAGATTTCGACCCAGTACTTCTCGCCTTTCTGAGAGATCCTCCCAACCTCGTACCGCTCGCCAGGATCCTGGCTGCAAAGAAAGGGATCGAAGTCGAGGCCCACTATATCCCCGGCGGTCTTTGCTTCGGCAGCAGAATCCTCTCTAAGTACCCGAGCAAGCTGAGGATCAAAAACGGAGCTTTTGCTTTCCAGAGCAAGGTCCCAAGCCGGGACTGGAGTGTTCTTCAGGGCCATAGGCAGGTACCAGTCATAGAATTCCTGTACAAAACCGCGCAGCGATTCCGAAACATCTTGGCCGCCCTTCGCTTGTGCTTGGAGCGGACGAGACACCGCCAAGAGCAGCAAGCAACAGATCATGATTTTGCAGAGTCTCATTGGATTCCTCCAGCGCCGCTTGACGCCGCGCCATCATTGCCAAAAGCAAGAGTGCCGCTGACCAACATGAGCGTTACGGCCAAGCAAGCGTGATTGCGAAGTTGGTTCATCGAATTGAGTTGCCCGACCTTCGCTCGACTACAACTGCGTTGGGCGGGCTAGTGTACTGGCGGGTGGCCCAGGCGTTCCGCACTTTTATCATGATATCAATGACCTAACCTGGGGTGCCCCACCCTTGTCGCCCGTCTTTGGCGGCAGGGTGGGAGATAGTTTCTGGGCGGTGATCTGCTTCAGCATATGAATGGCAACCGCCCGTGTGCTCCGTTCCGGTTCGCTGATCAGAAGATGCACATGCTCGGGCATGATCACCTAGCCAGTGACGACCAGCCCATACCAGCAGCGCACTCGCTCCAAGGTTTGTTCAACCACCCGCCGCGCCGACGGAGTTGCTAACCGCGGCTGACGGCGATAACAACTGAAGGTGATGAAGTGCAGATCATGAGCTTGTTGGTAGCGTTTGAGGCCACGAGGCATGAGAGGACTCTACTTCCATATTCGAGGGTCAAGCTGTGATGGCGGTCACCGGACTGCGCCCACCCTCTCGCCAAAAGCGGGCGAGAAGGGTGGGGCACCCAAAGTTTAGATGTGGTCGTCGAAAGGCCGGGCCACCCGCCGGACGATGAGCCCCGCTGGCTTCGTCCCTGGTTTACTAGGGGCGCGCCGAAGTGTGGTCTTCTGGGAATTGTGGTTACCTTCGTTCTGCGGAATGCGTTTTCTTCTCAGTCCCGCTCCTACCCACAAAATACAATGAGAAACGCTGGAGTCAGTCTCCGGCGCCGTGAGTGCCCGTCTGCGCTGTTGCCGTTATGGTAAATGGCTTTCTGGGCGGCGGCAGCGATCTCTGAAAACCAGCGACTCAGCAAACTCCCACCCTAGCCAAAACAAGGCTAGGATGGGGCACCCATGGCATGGCACCAGATAAGTGCTTTGTTCGGAATACTTTGCGTGTATCTGCTTTAGATAGAATACTTTGCGGGCAAAGTATTGAAAATAAAGATGCTGTGAGGGTGGGGGGTACCCAATCCCCGCCGTGATCACGGCTGGCGGGTGGCCCGGCCAAGCATACTCGAATCGTGAAATAGCTTTTAACATGGGGGCCCCGTTCTAGCCCGGTTTTGGCTAGGGCGGGGCAGTCACGTCCGCAGGTGTCGCCTCAGACGCGGCAGATTTTCCTGCAGCCCTACGTTCCGCGCGTGTTTGCCGCAGCGCTGCGCCGGTTCAAGGGCACGAACTCGCGGACCTCGTGACCCGTCCAGATCTGGCGCGGACGCGCAATCTTCTGCTCCGAATCGTTGAGCATTTCCTGCCACTGGGCCAGCCAGCCGGCTACGCGCGGAATGGCAAACAGCACGGTAAACATCTTCGGGGTGAAGCCCATGGCCTGGTAGATGATCCCAGAATAGAAGTCCACGTTAGGGTAGAGCTTGCGTTTGATGAAGTAGTCGTCCTCAAGCGCGATCCGCTCCAGTTCGAGCGCGATCTCCAGTTTGGGATTACGTCCCGTCACTTCGAACACCTGCTCGGCGGTCTGCTTGATGATCTTGGCGCGGGGATCATAGTTCTTGTAAACGCGGTGCCCGAAGCCCATCAGTTTGCCGTGTCCTGCCTTGACCTTTTTCACGTACGCGGGAACATTCTGCTTGGCGCCAATCTCGTCGAGCATCTGGAGAACGGCTTCGTTGGCGCCGCCATGGAGTGGGCCAGCCAGGGCGGCCGCGGCCGCGGCAGTGGTCAGGTAGGGGTCGGTGTGCGCACTGCCAACCGAGCGCATGGCGTTGGCGCTGCAATTCTGTTCGTGATCGGCATGCAAGATGAACAAAGTATCCAGGGCCCGGGCCAGCACAGGATTGGCCACGTACTTCGGCTCCGCCATCTTCCATAACATACTCATGAAATTCTCGGTGTAGCTAAGCTCGCTGTCCGGATAAACGCAGGGGAAACCCTTGCTATGGCGATAGGCTATGGCGGCGATGGACGGCGCTTTGGCGATCAGCCGCACGATCTGGTGCAGCCGGTTCTCCGGGTCGTGGATGTCGTTGGCTTCGGGATAAACGCTGGAGAGTGCGGCCACCGTGCTCACCAACATTCCCATGGGATGGGCGTTGTAGCGGAAGCCCTCCATGAACTTCTCGATGGCCGTATGCAGCACGGTGTGATGAGTGATCTCACTCGCCCATCTGGTGAGCTCGGCCTCGGTGGGGAGCTCGCCAAAAAGCAAGAGGTACGCCACCTCCAGGAAAGTGCACTGCGCGGCCAACGCTTCAATGGGGTAACCGCGATAGCGTAAGATCCCGCGCTCGCCGTCAATGAAGGTAATGCTGCTGCGGCAGGAGGCCGTGTTCATGAAAGCCGGATCATAGGTCATCAGACCGAAATCCTCGGGGCCGGTCTTGATCTGCCGCAGATCCATGGCCCGGATGGCGCCATTTTCGATGGGGAGCGTGTAGGTCTGTTGGGTGCGATTGTCGATGATGGTGAGAGTGTCTTGCGCCATCGCAGGTTCTCTTTGACCGCCTTGCCTGGAGCCAGCGGGCAGATACAACACTGTACGCCACTTGGTGGCCAGTGAGAAGCGCCCCGGCGGAAGATGTAGTTGCAACGAGAAAATGTCGTATTAACTGCAACGAGACTCTGTCACCCCTTATCGTTTAAGTAACGGCCGCTAAAGCGGGGCGGCCGG
>PLBW01000133.1 GCA_003135475.1 Acidobacteriaceae bacterium
CTCTTTCTGACTCAAGGTCACCATCCTTACAGGGTGACAAAGTCTCGTTGCAGTTATGGGGTGACAATATCTTGGAGCATCTACACGCGGTGATGAAAACACTTGCCAGAATGCCGAGTTCCTGTAATGATCTCCTGCTCCCCTCTGGAATGGGTGAGAGAGGAGCTTTCGGTCGAACCGAAACGCGGATTTGGGTTGATGTTTCTGTCAGCGGTTGAATTTCACGCATTGTACGGGCTCCAGGGATCGGCTCTGTCGCGGATGCATTAGTCCGCCAGGACGATTCAGGGGGCTTTTTCATTGCCGAAAAGCTGCGAACTGAGCCGCAACCCTTGTTTCCCGGTAACGTTGAGACGTCTTCCGATCCCGCTCCCTCAGGGTTCTGCTCGGAACGTCCGCGCAGCAGGGGTTATTCCAAGTTCATCAGGTGAAAGGAGTAGTTTGTGAGAGAGAAAGGTACAGTCAAGTGGTTTAACGGAGCCAAAGGATACGGATTCATCCAAAGATCTACGGGCGAGGATGTCTTCGTGCATTTCTCGGCTATCCAGGAGAACGGATATCGCAGCCTGAACGAGGGCGAGACAGTGGAGTTCGACCTCACCAAGGGACCAAAGGGCTTCCAGGCCGCTAACGTGCAGCGCGTGTAAGACAGTCTGCGCCACGCGGAAGCAGGTCACATGCGCGTCGCTTCGCAGGGCTTCCGAGTACGGCCAAGACCACTGAACCCTCCCGCCGGGGAGGGTTTCTCATTTGGGAGTCGGTACCTCAAGCCTTGGTCAAGGAACCCAGTAAAACGCTTTCCAAGGGGCCCCACTACGTTGAGGCGATCGGATTTTCATTCCGCCGAATCCGCCTCCAGTATCAGACCGCACAGGCGGCTCAACTCGCGGCACTCTTGGTTATTGAGCCTACTAAGGCGGGCGCCCACGGTCGCGTCAATCTCGGGCTGCATTCTGGCCAGCAGCTTCAGCCCTTTAGCGGTGATGATGGTCACGGCTTGGCGTTGATCGTCGTTTCCCCGCGACCGTTTGACCAGGCCACGGGCCTGCAGTCGGTCCACCAGGCGAGTGACATCGGGAGCGCGGTCGATCATGCGCCGGGCGATCTCGCAACGCGCGTGCCCTCGGGGATGGACCCCTCGCAGGATGCGCAGCACGTTGTACTGCGGGCGCGTAATACGGTGCATTTCGCAAAGTTCATCCATCAGGTCATTCAGCGTATGGGCTGCGACCAGAAGGCCCAGTAGAGCTTCCTGCATGGGGTCGGCAAACTGCGCCTGACTAAGGCGCCGGCTGAGGGCTTCGTTCATGCCTTCTTTATAGCCAGAATTTGTGCGCTTGTCATTCGGCGGAAGGTCTTCGGAGTTCACCGCGCAAGCGCCGCAGGGCCCAGCGCGCGTGTTCCGCAACGATCGCGTCTTCATCGCGACTCAGTTCTTCGAGTACGGGCAAAAAGCGCTCTTCGTCGCTGTTAGCGAGCGCGATGGCAACATTTCTCCGCAGGCCATTGAAACGCGCGCGCTTCACCGGCGAACCGCGAAACATCTCGCGAAACTCTTTCAGGCTCAAGCCCGCCAACCACTCCAGATCGGGATTCACCAGCGCGGCGCGCGGCTGAAGTTCAGGCGTCTTCGTCACCGGGGCTTCACGGTTCCAGGGGCAAACATCCTGGCAAATGTCGCAGCCGAACACCTGCCGGCCCATGCCGGAACTTAGCTCTTCGGGAATCGTGCCGCGTTTCTCGATGGTGAGATAAGAGATGCACCGGGTCGCGTCGAGTTGATACGGAGCAGGGAAGGCGTTGGTCGGGCAGGCGTCGAGACAGCGCGTGCACGAGCCGCAGCGGTCGGGTGGAGGCAGATCGGGCGTCAACTCCAGCGACGTCAGCATGATGCCAAGGAAGAGCCACGACCCCAACCGCTCATTCAGGATGCAAGTGTTCTTGCCAATCCAGCCGATCCCAGCGTACTGGGCAAAGATGCGCTCGATGACCGGACCGGTGTCCACGTAACACCAGGTGCGCGGCGCGGGCATCTTTTGCCGCTCGCAGATTTCCAGCAGCCCCGCTTCGAGCGCGCGGAGCTTTCCGAGTACTACGTCGTGATAGTCACGTTGCGACCAGGCGTAGCGCGAGATCCATCCTTGAGCGGTCGTGCCGGCGTGGGTCGAGTAGGGCTCGCCAGTGTTGTAATTCACGGCGCACACCACCACCGAACGCGCCCAGGGAGCGGCGTTGGCCAGCGAGGCGCGCTTCAACTCGCCGCCTTCGGTGCGCGCTTCGAGGTACTTCATCTCACCGGCGCGGCCGGCGGCGATCCATTGGGGAAAAAAGCGGTGCTCCGCGGTGTCGGCCACTCCGGCTATGCCGGCCAGGTCGAAGCCCACCTCGGAGGCAAGGCGCTTGATGTCGTCCTCGGAGGCAAGGCGCTTGATGTCGTCCGTCAGATTACAGATGACTGACACAGGTGGGACTCGTGTTGATTATACGAACTGAAGGGTCAAATCGACGGCCGCTTCCGAAGCAATGACATTCCCACGAATAGGATCACGAAGACAGCAACCAGGTACAGACGGCCTGCGTTCGTACTCGGCCAATATAAAGCCGACAGTAAAAACGCGACTGCGGTAATGATCTGCAAGATTCGTCGCGCTAGGCGCTGCGCTTTCCGGGTTCGGAGGGTGCTGCTCGACTCTCGGCCTGGCACATTCAGCTCCGGGCAGAGTTATGGTACTTGCCATAACGCGGTCGTTGCTTTTCCCGCTGTACGTTTAACGTAGTCCGTGATACGCTGAAAAGGTGATTAAGTCTTTCCGATCATGGGAGACCGAACAGCTTCACCGCCGGCAGCGAGTCAAACGCTTTCGGGCTTGCGAACGGGTGGCCCAGCGAAAGCTGCGGCAGTTGGATATCGCCGCCGAACTTCGCGATTTGAGGTCTCCGCCTGGCAATCACTTGGAAGCGCTGAGAGGCGATCGCGAAGGGCAGCACAGTATCCGCATCAACGACCAGTGGCGCATCTGCTTTATCTGGCGCAATGGGGATGCCTACGATGTCGAAATTGTAGATTATCACTAGGAGGGACCATGGCTAAGACCGAAAAACTTCCGCCTATTCATCCCGGGGAAATTCTGCGCGAAGATTTCATGGCGCCGCTAGGCCTCAGCATGAACAGGCTGGCGCTCGATCTGCATGTTCCCGTGACACGTATTGCAGAGATTGTGCACCAGCGGCGGGGCATAACTCCTGATACCGCGCTGCGGCTGGGGCGCTATTTCAACACCAGTGCGCGCTTCTGGCTGAACGCCCAGTCCAGCTATGATCTTGAGGTCGCACAAGACGCACTGCAGCGCACCATTGAGCGCGATGTGCGTCCCCTGGTCGCTTAAGGCCGAGGATTTCACTTCTTCCGATATTGTCATTCCGACCGAGCCGCCGCGACGGGCGAGCGGAGTGACCTGCGGTTTGGCGGTTAGCGTCTAGCAAAAGTTGGTCGCCACGCCCTAGCCAAAAGCAGGCAACAAGCTTGGATAGGGCCCCGGCAGTCGGGCATTGGGGCGGCCGGTGGACCGAACCGCCCCGCTGGCAGAAGTTATCGGTTGGAGATAGTCGCGATGGTGCCGTCGAGTTTGGTGAAGCGGATGGTGAACTTCTCGTTGTAGGTATGGGCTTTGTCCTGAAGCACGCTGATGGCAAAGGCTTCGCCCAGAAGCATGGAGCAGTCGGAGTCGCTGCGCCAGTGAATTCCGCCATGGACGCCATGACCGAAGCTGACGTTGTGCGCGAGCTTGTTCAACTCGCCATTGACCGTGAGCCGGCCCCTATCCTGACCGGTGTAGGGCACCAGCGACAGACCATCGTTGGTGGGCACCAGGGGATTGGGAATCACGTAATTGCCGTCGAAGAAGAACTTCAACAAGGCAATGCAAGCGCCCCCTACGACGCCGTGGCCCGTGGGGTAGGCGGGGTGCAGCGGCGAACCTTCGGGAAATGCCTGCGAAAGTAGATAGCTATGATACTGGTCGTAGCTGGCCTGAAGGGCTTGCGAGTGCAGAACATTGTCGTTCACCTTAGCATCGGTGCTGCCCAGCCTCGGGTCCTCATCATGGCGACGATTCCGCCGGCGGACTCGGGACGATGGCGGAGGTGAATAATCCACTTCTGGTACCAGACCACATCCAAGGCCCGGGCGGCAATTTCCCCCAGCGACGCCGCGATATCGGGCCCGCCGAAGGTGCCGAAGCCGTTCTGCGTCCTGGAGTGGACATAGGGATTACCAGGATTCAAGGGCACGCCGAGGGTATTCAATACCAGGAACGCAACGAAGTACGCCTGATACAGCACGTCCGTGTGGGTATATGCGGCCAGACCGCGTCCGTTGTGCTGGTAGCGCACTTGCGAGTCCTCTTGGTTTCGTAGTCCAGTGTCAATGCCATTCTGGACCTGAAACCAGGTAGTGAGGTCGGTCATGTAGTCGATGCCCGGCAGGTAGGTGGTCATCTGCTGACTCATCTCCTGCTGGCCGAGCGACGTGGGTGTAATGAAGAACTGCGAGATGGACGGCCCCAGGGTTTCACCGGGATAGGCACCGCGGAACAGGAGATTGGGAGTCACCCGGCCGTGGTCATCTCTGGGGCCGGCGTAGTAAGGCATCGAGGAAAGCTCCGCCGCCGCCTGAATCGCCGTTGGATTGGTTGCGTAATCGGTGAAGGCCACGTCGCGTAACAGCGAGCACCAGTACAACTCCACCAATTCTGTTCCGTAAGCTGCACTGGCGATTGCGGGAGGCGGAGGAACAACCACAAGACTTTCCTGATTGGCCGGAGAAGGCGCATTGCCGAACTGCACGGCGTCGGAACCCTCCAGGTCGAAAGCCAGCGCCCCTTGCGGTCCGTTCAGGGTGCGGGTGCCGCCGAGAATGATGTTCTCAAAGTCAGAGGGGTTGCCGCTGTTCAAGGCCCTTTTGAAGGTATTGAAGGCGTATAAATTTACCCGCCCGTAGCCGTCCTGAAGCAGCCCTTTCGAATAAGTGCCGGATTTGTCGCGATAGCGCGTCTCGTCGCCGTTGGTGGTGTGTGGGGGAACGGGAATGCGGGCTTCTTGGGTGGCTGCCCCGACGCGCAGGGCAAAAGACTTAGCCACACGGCGGTCGTCCGCGCCGGTGGGCAGCGGTGCTGCCTCTGCTTTGGTGCCGGGAGAGTCGAGTGCTGGAGATAATCCAATGGCGCTAGCGGTAGCTGCGGCGGCGGCTGCGCCGCCGATTGTGCCCATGAACCTCCGCCGGCTGGGCAATGATACCGTGTGGGGCTCCCGCTCCACTGTAGAGGGCAGAGTCTCCAAAATTACCGGGGGGTCTGTCATGGCCGGTCTCCTTCTCACCCCACCTGTTCACTGTTCCCGACCCCAGCACTGACCCACGGTCACATTTGGAAAAAATCTTACCTCCAAGACCGAAAATGGTCAAAATAGTGTACTCGTCAAATAATGTACTCGTCCTCTCATCCCAAATTAGGGTAATTATATACTTACCGTACCGCGATTTGAGTGTCAGAATCAAAGGGCCGTGACAGGGCCTTAGGCTTAGGCATAGGGAGTCGGGCGTCAAACCTTACGCTTGACAATCTCGCCCGTCTCGACGATTTGGAATGTATCGTCGTCAATACGATTGAGATGGTTTCCATTAAGCAATCTGAACTTAATGATGGTCGGAATCCACGACTTCTCTCCAGCTAGCGTTCTTATTCCTTGCCAGTGCTGGACAGCGAGAGCGTGCAGTTCTTTCCCGTCATCCATACAAACAACAAAGCGCTCGGAGGTCGTCATGGAGTTGCCCTCAATTGCTACTGGAGTCGAAGTTATTCACGAAGGATTGCTGCGAGCCACCTTGAATGATATTGGTTGGTACGCCAAGAAAAACAACCTTTCCGCAGATCAAGTTAGACGTTTCTTTGAGGCTGGCATCGCAACCAACCATTGTCTTATTGGGTCGCGAGAGGATTCTAATCCCAAACCACAACCGGACGCCCATCTAGACTAATTTCTGCGCGATTGTCTCATCCAAGATTTCCCGCACGGTCAGCGGCACAATGACCCGCGTATCCATCAGCGACGAGGGCTTTTCGGTCATTTGGCGATCATACAGTACTGAAAAAGGAGCCAGTCATGCAATCAAAGAGAATAAAGGGGTCCCCCAAGTGGAGGTGTGAAGTCTCCGACCTCGTTAGCTATCCCGCAGGCTACCGCGTCGTCCGCCGTGAAATTAAGATTGCGGTGCTCGAATTCTGCCCATCTTTCTGGGCTAAGGGTGACGTGCTCACGGAGAATTGCTTTGACCCTATTGTCGTCCATGACCATAGCTTCGCCCAGAGACTTAACAACGGCGGCGGGAACCTGAGGGAGTTCGTGCATGAAGATGTGGTGAACCATGAAAGTCGCATGTTTACTGACTATGCGCTTCTTCCCTCCGAGATACGCGATTACGCCCATCGACGAAATGATGCCGGAATTGTAGAGAACGAGGTCAATGGGCAGCGTTCTAAAGAAGTTGTATAGGGCTATTCCGTGTCCGGCTATGCCCCCGTTGCATTGGAACAGCAAGTGGACCCTAGCGCGGGCTTTTACCGCTGGAGCCAAGCCACGGAATATCCTTTGCAGTGATTCCTCATCCGTATCACCGGCGAAGACTATGTACATATCCAACTGATGACTGCTGGGTTGCGGTGCGTTGGTAGTCATGGTGCCTCATGGTCACTTATTCCCTTGAAAATTAGCGGCTCAATTCGCTTGTAAAGTTCCTCGGTGTCCTTACACTTGACGAGATGCCGCGAGATTAGCAGAGTGCAGACATCTGCCAGTTGAATCCCCACAGAGAACTTTGAGTCTCCGAAATACATGTCATCATGGATGTGGGCCAACACGCCACGGGTTGGAGGACTAGAGCGAACAAACTGCCGATAATGGCGGAACCCTTTCTGCATTGCATACTTTGTCTTTTGATCTGTGGTGTTATCGGCAACAAGCACACCAAAGCCACCATTTTGCTGGAACCAATCTTCGACCGCCCGTGCGCATCTGCGAAACGCCACATCTGCCTCATTGGCGCTTCCGAAGTCGGTATCCTGTAGCTTTTCTATGTCCACAGCGCCATACACGATTGAAATGTTCCAGTTTTCGATAACGCGCACTCCCTCTCCGAGTAGGTGGAATCTTTCATCTTTGGGGATTTCCTTGAATGGTTTATTGCCGTGTAGCAGATCGCAAGCGTGAAATTCGCAAGTCTCACGGATTTCTTCGGGGATATGCTCATACACGAGATAGGCAAGCTCTTGCTCGATGGAAGAGAAAAACTCATCAGCGACGATGACGGCTCCCATGACCTGAAACTGCCGATCTAGAATTTTGTCCTGCTTCGAATCGTCAATGTAAACGATATGCACTGGGCTTCGATCACGCGAACTCAGTAATTGCTCGACTTGACTTTTGCAAACCACGGCGCGATACTCCGATCTAGGCGCTCTTGCGTCAGATCGAGTATTGCGTCAGAACGGTTATGTCGGGTCGCCCTGGGTCCTCTGCCAAGAAAACTGAAGGGTGACACGCGCAATTATCCAACGGATGATTATACGGCATGAAAGCACACGCAGAAATGATCGAAGGGCCGGAAGCGGCAACGCGGTTCACCGAGGCACTAAAGACGGTGCTTTCGGTGCCTAAGAGTTCGATCCCCAATCCCTTTCATAAATCCAAAGTTTCCAGCACAAAAAGAAAAAAGCCAGCAACCCGCAAGGGCTAACTGGCTTTCCGTTTTCCTCTTCTCTGTCGCTTTAGTTGAACGCCGCCGTGTCCGACTCCCGATCCTTACCAGTGAGATGCTTCAATGTTAGACGCTTCCCTGTGATCTGCGAGAGTGCCAGTTTGAAGCGGTCAAAATCGTTCATTGGATTGTCCGGTGTGGCGCGGTTATTGAAGCGGAAGCTCTGTTCATCCAGATACCGGAACAAATGAAACGGCTCCACGCTTACATAAGTCCCGTTGATTCCGCGCTTCAGCAAAGACCAGAAGTTCTCAAGCCCGTTGGTGTGGACCCGACCGTCAACGTACTGGACTGCGTGATCTACAACCAAGTGCGCGTAGTCGCCCTCCAGCCCTTCGTATGAGAGCAGGGCATCGGTGTAGAGCGCCGCGCCAGCTTCGACATGCTTTCTGACTTCCGCTTGCAACGCCGACTTCTTGCGGCTCGGCACTACCATTGTGCGAACTTTTCCACCACGCTCCAAGATGCCCATGACGGCGGTCTTGTCCTTTGTGCCTGTTCCTGTGATGCGGCGCTTGCGCTCGCTGATGTGCATGTTCCGCGCCTTGCCGCCGATAAAGGTTTCGTCCGCCTCGACTTCGCCAGAGAGCAAACCAAATCCGCCGTCGGTCAATGCGAAGCGCAAACGGTGCGCCATGAACCATGCAGTCTTCTGCGTTACGCCGAGATCGCGGGCCAGTTCGCATGAACTGATTCCGTTCTTGCAATTCACAACGAGCCACAGAGCGGGCAGCCACTTGTCTAGGCCGAGCGGAGAGTCCTCAAACACGGTTCCGGTCTTCAGCGAAAACTTGGGCATCGGGTGCCCGGTGTAGCACTTCCACACGCGGTTCTTGGCGAGGTATGTTACTTTCTCGGAGCCGCAATGCGGACACTTCACCTTGCCATCAGGCCACCGAAGCTCTACCATCACCCTGTAGCAGTTGGCGAAATCCTGAAAGTGGATGATCGCTTCTTGGAGTGTTTTTATGCTTTCCATGCTCTAAATATAGGCTTCTTGTCGTGGTATGTCAAGTATATAATTACCCAAATTAGAAGTGTCCCCCTCTTCTCCAAAATAGAAATGTCCCCGGTTAACCAGGATGAGGCACACTAGCGGTGACTCGGGCTATCGGGAATTGACCCGTCGCGCGGAGCGGGACTGGAGGGTCGGTGATTCCACGGGCTGAAGGCTGACAGCTGATGGCTGACAACTGAAGCTAGATTCCCAGCTTCTTGACTTCTTCGTTGTAGTACTTGCGGTAGAGGATGTCCCATTCCTGGGAGCCTTCGAGGATGGTGCGGCGCTGGCTTTCGATCTTCTGCCGGGCGGCAGCGTCGATCCTGGCTTCCTGGGCCATCAACAGTTCCAGAACGCGGCGAGCTTCCAGGCGGATGCTATTGCGGTCCTCGAGGAAGTCCACGTTGTCCAGCTCGGCGAGGGTGTCGGCCACCGCGTGCGCCAGCTTGTTGATCTTCTCGCGGCTGAGCCTCATAGCACCGCCTTGTACTTCCGCACCAGTTCATTCTTGATTTTCTTGAACATTTCCTGGTAATTGGCGCCACTGCGGTTCATTTCGTCGGCGTAGGTCTCAAGGATGATGCGGACTTCGTCGTTGATGCGGTCTTCCAGCGTCAGTTCTTCGAGCAGGGCGGCGTTGACGCGGGCAGTCACCTCCGGCTTCGCCGCGGTTTCGATGAACTCGCCCGCGATGAGCTTGTTGGTGACTTCGCGCGCCAGATAGCCCACATATTCTTTGGAGAAGAGCATGATTGTTGGAATCAGGTAGAGAAACCAGCTAAGTTTAACACACGAATTCGGGTGCGTCGGATGGCTGCGGAGTGCCGCCCGATTGGAGTTATCCTAAGCGAACACGGGTGCAAATCGAAACAGAATACCCGGGCTGAAAGCGTGGAGAACCATCTGGCGCACTCGACACGGGCGCGCACCCGGACGCCAATTTGTCGGACTCGCGCCACAATGTGACCATCATCACAGTGTGGCGTGACCTTCGCACAAGATGATAAGACCCGGAAGCTGTTACAAATTAAAGGTCGCTGACAACAGCGGAAGGGTACCTCAGCGAGGCATAGCAGTGCCCGAAGAAACCAAAGGAACCGACCCAGTCTCTCCTGAACCATCCTCCCCGGCGGGCGCACCTGTTGCGTCCGGTGAGGGGGCAGGATCGGGCGCCAAGGCGTCCGCCGAAACATCCCCAAGTTCTGCTGCGCCAACAGTTCCGCCAACGAGTGTGCCTGCTGCCAAGGCGGAGGTGCCGTCCGCGGCCAAGACCGCCGAGCCCGCCGCCGCTGCCCCGGCTGCTGACAAACCCGCTACGCCGGCTAAACCAGCCGTTCCTGCGACCGGCGAAAAGCCAACTGCCCCCGCTGCCGCCAAGCCGGCTGCTGCCAAGCCCGTGCCAAAGCCCGAAGGCCCCAAGCCAGAGCCCTGGGAAGCCGAGCTGGTCACGCGTCTGCGCAGCCAATACGGCTCCGGAGTCAAAGAGGCCAGCACGTACCTCGGTCAGAAGTACCTGGTCGTGGACAGCTCAATCGTTTACGAGATCCTGCTGCGCATGCGCCAGGACGAGATGTTCGACTACTGCGTGGACATCACCGCAGTGCATTATCCCAAGCGGGAGGCGCAGTTTGACATCGTTTACATCCTGTATTCCTTCCATCACAACCAGCGTGTTCGAGTGAAAACGCAGATCAAGGACGGCGAGCGTCTTCGCACCGTCGTGGGAATCTGGGAGACGGCCAACTGGCTGGAGCGCGAGGTCTTCGACATGTTCGGCATCGAGTTCGACGGGCATCCTGACCTGAAGCGCATTCTGCTGCCGGATGGATGGAAGGGCTACCCGCTGCGCAAGGATTACCCGATTCTGCAGCAGGACCAGGAATGGGTGCACATCAACCTGGGCATCGAGAGTGGACAATGAGCGAACGCACGGACTATCTCGACCTCGATACCAAGGACGAAACCTTCCTGGATGCGACAGAACTCGTTCTCAACATGGGGCCGCAGCATCCGTCCACGCACGGCGTGTTGCGCGTCATCCTGAAGCTGGACGGCGAGAAGGTCTTGGGCACCGAGTGCGTCATCGGCTACCTGCATCGCGGCGTAGAGAAAATTGCGGAGAACCGCACCTATGCGATGTTCAATCCTTATGTGGACCGCATGGATTACGTCGCCGCGGTCTCTAATGGACTGGGCTACTGCGAGGCGGTCGAGAAACTGCTCAGCGTGGAAGCCCCGCCGCGGGCGCAGTACATTCGCGTCATTCTGACGGAGCTGTGCCGCATCGCCAGCCACCAGGTATGGCTGGGCACGCACGCCCTCGACATCGGAGCGATCACGCCGCTGTTCTACTGCTTCCGCGATCGTGAAGAAGTGCTGAAGATTTTCGAGAAGTATTGCGGCGCGCGCCTCACCACTCATGCGTTCCGTATTGGCGGGTGCATCTACGAAGCCTATGAAGGCTTCGAGCAGGATTGCAAGAAGTTCTGCGACGCCTTCCTGCCCAAGCTCGACGAATACGAAGAGCTGCTGACCACCAACCGCATCTGGGTGGAGCGCACCAAGGGCGTCGGCATTCTGAATCCGGAAGATTGCATCGCATTGGGCGTCACCGGGCCGGTGCTGCGCGCCAGCGGCGTGAAGTGGGACCTGCGCAAGGCCCAGCCGTACGAGTCGTACAAAGACTTTGATTTCATGATTCCGACGGGGCTGCACGGCGACACCTACGACCGGTACCTGGTGCGCATCGAGGAGATGCGCCAGGCGGCGCGCATCATTCGCCAGGCGGTGGATGGGCTGCCGCAAGGGCCGATCATGGCCATGGTGCCCAAGGTGATCAAGCCGCCGGTGGGCGAGGTTTATCACTCCATCGAAGCGCCCAAAGGCGAGCTGGGATATTTCATCGTGAGTGACGCTTCCACGCAGCCGTATCGCATAAGGGTGCGACCTCCATCGTTCGTCAATCTGCAAGCCCTCGACAAGATGGTGCGCGGCTTGCTGGTGGCCGATGTGGTGGCGGTCATCGGCACGCTCGACATTGTGCTCGGGGAGGTGGACCGCTAATGATCGAGTACATCAAAGGCTATCTGAGTACGGGCACGACCCCAGGTGAAGCGGGCAACCTGTTCTGGGCCACGGTTTATATCCTGCTGGTGATCGTCGGAGTTTCGGTGGCTGTCCTGTGCATGAATTGGCTGGAGCGCAAGATTCTGGCGCACATGCAGATTCGCCTCGGCCCCATGCGCGTGGGCCCGCACGGATTGCTGCAGCCCTTTGCCGACGCCCTGAAGCTGCTGATCAAGGAAGACATCATTCCCCACGACGCCGACAAGTTGGTGTTCTGGAGCGCGCCGGTGGTGGTGACGATGACCGCGTTCACGACGTTCCTGGTGGTGCCGTTTGGCCGCACCCACGCCGTCACCGACATGAACATCGGCGTTCTTTTTATGCTGGGCGTGTCGTCGCTGGGCGTGCTGGGCATCATCATGGCGGGCTGGTCGTCGAACTCGCATTACCCGCTGATGGGCTCGCTGCGCTCGAGCGCGCAAATGGTCTCGTACGAAATTGCCATGGGGCTGGCGATTGTCTCCGCCGTGCTGATGACCAGCCTGCAAACGGGCACCGGCACCTTGAGCATGATCGGTATCGTGGAAGCGCAGGCCAGCCAGCACACCTGGTTCATCTTCAAGTTTTTCCCGCTCGGCTTCCTCGCCTTTGCGGTGTTCGCGATCGCGATGGTGGCGGAGACCAACCGCGCTCCCTTCGATCTGCCGGAAGCGGAGTCGGAGCTGGTCGCGGGATTCCACACCGAGTACAGCGGTTTTCGCTGGTCACTGTTCTTCCTGGCGGAATACTCGGCCATGCTTGCGGTGTCGTCGATTGCGGTGACGCTCTGGCTGGGCGGATGGATGCGGCCCTTCCCGACGTGGCTGGGCGGTTCCACGTGGAACATGGCCTTCTCGTTTCTTCCGGCGCTGACATTCTTCGTGCTCGCGGCCATGTGCTTCCTAGGAACCATTCGCATGCCGAAGATCCCGCAGTTTCGCATTCAGACGATTGGCCTGGGCACGTTCGGTGCGCTGCTGGGATTTGTCGGGTTAGTGCTTCTGGTGCCGGCGGTGAGCGTCCGCGTACAAGACATTTACTGGTTTGTCGTGAAAGTTGCTTTCTTCATGTACTTGTACATCTGGTACCGCGGGACGTTCCCGCGCTACCGCTTCGACCAGCTCATGAAGGTGGGCTGGAAGGTACTGCTGCCGACCGGCTTGGGCGTGCTGATTGCCACCGCGCTTTGGGGCCTGATGCCGCAACTGTCGGCCGCGATCACGGGGGTGCTGCAGTGAAACTGGCTCCGCTGGTGCGCAAAATCTTATTGGTTGACCTGATAAAGGGCCTCAAGGTGACGTTTCACTATCAACCACCCAGCGAGGCGATCACTGAGCAGTATCCGCTGGAACGGCCGGTGATCTTCGAGCGCTTTCGCGGGCAGCCGCGCTTGAATTCGAATCCCGATACCGGCGAATCGTTGTGCATCGTTTGCAACCTGTGCGCACTGGCGTGTCCCGAGCAACTCATCGTGGTGAAGGGCGAGCGCAACCCGGCCACCAAGCGCAAAGAGGTCGTGTCGTGGACCTATGACGTGAGCCGCTGCATGTTCTGCGGCCTGTGTGAGGAAGCCTGCTCGACCGATGCGCTGGAGCTGACCCAGGATTACGAGATGGCGCTCTACAGCCGCGAGGGCATGGTGCTGGACCAGGCGGCGCTGGAGCGCGGGCCGGAGCCGGTGAAGTACGCGAAGTGAGGCAGTTCCCAGTTGCCAGTAGTCAGTTGTCAGTTGCTGGTAGTCAGTCTGGGTTGGAACTGTAGTTCTTTGTGAGCATAGGGATCCTTCGACTCGGCGCTGAAGCGCCTCGCTCAGGATGACACAGGTTAGGGTTTTGCTAATTGCTAGTTGCTAAATGCTAATTGCTAAGTGCTGATATGACATCTGTCGCCACACCATTCTTCTTCTACTTTCTGGCGATCACAGCCATCGTGTCGGCCATCGCGGTGATCACGCGGCGGAATCCGGTGCACGCGGCGCTGTCGCTGATCGTGACCCTGCTCGCGCTGGCCGGCTTTTACCTGATGCTGTACGCGCCATTCGTGGCTGCGGTGCAGATCGTGCTCTACGCCGGCGGAATCATGGTGCTGTTCCTGTTCGTCATCATGCTGGTGAACCTAGAGCAGAACATCCGGGAGTACCAGTTCAACAAGCAGTGGATCGTGGCAACGATTGCCGCGCTGGCGCTCGGTGGATTGCTGGCGTTTGTCTATCGCACGGGTCGCGGCGTGTTTCCGTCGGCGTTTTACCAGAGTTATCGCGGGCTCGAGGGCGACAACACGCAGCAGATTGGCGTCTGGCTGTACGGCCAATACATGCTGCCGTTCGAGATTGCGTCGCTGCTGCTGCTGGTGGCCATCGTGGGCGCGGTGGTCATGGCGAAAAAGAGAATTTGAACGGAGGCCGCATGGCACAGAGCAAGTTCGAACTGAAGCCATCGTACGGTAGCCGGGTATCTGTGAGCGTCGGTCCGGTGTGGACCACAATCACGGTAAAAGTGCGGACGGACCGGTTGCTCGTCCACGGCCTCAGACAAAAGACGCGTAAGCCCAAGGGTTCGGAGACCGAGAGTTAACGTATGACAGAGATCACCACTATGCATTACCTCGTGGTTGCGGCGGCGCTGTTCATCATCGGCACCATCGGGGTGCTGACGCGGCGCAACGTGGTCATCATTCTGATGTCGATTGAATTGATCCTGAATGCTGTGAACCTGAACCTGGTGGCGTTCTCACGGTTATGGGGATTGCACGGGCAGGTGTTCGCCATCTTCGTGATCACCGATGCAGCCGCCGAAGCCGCAGTCGGACTCGGCATCATCATCGCCTTCTTCCGTAACAAGGAAACGGTGAACGTGGACGAAGTGGACCTGTTGAAGTGGTGAAAAGGCAGTTGTCAGTAGCCAGTAGCCAGTTGTCAGTTTGGGTTGGGACGATTTGTCCGCATGTGTTCTTTGAGATTTGGGTTTGGCCGATGTGCCATTAACGGTTCTTTGGAATTTTGGTCCGCGTTACGATGCTCCAGTCCCGCGAAGCGGGACGGAAGAAGATAGCCCAGCGCTTCAGCGCTGGGTGGGCGGGATAAAGGAACCGGAGTCCCCCGGGGACGGCAGAGAAGCAGGTCTCTCGACTCGGCGCTAAAGCGCCTCGCTCGAGATGACAAACGCGGCGAAGGAAGTTTTTTCGCAAGGATAGGGGTCCTTCGACTCCGGCGCGCAAAAGCGGCGCGCCTGCGCTCAGGATGACAGACCAATTCAGTTCATCCTCAAGCGAAAAGCGAAGGACGAAAAACGAATAGCGAATGGCGAAGTTTACTGACGGCTGACAGCCGATAGCTGACAGCTTCGAGGCGAGAGCCGAGAGTTCACATGTTCTTTCTTGACCACATCTGGTTGATTCCGCTGTTTCCCGCCATCGGCGCGGTTTGCATGTTCTTGTTTGGACGCAAGCTGTCGAAGCAGGCGGTGAACGGCATTTGCGTCGGCTTGGTCGTGCTGGCGTTCACGTGGGCGTGCGTCGCCGTGTGGCAGTACACGGGCTACAGCGCCGCCAATCCCGGCAAGCCTTTCGAGAAAGTGCTGTACACCTGGATGGGCACCGGCGACGCCTCACTGACCTACCCAATACACGGCGGCCGCACCGCCGAGTTCCGTGCCGATGCCGGCTTCCTGCTCGATCCGCTCTCCTGCATCTGGCTGCTGTTCGTGACCGGCGTAGGCATGCTGATCCATATTTATTCCATCGGCTACATGGGGCATGAAGGCGGCTACTACCGCTTCTTCGGCTACATGAACCTGTTCATGTTCTCCATGCTGACACTCATCCTGGCCAATAACTATGCCGTGATGTTTGTGGGCTGGGAGGGCGTGGGCCTGTGCTCGTACCTGCTGATCGGCTTCTACTTCCAGCGCCACTCCGCCTCGACTGCGGCGAACAAAGCATTCATCGTCAACCGCATCGGTGACGCCGGATTCATCCTGGGCATGTTCACTATCGCGTGGTACTTCGGCTCGATGCAGTACACCAAGATCAACCTGCTGGCGCGCAGCGGACAGTTTCACATCGGCGATCCAGTGATCACCGCCGCCTGCCTGCTGCTCTTCGTGGGTGCCTGCGGCAAATCGGCGCAGTTCCCGCTGTATGTCTGGCTGCCGGACGCGATGGAAGGCCCGACGCCGGTCTCGGCGCTGATCCATGCCGCGACCATGGTGACTGCGGGCGTGTACATGGTGGCGCGCTCCAACGCGCTGTTCGTGCTGGCGCCGAATGCGATGAAGACAGTCGCCATCATCGGCGCGCTGACCGCGATCTTTGCCGCGACCATCGCTCTGGTGCAGAACGACATCAAGCGCGTGCTGGCATACTCCACGGTCTCGCAGTTGGGATACATGTTCCTGGCGCTCGGTGTTGGCGCATTTGCCGCGGGCGTCTTTCATGTCTTCACGCATGCGTTCTTCAAAGCGCTACTCTTCCTTGGGGCCGGCTCGGTGATTCACGCCATGAGCGGCCAGCAGGAAATGCAGCACATGGGCGCGCTTGGCGGAAAGATCAAGACCACCTTTGGCACCATGTTAATTGCGACGCTGGCCATCACCGGCATTCCGGGCTTCGCGGGCTTCTTCTCCAAGGACGCGATTCTTTGGGAGACGTGGTCGCGCGAAGCGGGCGCCTACCGGTATCTGTGGTACATCGCGTTTCTGACGGCGCTGATGACCTCGTTCTACATGTTCCGGTTGATCTATCTGACGTTCTTCGGCAAGCCGCGCATGAATCACGAGGTGGAGCACCACATCCACGAATCGCCCAAGACAATGACGGTACCGCTGGTCATCCTGGCGATCTGCTCGATCGGCGCCGGATTCCTCGGTATGCCGCACAGCCTCGGCGGCTCGAATCGCTTCGAGAAATTCCTCGAGCCAGTGTTCGCCAAAGAAGCGGTGGTACTGGAAGAAGGCGGCAAGGTAGCGCAGGTGGCCGCTGGTGAGCAACAGGTGGAGCACACCGATCCCATGGAGTACACGTTGATGTTCGCCTCGGTGGGCGCGGCGGTGGTGGGCTGCTTCCTGGCGCAGCGCGCCTACAAGAAGGCCGACAAAGGCTACAAAGAGCCGATTCAAGAGATCTCGCCGCGCTTCTATAAGACGCTCTTCCGCAAGTGGTACGTGGACGAGATCTACGACTGGGTGTTCACTGGGCGCAAGAAGGTGGGACCAGTGCGCCTGGGTGCAATGGGTCTGGGCGATGCCATGTGGAAGTTCGACGCCAACGTGATTGACGGCGCGGTCAACGGTGCAGGGTGGTCCACGCGCATGAGCGGCACTCTGTCTGTCCTGTGGGACAAATGGATTATTGACGGCCTCTTCGTAAACGGAGTGGCCATGGTGACGCGGCTGGCTTCGTATCCGGTGCGTCTGGTGCAGTGGGGCCTGGTGCAGTGGTACGCGCTGGTGATGGTCGCCGGGCTGGTGGGTTTTGTTTTTTATTACGTAGTCAGGTGGTAGAGACCCACCCTGTCGCCAAAAGACGGCGACAAGGGTGGGGCACCCCTCGGAGCTGAGAGCTATAAAAAATGTACAACCACATTCTTTCGATAATTTTATTTACGCCGCTGGTGGGCGCGATTCTCCTCATGCTGGTGCCGAAGGAGAACAAGGACGCCATACGCTGGATCGGCAACATCTTCGGCTTCCTGGGATTTGCGGTGTCGCTGCCGCTGATTCCGTGGTTCTGGGCGCTGAAGGACCGCGCCGGCTTCCAGTTCGTCGAGGGCGCGCCCAACAATTGGATCCCGTCCATCGGATCCGGCTACGTGATCGGCATCGACGGCATCTCGTTCCTGCTCATCATGCTGACGACGCTGCTCGGGGCCGTCTCGATTCTGTCGTCGTGGAACGCCATCCAGGAGCGGGTGAAGGAATACTACGTTTGGTTCCTGGTATTGCAGACGGGCATGCTCGGCGTCTTCATGGCCAACGACATGTTCCTGTTCTTCGTCTTCTGGGAGGCCATGCTGGTGCCGATGTATCTGCTGATCGGCATCTGGGGCGGCCCGCGCAAGCTCTACGCCGCGATTAAGTTTTTCCTGTACACCTTGTTTGGTTCGGTGCTGATGCTGCTCGGCATCCTGTTCCTGTACTTCCATCACCACACCCTGACCGGCGTGTACACCTTCTACCTGCCCGATCTCTACGCCACGGCGCCGAAGATCGGCGGGCACGCGGCCATCTGGCTGTTCTTCGCGTTCTTCGTCGGCTTCGCCATCAAGGTGCCGATGTTCCCGTTCCACACCTGGCTGCCCGACGCTCACGTGGAAGCGCCAACTGCCGGCTCCGTCATCCTGGCGGGCGTTCTGCTGAAGATGGGGACGTACGGTCTGATCCGTTTCTCGCTGCCATTCTTCCCCGCGGTCGCGATGACGCCATGGGTGCGCCAGTTCGTGATCGTGCTTTCGCTGATCGCCATCATCTACGGCGCGCTGGTTTCGCTGATGCAGAAGGACATGAAGAAGCTGGTGGCGTACTCATCGGTTAGCCACCTTGGCTTCTGCACGCTCGGTATCTTCGCTCTCAGCCCGCTGGGGCTGAGCGGATCGGTGCTGCAACAGATCAACCACGGCATCTCGACGGGCGCGCTGTTCTTGATTGTCGGCATTCTGTACGAACGGCGGCACACGCGCGAGATTTCGGAGTACGGCGGCATCTCTAACGTCATGCCGGTTTACGCCACCATCACCCTCATCATGTTTATGTCTTCGATGGGACTGCCACTGCTCAACGGGTTTGTCGGCGAGTTCACCATCCTGCAGGGCACATTCATGGAGAACAAGGTGTGGGCTGCCTGGGCGGTGCCGGGAGTAATTCTGGCCGCGGCGTACTTACTGTGGCTCTACCAGCGCGTGTTCTTCGGCTCGGTGAACAATCCGAAAAACGAGAAGCTACTGGATCTTTCGGGAAGGGAACTGGCCACGTTCATTCCGCTGGTGATCGTCGCCTTCTGGATTGGTTTGTATCCCAAGCCGTTCTTCCAGATTCTCGCGACTCCGGTCAACAACCTGGTCGCAACCGTGCGCCCTGATTATCCCGGACTGACTAAGCCAGTGCTGGCGGCTCAGCCGGTGAATCCGAATCCGGAGGCGGCAACTCCGCCGCCCGAAGCGCCTAGAGCGCCAGAGACGCAGAAGCCTGCAACCACCGGAGACGGGCAGAAGCCGGGAGTGGCGGCAACGCAAAAGCCAGTTCCTGTGAATACGGTGAAAGCCAATTTAGCGGCGGCTCCGGCCGTACTCGGCAAGTGAGGATGAACTAGTGACCACCTCGCTGACAACGTTTTCCTTGTCTTACTCAAGCGCCGACTACCTGCTCGCCTTGCCGATGCTACTGCTGACGGTGTTCGCGCTCGGCATCCTGATGATCGACCTGATGCTGCCGCAGCAGTGGAAGCGCCTGAACGCCATTACCGCGTTGATCGGCGTGGCGTTTTCGTCGGTCGCGGTGGTCAAGCTCCATCTCGTCTATCACGCCGCGGAAAAGCAAGGCATCGCAATCGCCACCTTCACCGGGTTCATGGGCTCGCTGGTGGTCGATCGCTTCGCCATCTATTTCTTCTATCTGTTTCTGGTGGGCGCGGGCATCGCTATCCTGATGTCCATGCGTTATCTCGAGATCGAGCACGAGAACCACGGCGAGTTCTACGCGTTGCTGCTGCTCTCGGTGGTTGGGATGATGTGCATGGCCGCCGGCTATGACATCGTGCTGATCTTCATTGGTCTGGAGTTGATGGCCATCTCGACCTACGTGCTGGTGGGCTTTTTGCGGCGCGATAAGCGGTCGAATGAAGCTGCGCTGAAGTACTTGTTGCTCGGCGCATTCTCGTCGGGAATCTTCGCCTATGGACTGTCGCTCTTCTACGGATTGACCGGCAGCACCAACCTGGGGCAGATTGCCCAGAAGTTACAGGAGGTGATTGCAACCCGGCCGAACGATCCGGTGGTCATCTTTGCGCTGCTGGCCACCACCACCGGACTGCTGTTCAAGATTGCGGCGGTACCGTTCCACCAGTGGGCACCCGATGCATACGAAGGGGCGCCTACCAGCATTACCGGATTCATGTCGGTGGCGGTGAAATCCGCCGCATGGGCGATGCTGCTGCGCATCTTCCTCTTCGGACTTTATCCGCTGCGCCCGATGTATGTTCCACTGCTGATCTTCGTTGCCATTGCGACCATGACCGGCGGCAACCTGGCGGCGATCACGCAGGACAACCTGAAGCGGCTGCTGGCGTACTCTTCCATTGCCCACGTCGGCTACATGCTGCTGGGCCTGATCGCCAGCGACGGCCAGACCAATTCCACCGGCATTATGGCGATCATGATTTACCTGCTGGTGTACACCTTCATGAACTTGGGGGCGTTCGCGGTGATCACGTCGCTGCGGCGGCGCAACATCATCGGCGACACGGTCGATGACATCGCGGGCCTGTACTTCAAGGCGCCGACGGAAGCCATCCTGATGTTGATCTTCCTGCTCTCGCTGGCTGGAATTCCGCCCCTGGCGGGCTTCTGGGGCAAGTACTTCATCTTCCTGGCGCTCATTCAGACCGGCCATTACGCGCTAGCTGCCATCGGCGTACTCTATTCGGTGGTGGGCCTCTACTATTACATGCGCATTGCCAACTCGATGCTCATGCGCCAGCCCGTCGATGCCGAGCCGGTCAGAACCAGCCCCGCGATGCGCTTGGCGTTGACCATCACCGCAGTCGGCACAGTGGTTATCGGGCTCTTCCCGAACTTCTTTATCAATGGTGCGAACTGGTCGCTGGGGTTGGTGCAGGGCACGCAACACATGGCGAGGATGTTGCGATGATTTGAAGGGGTGGGTGGAGCACGCCTTTAACTATTTGGAGGAATGGTTTGGATTTCCAGCTCTCGGACGAACAACTGCAATTGAAGAAGATGGTGCGCGACTTCGCGGAGCGCGAGATTGCGCCCAACGTGATGAAGTGGGACGAACCCGGTACCTTCCCGCTGGAGACCATCAAAGAGTTGGGCAAGCTGGGCCTGATGGGCACCATTTTTCCCACCGAGTATGGCGGCGCCGGCATGGGTTACGTCGAGTACGTCACCGCGGTCGAAGAACTTTCGCGCGTGGACGGGTCTGTAGGCATCATCGTGGCCGCGCACACTTCGCTGTGCTCAAATCACATCTTCATTGCCGGCAACGAGGAGCAAAGACGGAAATATGTTCCCAAGCTTGCCACCGGCGAATTCATCGGGGCGTGGGGCCTGACGGAGCCGGGTGCAGGCTCGGATGCGGGCGGCGCGCGCTGCTCGGCTGTGCGCCGGGGTGACAACTGGGTGCTGAACGGCACCAAGACGTTCATCACCAATGGCCACTACGCTGACGTTGCGGTCGTGGTTGCGGTGACCGATAAAACGGCGCACACCCATGGGCTGTCGGCGTTCGTGGTGGAAAAAGGCACGAAGGGATTCCGCTCCGGCAAGAAGGAAAACAAACTGGGTCTGCGGGCCAGCGACACCTCCGAGTTGATCTTCGAAGACTGCGAAATTCCTGCCGAGAATCTGCTGGGTCAGGAAGGCCAGGGATTTGTTGATGCGATGAAAGTTTTGGATGGGGGCCGCATCTCCATCGCGGCGCTGGGGCTGGGCATGGCGCAAGGCGCCTATGAAGCCGCGCTGAACTACTCCAAAGAGCGCAAGCAGTTCGGCCAGGCGATCAGTCAGTTCCAGGCAATCGCGTTCAAGCTTGCCGACCTGGCAACGGAAATAGATGCCGCCCGCCTGCTGACTTATCGCGCGGCCGCGATGAAAGATGCCGGCATGAAGACCACATTGGAGTCTTCCATGGCGAAGCTGTATGCCAGCGAGGTCGCGGTGAAGTGCGCCAACGAAGGAGTGCAGATTCACGGCGGCTACGGGTTTATCAAGGACTATCCCGCCGAAAAGTTTTACCGCGACGTCAAGCTCTGCACCATCGGCGAAGGTACCAGCGAAATTCAGCGGCTGGTCATCGCCCGCCAGATCCTGAAGGACTGACGTCCCCGCAACTTGCCTGAGCATATATATTGGCTTTGCGCCTATGCTCATTCGCGAACAGGTTGCTCTGGCTCCCTTCACCACGCTCGGCGTGGGCGGCCCGGCGCGCTATTTCGCCGAAACCCACAGTGAAGCCGAGGTGATCGAAGCGGTAGAGTTCGCCCGCTCGCGTCAGTTGCCATTGTTCGTGCTTGGCGGTGGCAGCAACCTCGTCATCGCCGATAAAGGCTTCCCCGGGGTGGTGCTCAAGGTCGCGATCTCCGGCTCGTCAAGCTGCACGCCGCCGCGCAAAAATCCGCTTTTCATTGCCGGTGCGGGTGTGAATTGGGACACGCTGGTGGCACAAACCGTGGACGCCAACTGCGCCGGTTTGGAGTGTTTGAGCGGTATTCCCGGCACGGTCGGCGGCACGCCGGTACAGAATGTCGGCGCCTATGGCCAGGAAGTCTCCCAGACCATTCGCGAGGTGAGAGTTCTCGACTTACGGTCTTTGCAAATCGAGATTCTCTCTAACGCGGAGTGCAGTTTCACCTACCGCTCCAGCATCTTCAATACCACGGAGCGCGACCGTTACATCATCTTGCAAGTATCGTTCGCGTTGCATCAGGATGGAAAGCCGAGTGTTCGTTACGCCGATTTGCAGAAGTTCTTCGCCTCGAGCACAGGCGATCCGACTCTGGCGGAAGTCAGAGCAGCGGTGTGCGAAATCCGCTACCGCAAGGCCATGCTGATCGTTCCCGGCGATGAGGATGCGCGCAGCGCCGGGTCTTTCTTCAAGAATCCCATCGTGCCGCAGTCTTTCTTCGAAGAGCTATCGGCGCGTGTGGAGTCACGCGGACTGCAACTGCCCAGCTATCCCGCTGGCGACGGCTTTCGCAAGCTGCCCGCCGCCTGGCTGGTCGAGCAGGCCGGATTCTCCAGGGGTTACAGCAAGGGCGCGGCGGGTATCTCGCGGCGGCACGCCTTGGCAATTGTCAATCGCGGCGGCGCCACCGCAGCCGACATCATCGCTCTGAAAGACGAAATTCAAGCCGGAGTCCTGAACGAGTTTGGAATAGAGTTACAACCCGAGCCGGTGTTAGTGGGATTTTGAGCGCAATCGTCAGGGTTGGCCTGCCTGGACGGATTAAGCAAACTGATTCCACCGGACCACGAACGACGCGAATGACGCGCAAACCGACATCCGCGTGGTCCGTGGGTGGAATCCTTTAGGCTGCTTTTCGATTCTGCCGCATGACGCGAATGCGATCGAGCGTTGCGGTAATTGTGTGCTGCTGGATCCTTATGGTTTCGAGAACATCGTCGGGAAGTTTATTGTCGTTGACGTACTTCTTGTAGCGGTGTTTGGAGTAGCTGTCGTCGCTTTCCATGGACGACAGAATGGAATCGTCGCCGCCCCCCAGGTTCGCCTTCAGGTCGGTCCAGCCACGCTGAATCACGCCCTTCACGCTGCCAGAGCGGTCGACGTCCCCCTTGCCCAGGTGCACCGCGTAGCTCTCCAAATCTCCCGCGAACTTGGCCCGCGCCAGGCTCACGGACTCCAGGAACCTGCGTAGCTGCGGGTCCTTCGCATGTTCAGCGCCGTCACGGTAGCCGTTCTGCCCATCGCGGGCAACCTGAATCAAGTCTTCTAGCGCATCTACAACATATTTTTGGTTAGCCATTCTTCGTCTCCCATAATTTCTTGCCTCTGGTTGGACGGCGACGAGGCGCGAGGGTTTGCACTGAACCGGCGCTGGAAACGCGCGGGATGTTATGAAAGCAAACTTTCTTTTCGCGATCTGCGATACTCTACGCTGTGAACGTGAATAGGGACATGACGTTCGATGACTTCCGCGAATCGTTAGAGCGTGACGGTCCGCCACGAGCGCTGGATCATGCGCTCACCGCCTTGTGGTGGGACGCGAAGGGGGATTGGAAGACGGCCCACGAATCGGCGCAGCAGGACGAAAGTCCCCGCGCCGCGTGGGTCCACGCCTATCTTCATCGCAAAGAAGGCGACTCCTCCAATGCCTCCTATTGGTACGGTCGCGCCGGCAAAGAGCCTCCGCAAAGCTCGCTGGAGCACGAGTGGCGCGAAATCGCCAAGGCGCTGCTGGCGGATTAGCCTTTCAGGACTGCACTTTCAGCGGCGCCAACTGTTTGCTCGCGAACTGCTGCCAGCGCTCCAAGAGCGATGTCGTCGACTGATGTACCTTAGGAACGGCCTGCGTCGCCTGCATGGTTGGCGCTGCGTCCACTTCCTGCAGCACAGACAACAATTCCATAAGGGAGCCGCGCACTCCAGAGAGGCTCTCAGTTTGCGGCCCCCTTCTGCGGCGTCCTCCCGCTCCTTCCAGAGATTGCAATTCCAGAATGGCGGCGTCAATCTTGGCAGTTTCCGATCCGCTCGCCTTTTCGCGCATAGACTTCAACTTAGTCAGCGCCGACGCCGCCCTGTCCACCACCGGCTGCAAGACCAGCAAATCGTCATAGATTTGCTTCGACAACTCGAACTGCTTTTGCAAATCGGCGGCCGAGGTCTTGACGCGAGGGTCCATCTCGATCGCCAACGGCTGCGTGTACTGCTGTCCGTCAACCGTGAGAACGACGCTGTACTTGCCCGGCATGATCCATGGCGAAGTCGGCGCCGGAGCGGTGTTGCGAGGAATCGCAGTCATCGGATAGTAAGGCTTCATCCCTGGCACCGGCGCGTAGTGCATGTCCCAGACAAAACGATGCATTCCCGCCGCGCTGGACAAGGTTTGCGGCGGTCGCAGCCAATACGCCGGAATGGACAGCTCAGGGTCAGGCGGAGGAAGGGGATCGGCACTGGAGTACCGCCGCACCATCCCGCCCGCGCTATCGAGGACTTCAAGCGTAACCGGGCCAGTCGCGGCAGACTTCAAGTAATAGTTGAAGATCGTTCCATCGGGAGGATTCTGTCCCGCGGGCTCGTCCGGTGGCAGAGGCGTGTCGCTGTTGGTGTCCCAGCGAACTCGATAGGTCAACTCGGGCACGAACAAAAACGCGTTGCTGGCAACAACTTTTTCATCCAACTGACGCAGCGGCGTGATGTCGTCGAGGATCCAGAAGCCGCGGCCATGCGTTCCCACCGCGAGGTCGTTGTCCTTGATGGTCAAGTCGCGCACCGAGGTCGCGGGCATGTTCAGGCGCAGCGATTGCCAGCGATCGCCCTCATCAAAAGAGACGTACACCGCGCGCTCGGTGCCCGCAAACAGCAGACCGTTGCGTTTGGGATCTTCGCGGACAGAATTCACGTTCTCGTTTTCCGGAATGCCGCTGGTGATCTCGGTCCAGGTCTTGCCGGAATCACGGGTGCGATAGATGTGTGGCCGCAGATCGTCGAGTCGCAGCGTGTTGATAGCAGCGTATGCCGCCTGTGGATCGGAGTGGCTGGCTTCGAGGACGGAAACCTTTTGCCATGCCGATAGCGGTGGCGGTGTGATGTTGCTCCAATGGGCGCCGCCATCGGTGGTCAGCCAGATCAAGCCATCGTCCGTACCCGCCCAGATACGGTTGATGTCGAGCGGCGACGGCGCGACCGCATAGATCACTCCTCGCTGCTTCGACTGGGCCGACGGGTCGCTACGAAAGATGCCCACGGTTGCAGGCACGTCCCAGATTTTGCGGGTGAGGTCAGGACTGATCTGCTTCCAAGTCTGTCCGCCATCGCGGGTAGTCCACAAAGTGTTCGACGCGAAGTAAAGAAGATGCGGATCAATTGGCGAGAACACAATTGGCTGGGTGCGTACCACGCGGAAGTTCGGCCCAGGGACCAACTCCGGCATCACGTTCTGCGCCTGTGTGGTGCGCCGGTCATAACGCGTCAGCTTGCCGCCGAACACAATGTTGGGGTCGAGCGGATCGGGCACAACATAGCCGTATTCTTCCGCCGCCACTGGATGCCAATCGCGAAACGTGATCTCGCCATCGTTGCCACGACTGGAAATGCAAGCCGAGCCGCTCTCCTGCTGTCCGCTGCACAGGCGATAGGGAAAAGAATTGTCGGCGTTCACGTGATACATCTGCGCCGTCGGCTGGTTGTACCAGGAGCTCCAGGTCTCGCCGCCGTTTACAGTAACGATGGCTCCCTGATCGCTCGTCAGGATGATCGTATTGGAATCGTTGGGATTGATCCAGATGTTCTGATAATCATCACCACCGGGAGCACCGCGAAAACCACCCCAGGTCTTGCCGCCATCGGTGGATTTCCAGGTGACTGTGCTCGCTATATAAAGCACATCCGGATTCTTCGGATCGATCATCGGCACGGGTAAATCGCCGCCGCCGATGCGGCCTCTGGGACGCGAGTCCGTGGTCGCGATTGTCCATGTGTCACCTGCGTCGGCGGAACGATAGAGCTCAATCTTGTCCTTGGTCGCAACCACAGCGAAGAGCCGTTTAGGATCGCTACGCGCTATGGCAACGTAGGCTTGCAGGATGCCGTTCGGCAGCCCTCCTGCCAGAGAATGCCAAGTTTGGCCGCCGTCGGTTGACTTGAACACACCTCCGTTCGTGCCGCTAAATTCGCCATTCTCCCATGGCCCCTCCCGCGCCTCCCACAATGTGGCATAAACGACGTTCGGGTCCGACGGATCGATCTTTACATCGCCGGCCCCGATGTTCTCGTCTTTGTAGAGCACCTTCTCGAAGGTCTGGCCGCCGTCGGTCGAACGATAGATCCCGCGCTCCGGGTTGGGGCCGTAAGGGCGTCCCGCGACGGCGACGAATAGCCGGTTAGGATCGTGGGGATCAATAGCCATCTGCGAAATCTGCTGGCCATCGCGCAACCCAAGGTGCGTCCAGGTTGCGCCGCCATCGGTCGATTTATAGATTCCATCGCCAACCGACAGGTCGGGACGATGCAGTCCTTCCCCGCTGGCGACATAGATGACGTTCGGATCGGAGGGTGCTACCTCGATGGCCCCGATCGAGCCGGTTGCTTCGCGATCGAAGATAGGCGTCCACGTCCGGCCGAAATCGGTTGTCTTCCACACCCCGCCATTCACCGCACCGATGTAGAAAACATTCGGTTGGGGTGGCACACCCGAGACTGCACGGGTGCGGCCCCCGCGAAACGGCCCGACATTTCGCCAATGCATTTCGGCGAGAAACTTGGTATCGATCGTTTGCGCGTACGCGGGAGGAACGAACGGTAGAAATGAGAACAACAGGACTGCAGATGTTAAGAGCAAAGTTTGCATCGCGTCTAGCACCACGCCTCGTCGGATTGTAATTAAGGAAGAACGCAGCATGAGAAAAGGTGCAACGTGTCGCTCCGAGCCGGATTCGCTTTTCGCAGCCCGGTTTAACGACGTTTGTCTGCCTACTGTTTCCCACGACTTCACGCGAAAGTGTAATCTATCTGAACACATTCGTGCCGGGGACAATTGAGTTGAGACTTTCCGTCAGCCGTCTTTGCCAATTTCTGCTTGTGTTCGTCGCCGCAGTTGCCTTGAGCTGTCCCATCGCTGCTCAATCCGTTTCTCCCGACCTCTTCGGCGGCCTGCAATGGAGAATGATCGGCCCATTCCGCGGTGGCCGCGTGGTTGCCGTCGTCGGAGTGCCGGGGGATGGAGCGATTTTCTACTTCGGCTCCGTTGGCGGCGGTATCTGGAAAACGACCGATGCCGGCGTGACGTGGACGCCGATCTTCGATGGTCAGCCCATCGCCTCGATCGGGGCACTCGTCGTGGCGCCTTCCAATCCAAATGTCATATACGCCGGCACCGGCGAGTCGGACATTCGCACCGATCTGTCCTCGGGCGACGGCGTGTACAAGTCGCAGGACGGCGGCGCGACCTGGAAAAATATCGGTCTCAGCGATTCCCGCCAGATCAGCCGCATCGTGGTTGATCCTCACAATGCGAACGTTGTGTACGTCGGAGTGCTGGGTCACGCCTACGGCCCCAATCAAGAGCGCGGCGTTTACAAGTCGATGGACGGAGGAAACACCTGGGCTCACGTGCTCGACAAAGGACCCACCATCGGCGTCTCCGACCTGACGATGGCGACGGATGCTCCGAACATTTTGCTCGCTGGCACTTGGAACGCGCACCGTCCGCCATGGAGCACCTATGCGCCGCTGCAAGGGCCGGGCGGAGGGCTGTATCGCTCCACCGACAACGGAGCGACCTGGACCCAACTGACCGGCCACGGATTGCCGGATGGGGATTGGGGAAGAGTAGGCGTTGCCGTGGCCCCGGACGGCAAGCGTGTGTATGCGTTGCTGGATGCTGGCAAGAAGTCGGGGCTCTACCGCTCTGACGACGGCGGCGACTCTTGGACGCTCGCCAACAGCGATCCGCGCCTCACCAGCCGGGGGTGGTATTTCAACTGGATCACCATTGACCCCAGCCATCCCGATGTCATTTACATTCCGAATATCGCGCTCTACCGTTCCGACGATGGCGGCAACAGCATCTCCATTGTGCGTGGCGCGCCGGGCGGCGACGACTACCACCAGCTTTGGGTCGATCCCAAGGATTCTTCGCGCATGATTGTTGGCACCGACCAGGGGACATCCATCAGCCTCAACGACGGTAAGACGTGGTCTTCCTGGTTCAATCAGCCGATCGGGCAGTTCTATCACGTGATCACCGACAACGAATTTCCTTATCACGTTTACGGCGCGGAACAGGACAGCGGCAGCGCGGCGGTCTTGAGCCGAACCGATCATGGACAGATCACAGCGCGCGACTGGTTTATGGTCGGCGGAGGCGAAAGCGGATGGCTGGCCCCTGATCCCGGCGATCCGAACATCGTCTACGCTACCGGTGTTTACGGCAGCGTGGTGCGTTGGGACCGCCGCACCTCGTTGAGCCAGGACATTACTCCGTGGCCAGCTTCTAATTTCGGCAGCGAGATCAACGAGCGCAAGTATCGCGACCCATGGACGCCGATGCTCGTCTTCTCGCCGCTGGAGAAGAACGCGCTCTATCTGGGAACGCAGTACGTGATGAAGACTACCGACGGTGGCCTGCACTGGGAGAGGATTAGTCCCGACCTTACCGGTGCTGCGCTGAACTTCGCAAGCGAAAAGCCCGCCGGACCTGCCACGGTGCAGAACGCGAAGGAACGAGGGTTCGGCGTGGTGTACAGCATTGCGCCTTCGCCGCTGGAAGCCGATGAGATATGGGCGGGCAGCGACACGGGACTGGTCCATCTCACTCGGGATGGCGGTAAGACGTGGCAGAACGTGACGCCGGACGGCGTCGGCGACTGGAGCAAGATCGCCATGATCGAGGCGTCGCGCTTCGATCCCGCCGTGGCCTACGTCGCAGTAGATTGCCATCGGCTCGACGACCTCAGTCCCTACATGTATCGCACTCGGGATTACGGCAAGACTTGGCAGCCGATCGCGGAGGGTATGGGCAAACAATCTTTCGTCAACGCGGTTCGCGAGGACACGGAGAAGAAGGGCTTGCTCTTCGCGGGAACGGAGTTGGGTATCTACGTTTCGTTCGATGACGGGGACCACTGGCAGCCATTGCAATTGAATCTGCCTGTCGCCTCCATCCGCGACATCAGCATTCATGGCGATGACCTGATTGTGGCCACGCACGGACGGGCCTTCTGGATTCTCGACGACATCACGCCCCTGCGACAGATTGCGAACCAGCCGCAGAGTGGGACCGTCCGGCTCTATCAGCCGGCCACGGCAATTCGCGTTGACAACGATGTCTTCCTGGGCTCACCGCTGCCTCCGGAAGAGCCTGCGGCGAAGAACCCGCCCGACGGGGCTGTGCTCGACTACTACCTGAAGTCGCCGGCTAAGCAGGTGACGTTGAAAATTTACGATCCCAGCGGGAAATTGGTGCGCCGCTTTGCAAGCGATGCAAAGCAGCCAACGTATCCTCCGCTGCCCATTGCCCCACGCTGGCTGCCCAAACCCGTCGTGCTGGAAAACGCCGCCGGCATGCACCGTTTTGTTTGGGACCTCCGGTGGAGCAGCTCCGGAAGCCCCGGGGAGATCGAGGAAGATGAAGGTTATCGGGCGCCCCAAGGCCCACGCATTACGCCAGGTATCTACCAACTTAAACTTATAGTTGATGGCGATAACTTCACCCAGAACTTGAAGGTGGAAATGGATCCGCGATCTTCCGCGACTCTGGCCGAGTTAGACGAACAGCTTCGTCTCGGGCTGGAAATCTTTGGAGAGGTGCATCGCAGCCGGAGGGCCATGGCTGAAATCAGCGCGGTGAAGAAACGTCTCGACGAGGTGCAGCAGAAGCTTGGCGGCCATCAGCCGGAACTGCTCAAGCAAGTTTCAGAGCTGCAGGCGGCGAGCAGGAAGATCGAGAAGGGAAGCGGCCCTTCGATGATGGGACTCGATGCTGCAAACAGTGGCCTGGCTTCGGCGCTTCGCGTGGTGGAGAGTGGCGACCGGACGGCGCCATCGCAAGCCATCGAGGTGTACAAACAGTCCGATGAGGCCGCCAAAGCGCGCATTGCGGAGTGGGCCAAGCTGAAGAGCACGGAGCTGCCGCGGCTCAATAACGCGTTGCAGAAGGGCGGCATCTCGCCAATCCAGATATCGCAAATCGAGCGCGAGATGGAGTACCTGATGTCGCAGTAGGGCCGGCACTCCTCGTCACGCTTTGCTGTGACGCATCTCGCAGAGTTTCCCGTAGAATAAGACGACCCTTTGGAAGTGGAAGGAGTGTGCAGATGCGAGGTAACGAAAAAGTCATCGAGCAGTTGAATGCGGCCCTTAGCGCGGAGTTGACGGCCATTGCGCAGTACATGGTACAGGCGGAAATGTGCGAGAGCTGGGGCTATCGCCGGCTGGCCGGACTCACCAAGGCGCGGGCCATCCAAGAAATGCACCATGCCGAAGGACTGATCGAGCGCATCATTTTCCTCGGCGGGACGCCGGCCATCAACGTCCCCTTGACGCCCAAGGTGGGCGCCACCGTCGAGCAGCAATTGAAATTTGATTATGCCGACGAAGCCGATGCCGTGCGCCAGTACAACGCGGCGGCAAAGATCTGCCGCGAAGCCGGCGACGCCGGCACTAAGGACCTGTTCGAGCGGATGATCCAGGATGAAGAGAGCCACGCCGACTTCCTGGACGCCCAGATTCATGCCATCAAGGAAATAGGAGTCGGTGCGTATTTGGCTCAGCAACTAGTGAGCGACAAGTAGAGTTGCAAAGCCGCTTACCGCCTATTCTGAGCTGGGAAATTGTCGCGCCTTCCCTGCGGCGTAGAGCTGCGCGTTGATTCATTCCGCCGATCCCACGTTCAAATCGCCTGTGCGCGCGAAGCTTGTGCGCGCTGAACAATCGGTAGCACACCTCGATTCTGCTTACCCATAAGCGGTTTACAAAACTTATGTTTTCTTAACAACCGTGCTACCACGGGTGTGTTTAGGTGGTTATTGTCCTGAAATGTCCGCCGTGACTCCAAAGCGAAGACCCATTGCGATTCTGAGAGTATTCCTAGTCGTAGTTTTTATCGCTCTGTTCGCTGCGCCCAAACTGTTCGCCGCCGCGCAAGAAGATGGAACTCAATCGACAACGGCGGCGAAATCACGAGTGAAGGCAGTGGGGACGATCAAGTCAATCACTGGCAATACCATCACTGTTACAACCGATACGGGATCAGAGGTCAACGTTATCATCCAACCGTCCACGCGCTTAGTTCGAAGCGTTCCTGGTCAAACTGACCTGAAGAGTGCATCTCCAGTCCAGGTGCAAGATTTGCAAGTGGGCGATCGGCTTCTGGCCGGTGGGAATGCTGCAGAGGATGGCAAGTCGGTCCTGGCCACGACAGCGATTGTTATGAAGAAGGCCGACATCGCCGAGAAGCAGGAGCAGGATCGCCAGGAGTGGCAGAAGCACGGTGTTGGAGGCGTGGTGAAGTCGGTGGATGCCGGAACTGGAACGATCAAGATTCCTACTGGCACGCTGCCGGCAAAGGATCTTACGATTCATGTCTCGCAGAACACCATCATTCGCCGTTACGCGCCGGACTCGGTGAAGTTTGATGATGCCAAGCCGGGGACGCTAAACCAGATCAAGACTGGCGACCAACTTCGCGCACGCGGAACGCGCAGTGCTGACGGTAGCGAACTGGTGGCCGACGAAATTGTTTCGGGCACCTTCCGCAATATCGCGGGTACGGTGGTCGCAACCGATCAGGGAAATAATTCGGTTACCGTGATGGACCTAGCAACCAAACGCCCGGTAACCCTGAAAATAACCGCCGATTCGCAACTTCACAAACTCCCGCCCATGATGGCGCAACGCATTGCCATGCGCCTAAAAGGCATCACGTCTGGCGGCCTGGGCGGCGGCGCGGCAGCCGGATCGCCGAGGACAGCGAACGCCGAGGGGCCATCGCCAGGAAATGGGCAAGGACAGCGCTCAGGCGGCCCGCCAGACTTCCAACAAATGCTGAGTCGAATGCCCGAGGTTGCGCTCGCCAATTTGCAGAAAGGCGATGCTCTGATGATGGTGGCCACAGAGGGGAGTGCCAACTCGCCTTCGACGGCAATCATTCTGTTGAGTGGCGTTGAGCCGATTCTCACCGCTGCGCCCAGCCAGGCGGGGACCATTCTCTCGCCATGGAATTTGTCCACAGGAGGCGTAGCGGGCGCGATGGGAGATACTCCATAGCTCCGCGGTTCATGAGAGTAGGAATATTTCCAATGCGCATGTGTGCCATTCTCGCTGTTCTTTTGTTCGCGATTCTTACGGCCAACATGCCGGCGCAAACTGCGTCGGGCACTCTGCGTGGCCGGATCGTCGATCCCTCGGGGGCCGTCATTCCCAACGCGACCGTGGCAGCGACCGGTGCCGACGGAAAGTCAGTCACAGTAGCCACTAATTCTCAAGGGGTGTATGAATTCAGGGGACTGGCGCCCGGAGATTACACCGTTACCGCGACGGCAAAAGGTTTTGCGGTTGATCAGGAAGAAGCGGTCAAAGTTACAGGGGGACAGGTTCAGCAGTTTGACATCGCGCTCTCCATCGCCGTGGAAAAGCAGAATGTCGAAGTGCAGGAGGAGACTCCTACGGTTGATGTCAGCCCGCAAAATAGCGCCGGCACGCTAGTTTTAAAAGGCCAGGACCTCGACGCCCTCTCCGACGATCCTGACGAGCTGGCGTCGGAGTTGCAGGCGCTCGCCGGCCCGTCGGCGGGGCCGAATGGTGGACAGATTTATGTCGATGGATTTACTGCGGGAGAGCTGCCTCCAAAGTCTGCGATCCGCGAAATCCGCATCAACCAGAATCCCTTCTCTGCGGAATATGACAAGCTGGGCTATGGACGAATCGAGATTTTCACCAAGCCGGGGACGGACCAGTTCCATGGCCAGGTCATGATCAACGGCAATTCTTCGGCCTTCAATGCGCTGAATCCGTTTGTAACCGAAGAACCGGGCTACTACTCGGAGATCTTTAACGGCAACCTCAGCGGGCCGCTGGGGAAGAAGGCGTCATTTTTCTTCACGGCGCAACAACGCAACATCGACAATGTCAGCGTAGTCGTGGCGCAGGTACTAAATCCCAATTACCAGATCGTTCCGTACAACACGACGGTTCCCAGCCCCTCGACGCGTTTGAATATCAGCCCGCGCGCCGATTTCCAGCTTTCGAAGAACAACACCTTGACGGTGCGCTATCAGTATGTGCGGAATACTCAGGACAACGAGGGCGTTGGACAGTTCTCGCTGCCTTCGCAGGGCTTTAACTCCCACAGCACGGAACAGACGGTGCAAATCAGCGACACCCAGGTCTTAAGCCCGACCATGGTGAACGAGACGCGCTTCCAGTACATCCGCAACAGCAGCAACCAGATTCCCATCAGCGACCAACCAACTCTGAATGTGCTGGGGGCCTTCAACGGCGGAGGCAGCCCTGAAGGCACGGTTTACAGCAACCAGGATCACTACGAACTGCAGAACTACACCTCCATCGCGCATGGCCGTCACTTCATCAAGTTTGGCGGACGGCTGCGAGGGACGCTGTACTCCAGCAACGAAGACTCGAATTTCAACGGGCAATTTACCTTCCCCTCGCTGAACGCATATCAGATCACGCAGATCGGCCTGCAACAGCTCTGGACGCCGGCAAAAATCCGGGCGAAAGGCGGCGGCGCCAGCCAGTTTTCCATCATTACCGGCCAGCCGCTCTCGGACGTCTCCATGATTGATGTCGGTCTGTATGCCGAGGACGAATGGAGAATCCGGCCGAACATTTCGCTCAGCTACGGTTTGCGTTATGAAACCCAGACCGGCATCCCGTACCAGGGGGATTGGGTGCCACGGGTGAGCCTGGCGTGGGGACTCGGCCACTCCAAGGCAGCGCCCAAGACGGTGCTACGCGGGGGATATGGGATCTTCTACGACCGTTTTTCCTACAACTATTTGCTGCAGGCGGAGCGACTGAACGGGATCACGCAACAGCAATACACCGTTACCCAACCAGATTTCTATCCGCAGATTCTTCCGCCCAGCGAATTGAGCAAGCTGGCGACAAACTCGCCCACGGTTTACCAGGTTTCCCCCAATCTGCGCGTACCCTACACCTTGGAGGCGGCGTTCAGTGTCGAGCGGCAGGTCACCAAGAATGCGACGGTGTCGGTCACCTATCTAAATTCGCGCGGAGAACATCAACTCTTCCTGCGCAACGCCAACGCGCCGCTGCCGGGAACGTACGATCCGTCCGACCCTACCAGCGGTATTCGCCCGTTAGGAGGAACCACCAATATTTATCAGTACAACACGGAAGGGGTTTTCCTGCAGAATCAAATGATCGTCAACGGACGTGTGAGCGTAGGAACGAAGCTCTCGCTGTTTGGCTTTTATTCGCTCAATTTTTCCAACAGCGATCTGGGAGCTAGTACCAGTGGTGGTGGAGGCGGCAGTTTCTTTGGCGGTGGCTCCAGTTCGGCGGAGTTCATCATGAACTCGTACGATCCCATGCAGGACTACGGCCGCGCGGCGTTCGACGTTCGCAATCGCGCGGTCATTGGCGGCACTATTTCTCTGCCCTACGCCTTTCGCCTCAGTCCGTTTATCCTCGCGAACTCCGGTGCGCCCTTTAACATCATCGTGGGGCAGGATCTAAACGGCGACTCGATCTTTAATGATCGTCCGGCACTTGCCAGCACGCCGGGTCCCGGCATTAAGGTCACGCCCTACGGCACCTTCAATCCCGTGCCGATTCCGGGCCAGCCCATAGTCCCTATCAACTACGCTACAGGCCAGAGCCTGTTTACCTTGAATCTGCGGCTGAGCAAGACATTTGGACTGGGACCCAAGACGGAAAGTCATAGTGCCGGTGGTCAGCGGGGTGGAGGAGGCGGGGGTGGTCCGCGTGGAGGAGGAGGCGGTGGACTTGGCGGTCGCGGACTTGGCGGCGGGGGTGGCAGCCCGTTCAACTTCGGAAACGAGACTACGCACCGCTACAACCTGACCTTCAGCGTCAGCGCGCGCAACCTGCTGAACAACGTTAACTATGCGCCTCCGATCGGCAATCTTGAGTCGCCGATCTTCGGCACATCGAATGCGCTCGCGGGGCCGCCGTTCTCGTCAGGATCAGCCAACCGTCGCATCGATCTGCAGATGCTGTTCTCGTTTTAGAAGCAGGCGCTAAGGGCCAGGGGTAGGGATTAGGGGCGAGGCGAACTGAGGGTCCTGGTTATCCCCATGGCGACGCGACGCAATCTCTGCCGATCAGCGGCGCACAGCAACATGGGGCGAAGGAGCCACGTCTGGCTCGCTCTTCCACACCTGTTCATAGCCGATCGCAGCGTAGTAAAGCGCGCGGTCGAAGAACTGCCCCAAAGAGCGCACGAGTTCCATTTCGCCAATCAGGTCTTCCGGTTCGAGCAGGCCTTCCAGCAACAGATAATCCCACAGGACATGCTTGGTGGTCTGGATGGCAAACATCACCCCGCTGAAAGGCACACCCTGGCGGGCCCGCCTGGTCCCTATACCGATGTATCTCTCCTCGACCTCCGATAGCGTCTTGGACAGCAGCCAGTCGCCGAGATGGCGATAGATTTCATAGGTCCTGTGCTTCAGTTCGTGAGCCGGGACCTTGTCCAGGAACTCACGACACTCATCAGCATTCTTCAGTTTGCGGATTAACACTTCAGAAAGCTTATCGGCGTGCGTTTCGATGAGCTGAACCAGCCTGACGGCAAACATAAGCTGCCTCATGGTTATGGGAAGAACTGCGTACGGCCTTGGAGACACGAAGGCCACTCAACGGCTATCTACAGTTTCCACCTCAACCGGACGGCTTGGCAGTGACCTGTGATACAGCGTGGCGTGACAGCATCGCATCAGGCATTTACCACGGCAGCAGCTGCGCAGTGCTCCAGTTCATGCGCCACGGCGATGGACAGACGGCGGATACCCTCGCGAATCTGTTCGGGACGCGCGTTTGAGAAATTCAGCCGCATGTGCGAGCCGGTTTCTTGTCCCGACGGGAAGAATGGCTCACCGGGCACAAACGCAACGTCCTGGCGCAAAGCCGTGTCCAGCAGCTTCATGGTGTCGATTCCCGGTGGTAGCGTGACCCAAAGGAACAGGCCGCCGTGAGGGTGCGTCCATGAGACCTCGGGCGGGAAGTAGTCATGCAAGGCCTCCAGCATCGCATCGCGACGCTCTTTGTACACCTTGCGAATCAGCTTCACGTGCTCCTCCATGAAGCCGTCGCGAGCCACCTCGTAGGCCACCATTTGCGTGAAGCTGCTGGTATGAAGGTCGGTGCTCTGTTTCAACTGCACCAGGTGGGTGATCACGTCGGGCGGGGCGACGATCCAGCCCAGCCGCAGCCCCGGCGCCAGCACCTTGGAAAAGGTGCTGAGGTAGATCACATTTCCCAACAGATACCCGTTATCGCGCAGCAAGTTGGTGCGATCCAGCACCACCAGCGGCGGAATGTGCTCGCCCTCGTAGCGCAATTGCCCGTAGGGATCGTCCTCGATGATCGGAATCCCGTACTTGTCGGAGAGCAGCACCAGTTCGTCACGTCGTGGGCGCGCGAGAGTGGTACCGCCGGGATTCTGAAAGTTCGGCAGGATGTACATGAACTTCGGTCCGGAACGAAGCGCGCGTTCCATCTCGCTGGTCTGCAATCCGTCGTCATCCGTGGGAACCGTCACATATTCGGCGCCCATCAGATCGAAGGCCTGCAGCGCGCCCAGGTACGTCGGCGACTCCACCAGAATGCGATCGCCGCGGTTGATGAGCAGCTTGGCGATCAAGTCCAGCGCCTGCTGCGAGCCCGAGGTGATGAGGATGTTATCGACGGTGGCGATAATGCCGTACCGCGCCATGTGAGCCACGATCAGTTCGCGCAGGGGACGGTAGCCCTCGGTTGGCCCGTATTGCAGCGCGATCGAGGGGTTGGTTGTCAGAACCTGTTGGCAAGCCTCGCGGAAACGCTCCACCGGAAAAATCTCTGGCGCGGGCAGACCGCCGGCGAAGGAAATCACTTCCGGACGCTGCGTGAGCTTCAGGAGCTCGCGGATGATGGAACTCTTGGCTGTTTTTGTGCGTTGCGCGTAACGATGTGCCCAAGGCGCGGCCATACACACCTCCCCATTACAGATCAAATTAGCGCAGATTTCATCGCCTGTCTGTGACGGGCGACACCATCGCTGGGTGACCCCGGCCCCTTAAGCGGTTCGTTTATCCGCAGCTGACGCGGCGCTGAAGCGCGGTCCCTACCCGAAAGGGCCCTAGCTCTTGGCGGTAACTGCGGCATCGCCGGCGAACTCCACATTGGGCTTCTGCGGAATGATGCCGGCCTGGTGGCCCATCTCCAATAGCTTGGTGATTGCTGCCCGGCCATCCTTGCCGTAATCGAGGGTGCGCTCGTTGACGTACATGCCCACGAACTTATCCGCCATCTGCAGATCCAGGTCGCGAGCAAACTGCATGGCGTATTGGAGGGCTTCTTCGCGGTTATCGAGAGCATATTGAATGCTGTCACGCAGAGCCGTACAGCAGGCATCGATCAGTTCGGGGCCAAGAGAGCGACGAATAGCATTGCCACCCAAGGGCAACGGAAGGCCGGTTTCATCGTGCCACCACTTGCCCATGTCCAAGATGCGGTGCAGTCCCTCGCGGTTGAAGGTAAGCTGGCCCTCGTGAATGATCAGTCCAGCTTCGTACTTGCCCTCCAGCACTTTGGGAATGATTTCGTCGAAGGGAACGGTTTCGGTGACGATCTCGGGCGCAAACAACTTGAGCGTCAGATATGCGGTGGTCATGGTGCCGGGCACGGCGATTTTGCAACGCGTAATCTCGTCCAGCGGGATATTATGCGAAGCCACGATCATGGGACCGTAGCCCTCACCGACGCTTCCGCCGCTCGGCATAATGGCGTACTTGTTCTGGATGTAGGGATAGGCGTGAAACGAGATCGCGGTGATGTCGTAGAAGCCGTCCAAGGCTTTGCGATTGAGAGTTTCGATGTCGCAAAGCGTGTGGGTAAACTTCACCCCTGGGACACGAATTTTGTTGGTTGCCATGCCATAAAACATGAAGGCATCGTCGGAGTCGGGACTATGCGCAACGGTGATTTCGCGAACGTTCTCGGAGGAATTGAGGTGCATAGAAATAGTGACGCTGGGGTACATTCCTGAGCGGACCCTCACAGCCTGTCCTGAGCGTCGAAGAGTCCGCGTCCAAGCCTTTTATTTACAGGCTGCGACGCAAACGAAGAGCGGCTGCGGCGGCCACTGTCACTTTCAGAAGTTCAGCAACCAGGAACGGATACAAACCGAAAATTGCAGCGCGCTGCCAACTGTGCGTCATTGTCGCCAGCCAACTGAGACCTCCGGCGAACAGTACCACCTCGGCAATCGCACCAGCCATCACGTTGCGCAAAAATCCGAATGGCCCGCGCTCTACGATCCATCCTGCCACGTAGGCGACCACCGGATATGCCCACAAGTAACCAGCCGTAGGACCGAACAACTGGGCCACGCCTCCCGGACCTACCGGACTAAACACTGGCAAGCCCATAGCGCCCCACGCCAGGTACAGCGCGGCGGCGGCAAGACCGCGCCGGCTTCCCAGCGTAAGACCGATCAACAACACTCCGAAGTTCGCCAGGGTCAAGGGAACCGGGGTAAAGGGAAGAGGTAGGACCAGCCGGGCGCAGACGGCGATGACGGCGCTGGCCCCAATCACGATGCCCGCCTGCTTAATCAAGCTGGAAGATGATTCGGAGACATTTGCGTCGGCATGTAGTGCAGCTTTTAACATTTCTTCCTCGCGGCCAAGACAACCTGATTATGACGTTTTCTCTTCGGTAGTGCTTTCCGCAGCGTCTTCAATTACCGCCCGGACTTGGGCATCCATCTGATCCTGCCGGAGATGCCGCTTGACGCGAAAATGGATTGCCAGTGCCACGATGACGAGCACTGCGGTGCACAGAACCAGAAGTGCAAAAAATAGCTTAATCACCGGACCTCAGAATATCAGATCGGGGATACCTGAACTCCAGATTGGACGGCAGGTGGGCTTCCTCTACCGGTTTCGACATCCAGCGACTACACGCCAACCGGAAACGGCTTGGCACTGTGCTCCTCGCCGCGCTCGCGCACCAGGCTGTCAAAGCGGCCCTGCAGCAACGACATCAGGCCGGTGTACCAGTATCCGAAGACGAACAGGAACAAAAACGGCACCGTGATGTAGTTTTCATTTGCAATGGCATACCAGACCGTCAAGGCAAAATATGCGCCAATCAACAACTCGATATATGGGACCCAGCCCAGACGCTTGCGATATTTTTTTGCCGCAATGGCCCGGTCCCTTTTGTTGACGACGCGATACTTTGGGGTGCGCGCAAATGCGCTCTGATGGCCGGCGAGCGCCTCCAGCACTGCCTTGCTGTTGGTGATGGTTAATCCAATGCCCAATGCCATCAGGGGCGGCAGATACCAAATCGTGCGATACCAGGTTCGGGGAAACAGCTCCTTTTGCGAAACCAGGTAGAAACTCGAGATCGAAAACGTGGAAGCCAGAAACAGAGGCAGATCGATGTACACCATCTGGAACCAGCCCTGATAAAAGCGAATGATCATTGCCGGCAGCAGCAGCGTGCTGAGCACGATCATCAGCGGATAGCTGATATTGGCGGTCAGGTGATACCAGGCTTCCATCTTCTCGCGCCGCGAAACCTTCGCCCGCAGCACCTTCGGCAAGTCCTTCTTGGCGCATTGGATCAGGCCCTTCGCCCAGCGCGCCTGCTGCGTCTTGAACGCGGTCATCTCGATGGGCAGTTCGGCCGGGCACTCCACGTCCTGCAGATAGCGGAATTTCCATCCTTTCAACTGTGAGCGGTAGCTCAGGTCAGTATCTTCGGTGAGGGTGTCGTGCTCCCAGCCACCGGCGTCGTCGATGGCTTTGCGCCGCCACATGCCAGCCGTACCGTTGAAATTGAAGAAGACACCCGCGCGCGAACGGGCGCCGTGCTCCAGCACGAAATGGCCGTCCAAAAGAATGGCCTCGACCTGCGTCAGATAGGAATAGTTGCGGTTCAGGTGCGTCCAGCGCGTCTGCACCATTCCGATTGCCGGGTCGGCGAAATGGTGGATCACCTTCATCAGCCACTCGGGTTGGGGCGTGAAATCGGCGTCAAAGATGGCCACGAACTCGCCGCTCGATACCTTCAGGCCGGCATCGAGCGCACCGGCCTTGAAGCCTTCGCGGTTGGCCCGATGGTGATAAGTGATGTTGTGACCCATCGCCGCATAACGCTGCACCACAGCCCCCGCGACTTCCACGGTTTCGTCGGTGGAATCGTCGAGCACCTGGATTTCCAGCTTTTCGCGTGGATATTCCATCTTGCAGACGCACTCCACCAGCCGGTCGATAACGTACTGCTCGTTGAAAATCGGCAGTTGAATGGTGACCCGGGGCAATTCGGCGAAGTGCGACTCCGGTTCGGTCACTTTATTTTTCCGGTACTTGTAGTACAGGTAAACCAGTTGATAGCGGTGCATGCCATAAAAAGCCAGCAGCACCAGCACGACGAAGTAAGGAATCAGCAACGCCATGTCGAAGGCGTTGGCGTGATAGAGGCCCTTAAACGTCGGATCCAGAAAATGAGATCTCAGGTAGTGGCGCACCCCATGCGGTTCCACCAGCAGACTGCACATCAGACTGAAAGCGGCGCTCAGGAATGTACTCTCCGTGGACAAGTTTGCAGACGGTAGGCCAGGTCGGCAGTTGCGGACGAGGCGCGCACCGTTACCGCTTGATTGTACCCGACGGGACGGCGGGAAACAGCGGGAACCCGGCCGTGCTTATTAGTGAAACTGATATGGTGGGCGAAATAAACATGACTCATTTCGCGATGAACTCGGTCCGGCTGCATTGACTCTTAACCGCGAACAGCTAACAATAAAACCACGCGGAACGCGATGAGCTTGCAAGCCCTAGTTGCGGCGGTACTCGGTTGCTTCCTGAGCTGCCCGTTGTTCTTAAACGGGCAAATGACGCCCTCTGGCCCGGGGTCAATAACCAGCGCAGCCTCCGCCGAGCAACATTATCCCGAACAGGCCTATCTGTCACCTGCGCGTTACACCAATGGCTTTTTCGGCTTTTCCTTCGAGCTTCCGGCCGACGCGCATCTGGAGCCGATTCCGGAGCCGGTCGCGCCCGACGGACGGATTCAACTGCTGGAATTGGGCGGCCCTCCGCCCGCCGATGCAGCGGTTTCGATCGTCGCCTTTCCGCCACGGGGGCAGGCAGCTCCGGACGCGAAAGCTCTGCTTCGCAAGGCGCTTGACCAGGAGCTGTTCAGGGGAGTGGAAGAACTTCGCGCCCTGTCGAAGACCATGCTTGCCGGCCACCAGTTCTACTTCTACGAAACCCGTCGCGGGATCGACCAGCACATGCTGGCTGCGGCCAATCTCGATGGCTATGTGGTGATCGTGGAGTTAGGCGCCCACAACGAGAAGATGGTGAAAGATCTGGAGTTGTGCTTCCAGCACGTCGTGTTTTTCGCGCCTCAGCAGGTTCGGCAGTACATCGCGACGGATGCTCAGCCGTATGAAGGCCCGGCGATCTCATCTCATCGCCTGGCGCAGTTGAACGCCGATCCGCCGGAGAGCCACATTGATCCCGGCAAACTCGAGGGTAGCGTCTATCGCAATCCAGCACTCGGATTCAGCTACCAGCTTCCGCAAGGATGGTTTGTGGAACCGCAAGGAGCAGTATTGCCGGCCATCGAACGCGTGCGCGCGTCGGATTCATGGGCGGCGCTGCTCGGCGGCGGTACACCCAATGCGGGCGCTTCGGAGCGCCAATTGATGAAAGCGTGCAGCCGGACCCTGTTTTCGGTGTGGGCGAAGCGACCGGGAGCGGATGGCCAAATCCCCTACGATGATTTTGGTGAGGTAACGCTCTCGGCGATATCGGCGGAGTGTTTTCCTGGTGTGAAGTTTCCGGCAAATTCAGCGGACCGGCAAGCCCTCCAGGATTTCTTGCTGCGGCTCGAGCTTACCCATCCGATCCTGCGCGACATGCGCGACGCAAGAGCTTTCACATCGCATGGCGTGGTGTTTCTGTTGCTCCACGGAAGCATCGCATTTAAGGAACCCAACGACGAACTGTCGCGGCGGTTATCGGTTGCGATGGCGATCACCCAGCGGCGAGGCTACCTGCTGACCTGGTTTTTCGCCGCTCCTCACGATAGTGAATTGGAACCATTGCTGAAAGAGAGGGCCGGATTCGATCCGGAGCCGACGAGCCAGGACGCCAACGCTACGAAAGCAGGAAGCAGGGAGGCGCCCGGTAAGGAGGCCGCTCCGGCTGCGGCAGCAAGCGCGAATCCTGCCCCAGGTTCAACCTCGCAAGCGGCTGCCGGCTCCGCTTCCGGAGCGAACGCAAGCTTGCCCGGTGGTGGCTCGACGGTAGATGGCCCGGCTTCGACGACTGCGGGTGGCCAGAACGGAGTCTCGAATTCCAGCGGAACAGCCTCCGGTGGCACTTCGCAGCCGGAGAACAATTCTTCCAGTACTCCACCAGCGACGCGTCCAACCTTGCTTCGTCCTGGCGAAACAATAGAAAGCCAGCAAGGAAAGGGCCCACCCATTCACAAGCATTAGCGTAGCGCTGATAGGTGGCAGCTAGTTCAAGAAGAACTTGGTGTACAACGTGTCCCGCTGCGCAGGACGGAAGCCGGCATCGCGAATGATGCGGCGCAGTTCCTCTTCGGTGGTGCAGTTGCGAACTCCGGCTGCGCGCACTACATTTTCCTCGATCATCACTGAGCCGACGTCGTTGCCGCCGAAGCGCAAACCCGTCTGGCAGACTTTCAGGCCTTGCGTCACCCAACTCGACTGCACGTTCTGGAAGTTGCTGAGGAAGAGGCGCGCGATGGCAAGCGTCTTCAGGTATTCGACCGCCGTAGCTTCATCCCAACCGCGTCCACCGAGCGCTGTGTTTTGCGGCTGAAACGACCAGGGAATAAACGCGGTGAAACCGCCCGTCTCTTCTTGCAGATCATAGACGTGCTGGAAATGATTGATGCGGTGCTCGTAGGTTTCGCCGACGCCAAACATCATGGTTGCCGTCGTTCTCATGCCGAGTTTGTGGGCAGTGCGGTGTACGTTGAGCCAGTCGTTGGTGAGGCACTTCAAGCGCGCGATCTTGTAGCGCACTTCGTCGTCCAGGATCTCGGCGCCGCCGCCGGGGATGGAATCAAGCCCGGCATCGCGCAGGCGCTTGATTGTGTCTTCGATCGTGAGGCCGCTGACTTCGGCGATGCAGATGATCTCGGACGCCGAGAAACAATGCAGGTGGACCTGCGGAAAGCGCTGCTTCATGCCGCTCAGCAGGGCCTCGTACCAATCGATTTTCAGATCGGGATGCAGACCACCCTGCAGCAGGACGCCCGTTCCCCCTAACTCCACCGTCTCGCGCACCTTGTCGTAAATGGTGTCGAAATCGAGAAGGTATCCCTCCTTCGCCATTTTGCCCTTGAGCGGACGGTAGAAGGCGCAGAAGGTGCAGTACTCCGTGCAGAAGTTGGTGTAGTTGATATTGCGGTCGATGATGTAGGTCACCACACCGTCGGGGTGCAATCGGCGGCGCACCGCGTCGGCTTCCATGCCGAGGCCGATGAGGTCATTGGAGCGATACATTTCGAGCGCTTCAGCTTTGGTCAGAGACATAGGAGGTCACAACCCACAGTGACATTCTAACTGGGCAGACAGAGCGCAGGGAAGCTGGCCATCTATTTGTGGGTGGCGGGAAACCTAGACCGCAGGCTGGCAGATCCAACCTTAGCGGCGCGCGGCGCGAAACAATCCTGCTCAAATGGCGTTTATAGCGGGGTGCTCCTCAAACGGGCCGTACGTTGCGTACGGAAGGCTTTCCTGGCTTAGAATCGGGGCCACCAGAGGAGAGTCATGGACCAAACCGGCGTTACCAGAATCGCCGCACCGAAAGCCTCACGTCCTCACATGACCGGTTATGGTGTTCCAGAGTCCCTGGAGGGCAGCCTGCCTTGGGAATGGGCGCGCGCGCGTATCAGCAAGTCGCATAATTACTGGCTGGCGACCGTGCGGCCCGACGGCGCGCCGCACACCATGGTGGTGTGGGGTGTCTGGCTTGACGGCGCCTATTACTTCAGCACCAGCGCAACCAGTCGCAAGGGCCGCAATCTTCAACAGAACCCAAACTGCGTCGTATGCACCGAAAATGCGGAAGAAGCTGTGATTATCGAGGGTGTGGCACGTCAGCTGGACGACGACAAGATTCCGCAGCAAGCGTTCACCGACTACAAAGCGAAATACGCTTGGGAACTCGACCCGAAGATGGGGCCGGTGTTCGAGGTAAGACCACGGGTGGTCTTTGCCATGCCTGAAAAGCAGTTTCCCAAAGGGGTCACGCGTTGGAAGTTTGAATGATTTACAACATTCAGGCTGGCGAAGAGGAAAAGGCTGGCAGATCGCCGGCCTGAATGATCCGCGTTCACTGCGCCTTTGGAGGCGTACCAGTGCTGCTCTTAGTCTTTGCGCCCGTTGCCCGATGGGCGATGATCTTGTCCTGTATGCCAGCGTAAGTCTTCTGGGAAACAATCTTGCGAGTCAGCAGGTCGCGCTTCGAATGGTAGGGGCGGCCGTCGATAATTTTCTGCGAATAGGCGCTGCCAATGCCCGGCAGTGCCTCCAGTTGATCTCTGGTGGCGCGGTTGATATCGAGTTTCTCCGATGGCGGGGTGGCCGAACTCGCCGGCTTGCTCGTCTGCGCGGCTTTGCCGCCCGCCGTGCCGCTGGAGGCCGTGCTCTGCGCGAGCAACGGTAAAG
>PLBW01000170.1 GCA_003135475.1 Acidobacteriaceae bacterium
TGCCCCGGGTCGAATTTCTGCTTGATTCGGTGCATCAGCGGAAGCGCATCTTTCACCGTGCCCCACACGTCCAGTTCGTCCTTCATGGCTACGGGGCACTGCGACACGGTCATTGTTCCTTCCAGGCGGTCCACCTCACTGCGCAGGGCATGCAGCACAGTCATCAGCGGCTGGTGGCCGGCGGCATCCAAACGCACTTCGGCCAACCCGGTGCCTTGCGCTACCAGCGTGGCCGCAACCTCTGCCGGCCCCGCCTGCCGGAAAAGAGCATCGCAAAGCGATCCAATCTGCGAAGGCAGCACGCAGCATTTGCAGATCACCGAGCGGCCGGCATTGACGAAAAGCTTCTGCCGCTCGGTCCAGACATCGCCAGCACACTCCGCAAACTCATGAGCGCCCGCAATCCGGCCGAGCTTGGCATACTGGTCCTGCAGCGATTCGGGGATGCCCTCTAATCGAACGTGGACAAAAACCTGGTCCGCCCGCCGTGCGTGAATCTGCAGCCCGGTGTAAACCAGGTGGGAGTCCAGAATGGCGAGCACCAGTTTGGCCGCCTCCGACGCTGTGGGCACCACGGCGCTGTAGCTTGCGGTGGCCACCGGAATGGGGTGCAGGCGGAACACGGCCCGAGTGATCACGCCCAAGGTTCCCAGGGAACCGATGGCAAGTTTGGTAAGGTCATAGCCGGCAACGTTCTTGACAACCTTGCCGCCTGCTTTAATCACGCTGCCGTCGGGCAGCGCCATCTCCACGCCGAGGACCAGGTCGCGAATGGCGCCGTAGCGAATACGCAAGGTCCCGCTCTCCGCCGTTGCCAGCACGCCGCCAACCGTGGCGCGTTCCGGTTGCATGGGATCGGCGGCCAACTGCTGACCATGCTCCTGGAGCACACGCTGAAGCTTGCCGATGGTGCAGCCCGCCTCCACCGTAACTGTCATGTCGCCCCAGGCATGTTCGATCACGCGATTGAGCCGTTCCAGCGAGAGGACAAAATCCGCCTTGCGCGGGCGATTGCCTAACCCCAACTGGGTGCCTCCACCGCGCGGAATAATGGTCAGGCCGGCGGAATTGCAGTAGCCCAGCACCTGCGCCACTTCCTGCGCCGTGCCGGGAGCAATCACGCCGGTGGGTTGCACCGCTTCCACGGCATCCTCGGGCGTCGCCGGGCGCAGGTGTTCCGGACCCACGACCGCAGTTAGTTCGATCCACGCTTCGTTGTTCTGCACTAGAGCTTGGCTCATAATTTGGCTCCGTGGCCTTCCTCATCGGCTGCACACGCTGCGCAGCTTTTTCTGTGAGAACTGTGCCGTCTCTGAAGGGACTCGGATCTATTTCCGACTTTACCCAGCGCTTCCGCGCTGGGCTAAGCTCTTTCGCCCCTTCGGGGCTCAACTCTGCTCGACGATCCCACCTGCCAACTCAAAGTGGATACTCACACAACACGCTCAAAAGGCCCGCACTACCCGTGCAATTGGACACACTAACCTTGGAACCGCTTCAGTACCGTTGCGCCAATCCCGCTATCTCGATCGGATGTGGTTCGTAAGCGACCGGCCTTTGCAACTTCGCGTCGGTGCCCGGAAACATCTTGGTCGGATTACACAGGTCAAAGGGATCGAAGGCCGAACGCAGGCGCTGCATCGCGTCCAGGTCGGCTGCGGAAAACATGACTGACATGAACTGCTTCTTTTCCTCCCCAATCCCATGTTCCCCGGTAATGGACCCGCCGGCTTCCACGCACAGCCGCAAAATATCCTCGGCCAGCTCCATCGCCCGTTCCTCTTGGCCCGCAATACGGCGGTCATACAGCACCAGCGGGTGAAGGTTGCCATCGCCGGCATGAAAGACGTTGGCCACGCGCAGCTTTTTCTCAGCGCTGAGGCGGTCAATCTCTCCCAGGACTCGGGGCAACGCGGTACGCGGGATAACTCCGTCCTGCACCAGGTAATTCGGGGAGATCCGTCCGACGGCCGCAAATGCCGCTTTGCGCCCCTTCCAAACCGCCATACGTTCCGCTTCGGACTTCGCCAGGCGCAGCTCCCAGGCTCCGCACGATTGACAAATCGGACCCACCTTCTCCATCAGCAGCTCGACCTCACGGGTGGACCCGTCCAGCTCTACCAGCAGCAGCGCCTGGCAGTTGGGATAATTGGGATGAACAGCCGCTTCGGCGGCCTCAAGGGCCAGCCGGTCCATAATTTCCAGGGCCGCAGGAAACATGCCCGAAGCGATGATGGCGCTAACGGCAGCACCCGCCTCGCTGCTCGAATTGAAGGCGGCCATCAACGTCTGCGTGGTTTCCGGTTTCTTGATGACTCGCAACGTAATCTCAGTGATGATCCCGAATGTGCCCTCCGAACCGACGAAAGCACCCACCAGGTCATAGCCCGGCTGGTCCAAACTCGTGCCGCCCAGGCGAAGCAGCGAACCGTCGGAGAGTACAACCTCGAGTCCCAGGATGTAGGTTGTAGTTACTCCGTACTTGAAGCAGTGCGCGCCGCCAGAGTTCTCGGCCACATTGCCGGCTACGGTGCAGACCACCTGGGAGGATGGATCGGGGGCATAAAAGTAGCCGTGGGGGGAAACTGCCGCGGTTATGGCGGAATTAGTCACGCCCGGCTCGACCACCACCCGCGCGTTCGGTATATCAACCTCAAGGATGCGATTCATCCTGGAGACGCCGATCACGACGCCACCCTTTACCGGCAGTGCTCCCCCGCTTAGTCCCGTGCCCGAGCCGCGCGCGACCATCGGCATTCGCTCCCGGTGGCACACCTTCACGATGGCCTGCACTTCTTGCGCGGTTGCCGGCAGCAGGACCAGCTCGGGAACTACCCGGAACAAGGTCAAGCCGTCGCATTCGTAAGTCCGGAGCTGCTCGGGCCCGCTAACCAGGCCGGCATCTCCCACGATCGAACGAAATTCACTTACCAGCCGAGCGTTCATTCAACACCTCGAGGATGGCGCTACGCGGGCCTTAGAGAAGGAAAGATCGACCCACCCAATGAATACCTCCGGAGAGAGGCTGATCTTCACACTGCCGAGACGTGTCAATTCTTAGCACGACCGGCAAACAAGGGGCGGTGATGTCTGCCACAGGTCAGCGTGACGGCTGTACAGGGTGCGGGGATGGGGGCGGTTGCTGTGCCAGCCTTCTTGTTGTGGCGGGCGGCCACATGGCGATTTTTGCAGCTATAGGGGTCCTTCGACTCCTCGGTCGCCGCGGCGACCTCGTCGCTCAGGATGACAGACAGAAAAGCGCGGACCTGCTCTAGTGGTTATGTCCCACCAACACAACCTCGTTGAGCCTGTCCTCGGCCTCGGCTTCAGTTTTTCGTCCACCGGGCCGCTTCTGGAACTTGGCCTGTAACTTATCGAGGTACACATAGTAAACCGGTGTGATGTAGAGCGTGACGATCTGCGAAAACAGCAGCCCACCCACTACTGCCAGGCCCAAACCTCGCCGCGATTCTGCGCCCGCGCCAAAGCCAATCGCAATGGGCAGCGTTCCCATCAGGGCCGCCATGGTGGTCATCATGATGGGACGGAAGCGGACCAGCGCGCCCTGATAAATGGCTTCCTCCGGGCTCTTGCCCTCGGTCCGCTCTGCTTCCAGGGCAAAGTCAATCATCATGATGGCATTCTTTTTGACGATACCGATCAGCATGATGATCCCCACGAACGAGTAGAGATTCAGTTCCTGGTGGAAGAGGTTGAGAGTGAGCAGCGCGCCCACGCCGGCCGAAGGCAAACCGGAAAGAATGGTCAGGGGATGAATGAAGCTCTCATACAGAATTCCCAGAATGATGTAGATCACCAGAATAGCCCCCAGCAGCAACAGGCCCATGCCGGTGAAGGAGTTTTGGAAAGCTTGAGCGGTCCCCTGGAAGGTGCGCTGGATGTCTCCGGGAAGCACTCGATTGGCCTCGCGCTCGACTAGTTTTGTGGCGTCGCCCAGAGCGGTCCCGGGCTTGAGGTTGAAGCTGATGGTGGCCGCGGGCAACTGGCCCAGGTGATTCACGGTCAGGGGACCGATGGAAGGCACCAGCTTGGCGACAGTGTCGAGCGGAATCATTTTCCCTGCGCTGGAGCGGACGTAGAGAAGCGAAAGCTTGTCAGGATTGTTCTGGAATTCGGGCAACAATTCGATGATGACGTAGTACTCATTGTTGGGCGTGTAGATGGTGCTGATCTGGCGGGTACCGTAGGCCGAATAGAGAGCATCGGAAACCTGGGCCGGCGTCACGCCCAGCGCGTAAGCTTTATCGTGGTCGACTTCTACGCTGAGCTGCGGGTTCTGCACCTGCAGGTCGCTGGTAACGTCTTGCAATTGCGGAAGGGCGCGGAGCGCGCTCTCCAGCTTGGGCGCATCCTGGTAGAGTTCCGTCGTGTCGGGCGATTGCATGGTGTACTGATATTGTGATTTGGTCAGAGTTCCGCCGATGCGGATGGTCGGCGGAATCTGCATGAACACATTCAGGCCGGGAATCTGTGCTACCTTGGGACGAAGTTCCTGAATGACCTGCATCGCGCTCATGTGGTTGACGCGGTCCTTTTTGTCCTTCAGCCGAAAGAACATGCGGCCCTGATTGGTGGGACTGCCGATGGCAGACATGGTGTTCATGACGTTGGGATCGAAGCGCACCACATCGGCCACCCTTTGCTGCAATTGCATCATGTCCTGAAATGCAATTCCCTGCTGCGCTTCGGTGAAGGCGAAGACCAGGCCCTGATCTTCGTCGGGAATAAATCCCGTCTTGGAGATGGTGTACAGATAAAACGTCAGCCCGATCAGAGCGAAAGACACCATCAGGGTTGCGAACTTGTGCCGCAGGACCCCCTTGAGGCTGCGGTTGTAACCGCGCAACCAGCCATTGAAAACCCGCTCGCCCAGATTGAACAGCCGTCCGTGCTCCGACCGCTCCTGGTGACGGAGAAAGCGGCTGCAGAGCATCGGAGTCAGGGTGAGCGATACGAATCCCGAAACCAGGATCGCGGCCCCAATCGTGACCGCGAATTCATGCAGCAAACGTCCGATGATTCCACCCATGAACAACAGCGGAATAAAGACGGCGGCCAGCGACAGCGTCATGGAAAGAATGGTGAAGCCAATCTCGCCGGCGCCATCCCGCGCGGCCTGTAGCGGCCGCTTTCCCGTCTCCATGTGGCGAACAATGTTCTCCAACATGACGATGGCGTCGTCCACCACAAATCCCACTGACAACGTCAAGGCCATCAGGGAAAGATTGTCGAGACTGTAGCCCAACAGGTACATGATCGAAAAAGTGCCGACGATGGACATGGGCAAGGCCAGCGACGGGATGATGGTGGCGGATATGTTTCGCAGGAAAACGAAGATCACCATGATGACCAGGGCAATGGTCAGCAGCAGGGTGAACTTTACGTCGTTGACCGAGGCACGAATGGAGACCGAGCGGTCATAAAGCGTGTCGATTCGCACCGCGGCGGGAATATGCTCTTCCAGCCGGGGCAACAGCTTGTTGATGTTGTTTACTACTGCAACCGTGTTGGTCCCCGGCTGCTTTTGAATGGCCAAAACGATGGCCCGAGTCCCGTTAAACCAACTCGCGGTCTTGTCGTTCTGCACACTGTCAATCACCCGGCCGAGATCGTTCAGGCGGACCGGGGAACCGTTCCGATAGGCCACCACCATGGGCGCGAACTGCAGAGCATTCATGCGCTGCCCGTTGGACAGAATCGTGAACGTATGGTTCTGTCCATAAAGGGTGCCGGTGGGAAGATTGGTGTTCCCCGATTGCAGCGCTGCGCTGACTTCGTCGATCCCTATCTGGCGTGAAGCCAGGGCACTGGGATCGATCTGCGCCCGCATGGCATATTTCTGCGCTCCATACACCATCACCTGGGCCACGCCGTTCACCATGGAGACGTTCTGGGCGATGGTGGTCTCGGCGGCCTCGTCGATGTCGGACAGCTTCATCGTGGGTGAACTCAGCGCCAGATAAAGGATGGGCGAATCGGCAGGATTCACTTTCTGGAAAGTCGGTGGCGTCGGCATTTCGGGAGGCAATTGGCCCCCGGCCGCGGTGATGGCTGCCTGGACGTCCAAGGCGGCGCCATCGAGGTTCCGGCTAAGGTTGAACTGAATGGTGATGCTGGTTTGCCCGAGAGAATTCGCGGACGTCATCGAGTCAATGCCGGCGATGGTGGAGAACTGCTTTTCGAGCGGGGTGGCGACGGACGAAGCCATCGTGTCCGGACTCGCGCCCGGAAGAGAAGCGCTCACCAAAATGGTGGGAAAGTCCACGTTCGGCAGGTCGCTGACGGGCAACAGTTGATAAGCGAAGATCCCGAAGATCAAAATCGCGGCCATGACCAACGTGGTCATAATGGGCCGCTTGATGAAGATCTCGGAGATGCTCACAGTCCGCCTCCGGCTGGACCCTTGGCGGCAGACGAATCTGTCTGGGTTGCGGGCAAGCGGCTCTGCACAACCACTGTTGCATTAGGGGCCACACGCAACTGGCCGTCCACAATCACCTGTTCGCCGGCGTTCAATCCGCCCGAAATCAGGGTCAGATTCTGATACACCCCCAACGTCTTTACGGGGCGCGATTCAGCCGTGCTGTCCGCTCTGACCACATACACGTATTCGCCTTGTTGTCCGGTTTGAATCGCCTTGGTCGGGACGACGATTGCATTCTTCTGTATGGAGAGCTGCAACGCAACATCCACGAATTGACCTGGCCACAGCCGCCGGTCCTTGTTCTGAAACGTGGCCTTCAGCTTGAACATGCCGGTGGTTGTGTCCACTCCGTTGTCGATGAACGTCAACTGGCCCTCTACCGGACCGTC
>PLBW01000172.1 GCA_003135475.1 Acidobacteriaceae bacterium
TCTATATCAGCCACATCAGCGCTCTGAAGCGAGACATGATGAAACGCAAGATCCGCAAGCTGGTCAAGCAGGGCGAATGGTAGCGCGCCCAGGCGAGAATCGTTCACCACGGAGGCACGGAGGACACGGAGTTTTGGTTTCTACGGAGTCTTCTCCGTGATCTCCGTGTCTTGGTGGTAAATTTTCATCTCTAAGGGCGGGTCGCAGACCCATGTGACATTCATGATGGACCTGGTCTTTTGCGGAACGCCGCAATTCGCGGTGCCCACACTGGAGAGGCTGCTCGCCACCGGCTTCCGCGTGAAGCTGGTAGCAACCCAACCCGATCGTCCCAGCGGCCGCGGCCTGCAACTGGCGGCGTCGCCGGTGAAACGAACCGCGCTCGCGCTTGGCCTCCCGGTCGTCCAACCGGAGAAGATCAAGAGCAACGACGAATTTCGCGCGCAGTTGGAAAGCATTGCGCCGGAAGCGATCATCGTGGTCGGATACGGCCGCATCATCCCGCAGTGGATGATCGATCTGCCAAAGCTCGGCAACATTAATCTTCATGCGTCGCTGCTGCCCAAGTACCGTGGGGCCGCGCCGATCCAATGGGCAATTGCGGCGGGAGAAAATGTCACCGGCGTGACCACTATGCGCATCGACGCCGGCCTCGACACCGGGGACATTCTGCTGCAGTCCGAAGACCGGATCTCGCCTGAAGATACTGCGCTCACCCTGGCGCCACGGCTGGCACAAACCGGCGCCGAGCTCATGTTCGCAACCCTGACAGGCCTGAAGAACGGAACCATAACGCCGCATCCGCAGGACAATGCCAAGGCCACGCTCGCTCCCATCCTCAAGCGGGAAGACGGACTCATTGATTTCTCGCGCAGCGCGGCGGATGCCTGGAACCGCTTGCGCGGATTTCAACCATGGCCGGGAGCGTTTACCAGCTTTCGGAGCAAGATGCTGCACGTCCACTCGGCAATACCTGTTTTCACACTTGGTATCGCCCTGGCAGGGCACTTCGCAATCGATAGCGATCGTTTGTTGATGGGCTTCGCGCAAGGTACGGCCCTCGAGGTCCGGGAACTGCAAGTCGAAGGCAAGAAGCGGATGAGCGCCCACGATTTCATCAATGGCTATCGTCCTCAAAACGACGAAATTCTAGGCAGTTAGGGAGAAGCGATTAGCATCAGGCTTGGCTGGCAGCGCGCAGTCGAGGGAATCCGGTTATCGCGGAACTAGCTTCTTGTTCTTGCGCGGCTTGGTTTGGCTGGGAGAGGTACCGAAGCGGCTGCGGGGACTTTGCCGAGGCGGATCGCCCGCGTAAACTCGTCGAAGTCTTTGGTGCTCTGGTCGGCGTAGGCGACACCGAAGTCAACCATCGCCTTATCGAACTTGTCGCTGTTGCCGAGATATCCGGAGATGGCGCAGGAATCGCCCGAGCGAGCGTGTCCCTTGGAAAGCATTTCGCCACAAACGCGCCCGTACTGCACTAGCCCGTTGCCTTCGAGATCTTCGTTCTCGAGGGCGCCCTTGTGATCGCGCAACTGGCGAACCAGGTAGTCGCGGCCGGCAATGGCCGTCCATCCCAGAAAGATGTCGGATTGCACCTGCATGGCGCGCTGCCCCTGGGCGGTGCGCTGCCCTTGGTTCATGAAAACGCGGCGCTCGGGACAGTAGGGCGCATAGGTAGAGGCGCCTTCTTCCTTGATCTGGATGAAGAGCGGATCGTTGAGGGTACGGCCGAACAGGAGGACAACGTAGTCGCGTACGCCGACGCTGCCGATTCCCACAACGCGGAAAGCGACATCCTCGACATGGTACTGCGCAAACCAGCGTTGTCTTTCGGGCAAGAGCGTCGCGATATAGCTGCGTAACCCGGCGACCACCTCCGCCGCGGTCCGGCGCGGCAGGTGAAATTGCAAGGGCTGGTGCTCGCGGAAGCGATACTTAACGCCGTGTCTCACGGTCAACTGATCGAGGTTGTGCCTGGGCGTTGACCGTTCAGCCTTACGCAACACGGCGAGCACCGGCGAGACATTCAGGTGGCGGAATACCTGATAGCGGGCCAGTTCGAGCACCGTCATCTCGCAGAAGAGGCGCATCGACTCGCGATAACTGCGCGCGAAAGCCAGCACAGCCTCCTTGCACTCCTTCTCGGTGTTGTTGGCTTCGCGGCCAGCCAGCATCAGGCTCGCCGCCATGCGCTTCACGTCCCATTCCCAAGGTCCGCGGATGGTTTCGTCGAAGTCGTTGATGTCGAAGATGAGCCGTCCGTCCACGCCGGCAAAAGCTCCCAGGTTGCGAACGTGCGCGTCGCCACAAATTTGCGAGTGAATGCCGGTATTCGGAAGCTTGGAAAGGTCCGCGGCCATCATGGGAACGGCCCCGCGATAGAACCCGAAGGGCGAAGCCGCCATGCGTGCAAACTTGATGGGCAAGAGCTTGGGGATACGGCCGCGCTGCGCTTTGCGCAGTAAATCGACAACGCCAAAGTCGCGATGCTTGGGAGTCCAGTCACCCTGGCTGACGCGGCTGACTTTGTCGCGGCGAGACTGGCCGAACCTTCGCCGTTCCTCGTGGGTGGATAATTGGGCTTGCTTCGCGGACATGGAACTGATGCATCATACCGCGAATGCAGCGCGGGCACCGGATCTGTGGGTTAACGAGCGGCGCCATCACGTTCGCAGCCATGACTTTTCTGCGCAGCCAACGACGCCTTCGCTGCATCTGTGCAACCTGCACGTCAACAGGAAAGAGGTTCGCAATGAAGATCGCATTTTTGGGATTAGGCAATATGGGAAGCCACATGGCTCGTCACCTGCTTCACGCCGGGCATGACGTCACGGTGTGGAACCGAACTCCATCGAAAGCGGACGGACTACGCGCACAAGGCGCCAAGGTCGGCAAATCGGCCGGCGAGACCGTGAAAGACGCGGAGGCCGTCATTACCATGCTGGCCGACGATCACGCCGTGGAATCGGCTGTATTGCATTCGGGAGGAGTACTGGACCATCTGCCACGCGGCAGGGTGCACATCTCGATGAGCACCATTAGCGTCGCACTGTCTCAGAAGCTGGCCGAAGAGCATGGCAAGCGCGGACAGCAGTACATTGCTGCCCCGGTGTTTGGTCGTCCCGAAGCCGCGGAAGCAGGAAAGTTGTTTGTGGTGGCGGCGGGCGAGAAATCGGCGGTAGAACGCTGCAAGCCGCTACTGGAGGCGTTAGGGCAACGTGTGTTCGTTCTCGGCGACAAGCCGGAAATGGCGAACGTGGTAAAGCTGAGCGGCAATTTCCTCATTGCGTCGGTGATCGAGTCGTTGGGAGAAGCGATTGCGCTCACGCGCAAGTACGGCATCGATCCGCATGAGTATGTGGAGTTTCTGACTAATTCTCTGTTCGCCGCCCCGGTATATAAGACGTATGGCGGCATCATTGCCGAGGAAAAATATCAGCCCGCGGGCTTCAAACTGCGACTGGGGCTGAAAGATGTCCGGCTTGCCCTGGCCGCGGCTGAAGCTGTAGATGCGCCTCTACCCTTCGCCAGTATGCTGCGCGACCACATGCTGAACGCCATTGGCCATGGCATGGAGGACCTGGACTGGAGTTCGACGGCACGGCTGGCGGCGGAAAATGCCGGCCTGAAATGACTGCTGGAACGGCTTTGGATGCACGAGTTGCTTTAACGTTGTAGTATCTCAACAGAGGCAATCGTGACCCGACCTCAACCCAATCGAGCGCAGGAACGCCTGGCGCTGAGCACCTATGTCAAGTTGATGCGCGCCGCCAACTCGGCCCGCAACCATGCTTCCCGGAGTCTCAGTGGCGCCAACTTGACCCTGACCCAGTTCGCTGTCCTGGAGGCCGTTTATCATTTGGGGCCGATGTCGCTGTCGGACATCGCCCGGAAAGTCCTGACCACCGGCGGAAATTTGACGATGGTGGTCGGCAATCTCGAGAAGCTAGGTCTGGCCCGCCGGCAGAGCTGCCCGGAAGACAAACGCGTGTTGATCGTGGTCCTAACAGCCAAGGGCAAGACTCTGTTGCGGGACATTTTTCCCAGGCATGCCGCCTCCATTGTTGAATTCCTCAATGTGCTTGGCCCCGAAGAGCAGGAGCGTCTTGGGGACCTCTGCCGGAAGCTGGGGAAACAACCGAAAGTCTCTGTCTGACGTACTTCGGCAACCCTGAATCTTTCTTTAACGTTAAAGCATCTTATTGATATCCGGTTCAGGAGGAACATCATGACCACCATCAGGCCATCTGAAGAGCGCGGACACAACAACCACGGCTGGCTGGATACGCATTTCACCTTCTCATTTGCCGATTACTTCGATCCCAAGCACATAGGTTTTCGCGACTTGCGCGTCATCAACGAGGACTGGATCAGCGCCGGCAAGGGTTTCGGAATGCATCCGCACCGCGACATGGAAATCATCACCTACATAATCGAGGGCGAGCTGAGCCATCGCGATAGCACCGGACGCGGAGCTGCCATCAAGCAGAATGACGTGCAGCGCATGTCGGCAGGCACGGGCGTCATGCACAGCGAGGTCAATCAGTCCAACAAGCCTGTCCACCTGCTGCAGATATGGATTTTGCCTGAGGCGGAGGGTTTGAAGCCCAGCTACGAGGACCGCACCTTCCCCGCCGAAGAGAAGCGGAACCAGCTACGGCTGATCGCGTCGCACGACGGGCGCGACGGCTCGACCACCATCAACCAGGACACCAGCGTGTACGCTTCGCTGCTCGAAGACGGCCAGAAGCTGGAGCTCGAATTACAGCCCGGCCGGCACGCGTGGGTGCAGTTGGTCGAAGGAGAGCTCGACGTGAACGGCACCAAGTTGAGCAAAGGCGATGGCGCGGCGATCAGCGGCGAAACCAAACTGCAACTGACCAGCGTCGCCACCAACGGCGAGACTGAATTCCTGCTGTTCGATCTGGCCTAACCCCGGCGAGGCGGAGGCGTGATGCGGCGGAACTGTCGCATGGCGCCACGCCCGATTACCATTGTCTGGTGGAACAGCGAAGACCGCAGCCCAATCACAACAAGTCTGGTGCGTTGGCTTGGGTTAGCGACACATTCCGCAGCCGCGGCTTATCTGGCGCCGTGCGCTGGTATGCGGCCAGCGCCGTTGAGTTGTTGCGGGACCTCACGCCCGCGCGTCGCAAATTGCGCTATGGTGACATCGATTATGACTTCGAGCACGGCGTGGACACGACGTGGGCAAACGTAAGCCTGCGCACTCGTCTTCGCGAGTTACTTTCCGGAGGCCAGTATCAACCGTCGGAACCCGCACTGTTTCACGAGATTCTTAATTCAATGCCCGTGGCTGTCGATGGCTTCACATTCATTGATTTGGGCTCCGGCAAGGGACGGGCGCTGCTGATGGCATCGGAGTATCCCTTCCGGCGAATCATCGGCGTGGAATTGCTTGCGGAATTAAACCAGATCGCGCAGCAGAACATTGCGCGGTATCGCAGCCAGCAGCCGCAGAAGTGTTGCGCCATCGAGTCACAGGCCGGCGATGCTCGTTCTTTTGAATTTCCTCGCGAAGCCTTGGTGCTTTACCTGTTCAATCCCTTTCCCGAACATGTGCTGCGCGAGGTGCTGGCCAACCTGCATCGCTCGGCCACGGCCCTTCCGCGCCAGGTTTATGTCATCTATCACAACCTGGTGCACGAAAATGTCTTCGCCGATCAAGAATGGTTGCGTCCTGTGCAGCGCACGCACCAGTTTGCGATCTTTGGAGCCGAGGTTCGCGATCCTTAATCGGCTCCGTAGGCAGCAGCCGCGACCGACGATAGCGCTGACTTTTTCTCCGGCCAGGGCGGCAGGAGTTTCACCAAAACCCCCAGGATGACGAACGGCAGGACCGTCAGCACGACTGCCGTCAACAACCCTTCGCGAGTCGCAAAACCCATCTTGTAAGTGGTATAGCCGAGAAAGCTCTTGGAGAATAGCTGGCCGCCAATGACGACATTCCAGCGCATGGCGAAAATGCCAATCATGGTCAGGCATCCGGCAGCCACGTAAATCCGTTTGCGCTGGGTGGCTGCCAGCTTCACCACCTGGGTCAGGCCAATCAGCAAAATCGGAAGGACCGTACCTAACAGGATTTGAATCACCACCTGTGACAGGAACAAACGCGTGTGGACCATGAAATCCAGGCTGCGGAACGATTCGTCGGCTTCGTAGATGCGATGGATCAGGTCCAGCATCTCCAGGCTGAAGTCGATGATGAAGGTGTAGAACAGGTATTTCGCTACCGTGTCCACGCAGTCCATATCAATCGGTTCCCGGCGGACCCGGCACATGAGCATATAAAGCAACATCACGATGGCAATGCCTGAAACCATGGCGGAGAACAGGAACACGACCGGCATCAGCGGCGAAGACCACCATGGGTTCGCCTTCACCGAACCAAAAATGAAGCCGACGTAGCCGTGCAGCAGAAACGCGGAGGGAATGCCGATCACAGTGACCAGCCAACCCACTCGCTCGTCGATATGCAGCGCATGCTCGCTGATGTTGGTGGAACCCAGCGTCAGGACCCGGTACACCAATCGCTTCCAACCGGTTGTGCCTTGGGACATCACCACGATGTCGCGCCGATAGTCGAGCCAGATCTCCACCACCAGCACAGCCAGCAGATACCACAGGTACACGAAGCCAAACATCGCCATCGCGGAAGATCGGTGTGGCGTCAGGTACATCTCGAACGAACGCTCCGGATGCCCCAAATGCAACTGCAAGGGCAGGGGAGCAACGATCAGGAAAGCGAGCGCCGTCAGCAGTGCTAGCCGATACGTGGGCTTCACCGCCTTAACCATAAACACGCGTTCCAGCGACGCCAGAATGAACGCGCCGGCCACCAGTCCCGTAAGGAACGGATAGAGTACGATGAGTACGCTCCACTGGAGCTCCACTTCGTTCGGGTACATGAAGCCTTCAACCGGAATCTGCAACAGGAGCTCCTTATCGCACCGAGCCATCCAAGCCGTTGTAAAACAGCTTCGAGCGGGTGGCCAAGTAAGGTTTTAGAACTTGCACCGCGTGAGTCCTCAAAAACTCATGAATTGGATCGTTGGGATTTTTCAAGTCAGCAAGCTGGCGAGCGCCCGTCGGACAGTTTTCGCAGCAGGCGGTCGTGAGCCCTTTGGTGATGCGGTGATAGCAGAGCGTACATTTCTGGGCGGTTTCCTTCTTCGGATCGACGAAACGGCAGCCGTACGGACATGCCTGCACGCAGTAGCGGCAGCCCAGGCAGTATTTTTGGTCCACCAGCACCACGCCATCAGGACTGACAAAGGTTGCGCCCACCGGGCACACCTGAGTGCAGGGTGAGTCGGCACAGTGATTGCACATTTTGGGAACGAAGAAGTTCTTCCCGTCGCTTACCGCAGCCGGCGGAAACCCGTTCTTGCCGCCATCGGGCGAATCTACCTTGGGATTTTCAATGTCATAGTCGGAGACGTGGTAGCGTTCGACCCAGGTACGGAAATAGCCATCGGTGACCTGGTTCTCCATCTGGCAAGCCCGGACGCAACTGCCGCAGCCGATGCACTTGGTGATGTCCACCAACATGCCCCACCAGTGCTCCGTCATGGTGTAGTTGGGTGAAGCCTCGGGTGTGCCCGCCAGGATGCTCTTCCAGGCAACCGCGGCAGCAGGCAACAGAATTAGCAGTTGACGGCGCGTCATGTTCATTGGCTGGCTCCCGCAACCGCAACGATGGCGGGACTGTGCGGCTGGTGGCAGGTGTCGCAAGGAGCGCCGCCCGAGTGCTCGGCGGAGACGACCTGGGGAAAGCTCTTCGGCTTGGCCAGGTTTGCCTCGTGACAACGCACGCAAAGCACGGCGGTGTCCAGCTTCGCCGGCTGGATCGAGGCAGGATCGTCGGCGTGCTTCGCCAGCGGCCCATGGCACGCCTCGCAGGCAACTCGCTTATGCACGCCCTTGCTTTTCACTTCGAGAATGTCGGCGTGGCAGCTCTCGCATACTTGATGGCCGGCATACGAAATCGGCAGCGCTGCGGTCTCCTTGATTGCATTGCCCCGATAATGTCCGTACTGTCCAAAACTGCGAGGGACAAGAAAGCCGCGCAACGCCAGGAACAAAACGCCGCCCACCAGGAAGACCGATGCCAAACGGAAGAGGTGACCTGCATCTTTGAAGGCTTTCATGGCCGGATTTGCAACCACCCATTCCGGCAATCGTGGCTGATTGTATTGCTAACTCGATGCATTTCTACCTTCTCCATAAGTGTCCCTGGGCTGGGCGGTTTCGAGAGCTGCTTAGTAGATATATGAGATGAGAACGGTCCCAGGCCGCCGTGTTCCAGGTCACATACAGTTGTGACGTTGTCACTCCGGGCAACTCGGATAGTAAAAAGGGGAGTCAAGCAGGCAGACTTGTCCCGCTTGCAGTGAGACGACCTCAGATGCGTCCTGGAACTGCTCTACAAGCCCGGTCCCGTCGGATAGGCAGGTAGGTCCGGTGGCCGCGGCGGCAACTTCATCGGGTGCGCATTGATCTCCTGCATAACGACCTCGATTGCTTTTTCCAATTGGGGATCATGACCTGCCATGACCAGGTCGGGCCGATTGTCAATCACAATGTCCGGTTCCACGCCGCGGTTCTCGATCAGCCATTTGCTATCGAGTCCATACAGCGAAAACTCCGGACGGGTGATATATCCCCCGTCAATCAGGTCAATCTCACCGCGAATCCCGCGCACACCGCCCCAAGTTCGCTCGCCGATAAGTGGACCCAGCTTGTAAGCCTTGAAGTAGTAGCTGAAGAAATCGCCGTCGGACGCCGCGTAATGGTTGGTGATGCAAGCCATGTGCCCATAAAACACGTTCGGCGGAATGGTGTCGGCTTGCCAGTTGCGCGCTGAATCCATGCCGGCAAGCACGCGGCGGAGGCGCTCGAAGATAATCTGATCGACGAAGCCGCCACCGTTGTAACGCACGTCGAAGATCATTCCCTCTTTGCGAATCTGCGGGAAATATTGCTTGACGAAGGCGTTCAGCCCGGCCGCGCTCATGTCGGGCAGGTAGACGTACCCAATGCGGCCGCCGCTGGCTTGCTCCACCTTGCGCCGGTTGGTCTCAATCCAGTTCAGTTCGTGCAGACCGATCTCGTTGGGAATCGGCCTCACTACTACATTGTGGGAGCCCTCCACCGTGGGTTTGCTGTTGACCGTCAGAGTTACCGCTTGATTGACGGTGTTGATGAACAACTCGTCAGGGTTCTGAGGGACCCGTAGTTGACGGCCGTTGACGGCCAGCAGGTAGTCGCCTTCTTTGACCAATACTCCAGGCTCGGTCAGTGGCGACCGCAGATTTCTGTTCCAGTTCTCGCCCGGATAGATCTTGGCGATCCGGTACATTCCACTACTTGTGTCGGGGGCAAAGTCGGCGCCCAGCAGTCCAACATTCACCCCGTCGATCTCGGGATAGTCTCCCCCACCTACATAGGTATGGGAGTTGGAAAGCTCTCCAATCATTTCGCCAAGGACGTAGGTCAGGCTCAGACGATCAGCCACATAGGGCAGGAGCTGCGCATATTTGTCGCGCTGCTGTTCCCAGTTGACGCCATTCATTGAGGGTTCGAAGAAATAGTCGCGTTCCTGACGCCACACTGCGTTAAATATCTGCTTCCATTCGGCGGGCGGATCCACCTGCATGCTCAGGTTGTCGAGTTTAAGGGCCCCATCGCCAACCTTCCCCAGCGACTTCGTGTCGGCGCCTGTGTGGCCGTCCCCTTCACCGGAAGGTACCTTGGCGTCGATGATGCCGTACATGTGCGGACCGCCGTCGCCTCCTTCTTCCGACGGCGCTTCTTGCGGCCCCGACTTGGGAGCGGCATAGAGAATCTTCTTCCCGTCGAAGGACAACGCGTACTGATCGGCGCCCTCCAGCAACACATGATCTTTGCGTTCCTTCAGGTCAAAGCCGTGAAGGGCAGGTTGTTCTCCCGGCAACGCACCCGAAAGCCCTTGGATGGGAGACACGACGTAGAAGACGAGGCCCTTGGCCGCAGTGAGGTTCTGCACATTCCCCGGCGGAATCGGCAGCGCCACGATGCGATTCTGAATGCCCTCCAGATCCACACGGAAGTTCTTCAGGGGCGGGCGCGTTCCAGGTTTCTGCTCCGCCGCGGCAATTTCGGCTTTTGTCTTCGCTTCGCTGGTCTCAGTCTGCGGCTGCGGAGCCGCCGGAGGCTTCGTCTTCGGCCTGGGTGTTTGCGGCGGTTGTCCCGTTGGCTTCTGGTTGCCGGGGGTCGGCGTCAACAGCACATCAGGCGCCTGCGCGCTGGTAACCTCGTCGCTCAACACCGGAAGCGGTGAAGGCTCATCCGCCCGCAAGGTGACGATATAAACCCGTCCCGCTTTGGGGTTGGCAAACTCCATATCATAGACACCCAGCACTTCGTTGAAGTCGCGATTGGATAAGAAGTAGAGATACTTGCCTTCGGGATCGAAGTAGGGCGCCGTGCTATCGCTGGCGCTGGTCGTAACCGGCGTGCTCTTGCGGTCATCCGCGCTGTAGAGATAGATCACATGATTGCGGTTTTCCGATGTCTTGGCGTACGTGACCCAATGGCTGTCGGGAGACCATCCGTAATCGTTTATGTCGTCGTAAAGCCCCTTGTCAATGAAGACTGGCTTTTTCTCTTGAACGTCAACATAAAAGAGACGCGCCTCTTTGTCGGCAAACACGAGCTTCTGGCTGTCGGGGGCCCAGACCGGCGGCAGGCGAAACATCTTGCCGTCAGACGTGATCCTGACCTCCTGACCAAGACCGTCCTGCGGCGTCATGTATAGCTCGTCTTCGCCAGTCCGGTCTGAGATGTATGCCACCCAGCGTCCGTCCGGTGACCAGGCCGCGTACTTCTCGCGAATTCCCGGCGTCCGCGTCAGGTTGCGGATGCTGCCTTCCTTGGCCGGGACCGTGAAGACGTCACCCCGCGCAGTGAACACCGCTCGCTTGCCGTCCGGTGAGATGTCGAAAGCACTGATCAGCTTGCTGACGTTCGCCCAATGCGGCCGGGCCTGTTCGCGGTCTCCCGGCAGATAAATCGTCAGCTTGCGGGCCTGTTGGGTATTGAGGTCGAACAGGTACAGGAACCCACCGTTCTCGAACACGATCTCGTCGGGCCCAAGGCTGGGCCAGTTCACATCGAACTCCGTGAAGTGCGTCAGCTGTTTGATCTCGCGCGTGTTGAGGCTATAGCTGTACAAGTTCAGGCGATGTTCGGGCCCACGATCGGAATCGAAGTAGATGATGTCGCCGTGCCACATGGGAAACGTGTCGGTCCAATCCTCGTGCGGCACAACGTCGATAGCGCGGCTCTTGAGGTCATANNTTGTAGGCGATGCGGTTACCGTCCGGCGAATACGAAGTCAGGCCGCCTTTATCCAGCGGCAACGGCTCGGGCAGTCCGCCATCAATGCTGACACTATAGAGCCGGCCGAACCAGTCGTTGAAGGTGTCGCGGCGGGTGAGAAAGACGATGCGCTTGCTGTCCGGCGTCCAGGTAATGACCTGGTTATGAAAGCCCATGCGTTCGTTAAGATGACCGCCTCCGGGATTAAAGGTCAATTGTTTGGGTTCGCCGCCTTCCGAGGGCATGACATAGACGTTGTAGTTGCCGTCGTATTGAGCGGTAAAAGCGATCCAGTTTCCATCGGGCGAGAACTTGGCAAAAAGTTCTTGCCCGGGATGGCTGGTGACACGGCGTGCAACCCCGCCGTCTTTGGCAACCAGCCATATATCGCCTCCATAGCTGAAGGCGATTTTGTCCTTGTAAACATCCGGAAAACGCATCAGCCGGCCTTCGGGAATTGCTTGCGCCGCACTAAGCGTGGTCAACGTGAGCAGAAGAGCTATGATTGCGTTTCTCATCCAGGACATCAGCTTTCCTCCAATGAGTGGGAACTGCAAATTCTATAGAAAGGCGCACCCCAATACCAATCCGGGTGAAAAGAGGGCGCGAGGTCCGCATCGCGCCGGAGGAACGATACGCCAATTCTGCTACGATTTGAATGCGCCGCAAGATTGAAGTGGAATCGGCAATACCAAGAAGTGGACGAGCGGCGACTCTGCGGTGACCACCAGGCCGGCAGGTCGAGCTTGTAAACCATGGGAACGCTGAAGCAGGATTTCCGTTACGGACTACGCATGCTGCGCAAGAGCCGCGGCTTCACCGCGGTCGCGGTGATCACCCTGGCCCTGGCGATTGGCGCCAATACGGCAATCTTTTCGGTCCTGTATCCGGCGCTCCTGCGTCCCTTGCCCTACCAGCAACCCGACCGATTGGTGACGTTGGGCGAGAACCGCGCGCAGTCGCTGTGCTGCGGCTATACGTCGTCCTACCCCGATTACGTGGACTGGAAGCAGAACGCCAAAAGCTTCGCGTCGCTGGCCGGCTTTGCCCCCGATAGTTTCGTCCTGACCGGAAATGGTGATCCCAAAACCATTAATAGCGCTATGGTGACGCCGAACTTCTTCTCGACCCTGGGGGTCAAGCCGCTGCTAGGCCGCGATTTTGTTGCGGGGGAAGACATGCATGAAGGGTCAGGCCCTCCGGTTGCGATCCTGCGTTACGACTTCTGGCAAAGCGATTTTGCTGCCGATCCACACGTCATCGGGCGTACCCTCCATCTGGACAACAAGCCGGTCACGGTGGTGGGGGTTCTACCGCGCAACTTCGAATTTGCGCCCGAGGGGTGGGCACGAATCTGGGTCCCGCTGTACACCACCTCCTACACAAACAACGCTCGAGGTCTGCGTTGGCTCAAGGTGATTGGCCGCCTTGCGCCGGGCGTTAGCCTGGAACGGGCGCGTGCCGAGATGGAAGGCATTACTGCGCAACTGGCGAAGGAATATTCCCGGGAAGATGCTTCGATCTTCGTTACCTTGGGAAGCTTGCGGGACGAAGTCGTCGGCAACATTCGACCTTTGCTGTTGATCTTGTTTGGCGCCGTGAGCTTTGTGCTGCTGATCGCCTGCGCCAACGTTGCGAACCTGTTGGTGACCCGCTCCATCGATCGGCGCCGGGAATTTGCGGTGCGTACGGCCTTGGGCGCCAGCCGCCTCCATTTGCTGGCCCAACTGCTCACGGAAAGTCTGATGCTTTCGGCGCTGGGCGCAATCCTCGGCGTGCTGGGAGCGATTGTGGGTGTGCGGTTGCTGGTCGGCGCAATCCCCGAGGCGCAGCTGCAAGCGATGCCCTTCCTGGGGGACGCCGGTATTAATTTTCCGGTGCTGGCCTTCGTCTGTGGCATGACCGTTCTTACGGCCATTCTGTTCGGAGTGGGTCCGGGTCTTGCGGTTTCGCAAACTCCGCTGAGCGAGGTATTGAAGGACGAATCGCGAGGCGGAACCAGCGGCGCTCATGCGCGACTTCGCAATCTGGTGGTGATTGGCGAAATCGCTATTTCCATGGTGCTGCTGATCGGTGGCGGCTTGATGCTGCAAAGTCTCCGCAAACTGTTAAGGCAAGACCCTGGGTTCAGTGCGCAACATATCTTGACGTTCGGCGTCAACCTTCCGGGTGTGTCCTACCCGAGGACAAAGGTGTGGCCGTTTGCCAATCCCACCGGTCTCCGCTTCGAGCATGAGTTTGTCGAACGGCTACGCGATGTGCCGGGCGTGCAGGGGGTGTCAGCAGTAAGTGGGCTGCCTGCCACCGAGAACCGCAGCAGCAACCGGTTCGTGATCGAAGGCCGGCCCACCCAGGAAGGTCAAGAAGAGGCTTGCATGAGCCGGCGAGTGGGAACCGACTATTTCGCGGTCATGAAAATCCCCCTCATCGCCGGCCGGGTTTTCACCGCGTCGGACGGGATGGAAGCGCCTCCAGTCGTCATCGTCAACCAGGCATGGGTGAAGCATTACGCCAGCGGGCAGGATCCGATTGGGCAGCGCCTGCGGCTCACCTTTTCGCCCAATGAACCGTTCCGTCAGATCGTCGGGGTCATTGGCGATGTGGCTGAAGATAGCCTGGCTGCCCCGCCGTCGCCCGCCATGTACATCCCGCTGGACCAGGACTCCGGATTCACCATCTTCCTCGGCTATGTCATTCGCAGCAGACAGGACCCCGCGGCCTTGGTCAGTTCGGCGCGGGCCATACTGCGCGGACTGGACCCGCAGCTCGCCATCGTGGAACCGCAGTCGATGGAGCAGATCATCAATCAGTCCCCAGCCGTGTTCCTGCGACGCTATCCGTTTTATCTGATCGGCAGTTTCGCCACCCTGGCCCTGGTCCTCGGCATGATCGGCTTGTACGGCTTGATTTCGTACTCGGTAGTGGGGCGCACCCGCGAGATCGGTATTCGCCTGGCGCTGGGGGCGCAACGGAAAGACATTCTGCGGCTCATTCTTCGTCAAGGGGTGATCACCACCGGTATTGGAGTTGGCGTCGGCCTAGTCGCGGGATTGGCATCGACGCGATTGATGGCGAGCCTACTCTACGGCATGAACTATGGTGATTGGATCGTCTTCGCCGGCGTCGCCGCCTTCCTGGCGGCAATCGCCATTACCGCGTCGTATGTTCCCGCGCGCAGAGCAACCCAGGTGGATCCCATGGTGACCCTGCGCAACGAGTAGTCGAGTAGGGCTAATGTATCCGGCTGGTGCGGGCAGAGCAGGCTTTCGGAGACGGTGTAGCGACCGTACACCGGCTGGTTCAGAGTTTCCTAGCGCGACAACCTCTCTCCCCGTCGGCTACACTGAATCCTTACCTGAATGGTTGATCTATCCATTGCGAGTGGCAACCTCGAATTGCACGTCCGCGGAGCCGACCAGCTCTGGGCGCTGAAGAGTTCCCTTGAAATCCCGCTGCGCCACATTGCCGGGATTCGGGCCGACCCGTCGGTGGCTCGGGGTTGGTGGCACGGCATTAGACTGCCGGGAACCAACATCCCCGGAGTGCTGACCGCCGGGACGTTTTATCAACACGGCAAGCGGGTCTTCTGGGATGTGCACAATCCCGAGAACACGGTCGTCATTGAGTTGCGGGACGAGCGCTACGATGAGCTGATCGTGGAGGTAGCCGATCCTCAATTGACGGTCGAACAGGTCAGGACCGCGCTGCCGGACAGCAACGACGCGAAATCATAGAATACAAAGATTACCTATGGCATGGTTTAAGCGAGAACACGGCGAGCTCGACACTTCGGGCGAGAAGCGGGTAAAGACCGAGGGCCTCTGGGTCAAGTGCGACCAGTGCCGCCAGATCATCTGGAAGAAGGACCTCGACCAAAATCTCCATGTCTGCCCGAAATGCGAGCGCCACTTCCGCATTGATGCGCGCACCCGGCTCTCCTACCTGCTGGACGACGGCAAATACGAGACGACAGACGGCAACATTGTCTCCACCGATCCGCTGAAGTTCACCGACCTCAAGCCCTACGCCGACCGCCTGAAACGCTCGCAACGCGATACCGGGCTCAATGATGCCGTCATCAACGCGCGCGGCACGCTCAACGGCAAGCCGGTCATCGTGAGCGCCATGGAGTATGCCTTTATCGGCGGCTCCATGGGAGCGGTCGTCGGAGAGATGATTACTCGCGCGATCGAGAAAGTCACCGCGGAGAAGGTACCGCTGATTGTGGTTTCCGCCTCCGGTGGCGCGCGCATGATGGAGGGCGTCGTGAGTCTCATGCAGTTGGCCAAAATCTCCGCCGCGCTGGCCCGCATGGACGACGCCAAAGTGCCTTACATTTCCGTGATGACCGACCCCACCACCGGCGGCGTGACCGCTTCCTTTGCCATGCTGGGCGACCTGAACATCGCCGAACCCGGCGCCCTGATCGGTTTTGCCGGGCCGCGCGTCATTGAGCAGACCATCCGCCAGAAGCTGCCNNGAAGGCTTCCAGCGCAGCGAATTCCTACTGCAACACGGCATGCTCGACGCCGTGGTGCATCGTCGCGAAATGAAGAACTACATCGCGCGCGCGCTGGAGTTTATGCAGGTGCCCGCGCAGTAGCTGCTTTTACCTCCATCGTTACCGCAAGAGTGCCGCCTGCATCGTAGAATCCAAAGTATGAAAGCCGTCGTCGTCACTCGTTCCGGTGGTCCCGAAGTCCTCGAAGTACGCGACATGCCCGATCCGCAGCCCAAAGCGGGCGAGGTGATCGTGCATGTGGAAGCTGTGGGCATCAACTTTGCCGATACGCTTTCGACCCGTGGAACTTACAGCGGTACGCCGCCGCCGCCGTTTATTTCCGGGCGCGAGTTCGCCGGAGTGGTCGAAACCACCGGTGATCGCGTGATGGGCTACACCCAATATGGCGCGGCCGCCGAGAAGATCGCCATGAAACCTAAGTTCCTTTGGCCCCAGCCTAATGGCTGGAGTTCGGAGCAGTCGGCTGCCTTCCCGGTAAACTTCCTGACGGCTTATCTGGCCTATTGGAAGGCCGGACTCACGCCCGACGCCTTCGAGCCGGTCCTTCGCCACGATCAGCAGCGGCGTCGGGTGCTGATCCATGCCGCCGCCGGGGGAGTGGGCACGGCCGCCATCCAGATCGGACAGTTGCTGAGTATCGAAACTTATGGAACGTCGTCGTCGGAAGAAAAACTGGAGCGGGCAAAGAAGCTCGGGCTGGACTACGGCATCAACTACCGCGAGACGGATTACGAGCAGCGAATTCAGGAGCTGACCAACGGCGAGGGTGTGGACGCCGTCTTCGAGATGCTGGGCGGCGAACACACGGCCAAAAGCCTGCGCTGCTGCCGGCCGTTTGGGCGGGTCATCATCTATGGCACCGCTACCGGACAGCGGCAGCAGTTCGACACCGGCGTCATGATGGCCAAGAGCCTTAGCGCTCACGGACTGTGGCTCAGCATACTGGCCAAGGACCACGATCTGATCGGCCGCAGTTTGCAAGCCATGCAGCCGTGGATTGAACAGCGCAAACTGCGTCCCGAGATCGGGCATGTCCTGCCGATGGAGCAAGCCGGCGAGGCCCACCGCCTCATGCTGCAACGCGCCAATTACGGCAAGATCGTGCTCAAGATCGGGTGAGCTTTCACAGGACAGTGCCAAGCCGACGGCGATGGTACGCTGGTGCATGTTCCTCACGTCGCTAACCGGCTTTGCCGCGGGCACGCTGTGCACGCTGGCGTATGTTCCGCAGGCCTTGCACTCTTTCCGCAGCAAGTCCGTCCGCGATCTCTCGCTGCTCATGCTGATCAGCCTCAACGTAGGCCTCGTGCTATGGGTGAGCTACGGCTTCCTGATCCACTCGCTGCCCATCATCTTGCCGAATGCTGTGACGTTCTTCCTCAGCGCGCCACTGCTGGTAATGAAACTGCGCTACCGGGAGAGCGCTAAGGCTGCCAAGACCGGCCAACCTTAGAGCAGTTCCCCAATTGCTGTAACCCTGAGTTGCTTCGGCAGAGCCGGGGGCCATGCGCACAGGCCTCTTTCAGAAGACTTGCAGGGCGGGAGCGTTTTTCCTGTCATCGGGCGGGTATGCCGATCACTTAGGATGCGGAATGATGGAAAGAATGACATATTCGTCCCGCTCGATTTTGAAGTAGAACCGCCATCCTTTCGTTACCCTGCCCTGCCACACATCCATGCCCTGGCTGTCTTTTTTAGCGTGCAGTGACGGGTGTCGGAGATTGACTAGCAGGAAGTGCAGTTGCTTCGCGAACGCTTTGCGGATAGCGACCGGCAGGCCCGCATAGTCCTTGTCCGCTCNNTTGGCGTTGGCGTAAGGGCCATGGGTCCTGCCCTGTTTTGCGTCCTCGAGAGCTTCTGCCAAATGCCGGTCGATAAGGCTCTTCGGCGTAAAGGTGATTTTCCCGTCCTCCACGCTCGCTTCCAGAAGGTCGCCGATCTCCACCTTGACTTGCTCGCGGACGTGCTGCGGAATCACGATCTGAAACTTCGTTTTTACGGCGACGATGTCCATGACGGTATGTCCTCCAGTTCAACTGCTGAACAGTACAACCGTGGATAGCCGCTGTCAATTCCCTCGCTTCGGCTATGCATTTGTGAGTGCTGACTGCGGAATACTGGACCGCTAGCCCCGGATCTGGCGCGCGAAGAAGTAGATGGCCAAGGTGAAGCCGATCACGATGACGATGGCGCGCACGTATTCCGGTTTGGTTTTGCGCGCGAAGTAGGCGCCAAAGTAGCCGCCGGTTATGGCGCCAATAATCATGAGAATCGCTTGCGGCCAATACACGACGTGCGGCGTCAGAACGAACAGGACCGTGGCCACGCCGTT
>PLBW01000101.1 GCA_003135475.1 Acidobacteriaceae bacterium
TTGCCTTGCCCGCCTGCAACTGCGAGGTGGTCTTGACGCCTGCCGTGAAGTTCCAGGTGGTGTCGGGCGAGTTTGAAGGCTGCGTCACCTCGAAGACCTGGTATCGCGCACCGTTCTGCTCGACGAATGCGCGCACGCTGCGAATACCGTGCGGATCGCGCACGTGAACGGTGATGGGAGTGGCTTGGCCCAGGGAGGCAACTGCAGACGGAAGGTCCACAATGGGGGTCGCTGATCGTGCCACCAAGAACACGAGCAGCAACACAACAAGCGCGATGACGACAACAATGACTTTTCTCACATTCCAGTGTAGCTCCCGACAAACAAATTAGCCGGTCGCCAGGGATGCCAAATAGGGTTCCTGCATCGGATTGAAATGAATCGAGATTCCTGCGGAAGATCGATGTCGGGTGATGAGCAAAAGGAAAAGGCTGTGACTTTGGTTATGCTCTAGCCGACAACTCCCGCGAGAGAGTTCCCAGCGTGGACGCATGTACCGTCACAGCCCTTGATGCGATCACCGCTTTCGCAGTTCCAAACCCCGGCTGACACCTCGCAATGCAGTCGGTTTTTTCGGGTCTGGTCGCTCGCCGAGTCACCTCGCCAAGCGGATCACCCAGTCTACTTCGGAACCGGCAACTTATTGGAAGCCAGCCCTTTCGACCGTCGACGAAGCCAATCCTAATACAGAAAGCGCGCTATAGATGCCCGGGGTTGGTGCAATCTGCAGATATTTCTTTGCATTAAGGGCGCTGTGCAAGTTATTGAAGAAAAGCGGCCTGCAATTCTCGTCGTTGGAATCTCGTAAGTTCTTCACAGTGTTTTCACAGGACTGGATGACAGAAATACACACGGCATCCAGTAACGCCGCGTTCAACAGCGTTCAAACTCTGGGCTTTGCAAAGACCCTCCAGGTCGTCCCTCACGCTGTCATGGTCACAGTAACCTGATGAAGTGTGAGGGCGAGAGGAAATCCGACCTGATGGGCCAGTGTGCCTGTTGCGTACTTGGATTCGTATGTTGCGGCAGGACGCGGGGAGCTGCTAGGCTTGCAGCGAAGAAAAGGCGAATATTATTCACGGAGGGTTGCATGACCCCATCTCAGCAAGCCTTGGCCCCACGATTGAGTACGACTCTCTCGATACCGTTCAGGACATTCTAGGGACGCTGGTTTCACGCTACCGCACAGACGAAGTGCTGACGTCCGTGCGACAAATCCCAGCTCGCGAGGCGGTGTTTCGGCCGATGCCGGACTGGGTCAGAACTGAGCTGGCTGAGGCATACCGGGCGAAAGGGATCAAAGAACTGTATTCGCACCAGGCTGCTACAGCCGAGCTCGTACACGGCGGCAAGAACGTTGTCGTAGTAACGCCAACGGCATCGGGCAAAACGCTCTGCTACAACCTGCCGGTGTTGAATGCGGTGCTGGAGAATCCCGACACCCGTGCTCTTTATCTGTTTCCAACCAAAGCACTGGCCCAGGACCAGCTGGCCGAATTACACGATCTCGCCCAGCGTCTCGATGACCGGTTTGGTGTCTTCACCTACGATGGCGACACGCCGCAGGACGCGCGCAAGGCGATACGGGAGCGCGGACATATCGTCCTGTCGAACCCGGACATGTTGCACGCCGGAATCCTGCCTCACCACACCAAGTGGATGCGGCTGTTCGAGAACCTGCGCTATATCGTGCTGGATGAATTGCACACCTATCGCGGGGTTTTCGGGAGCCATCTCGCGAATGTGCTACGGCGATTGCGACGCGTCGCGCAGTTCTACGGTTCGAATCCGCAGTTCGTTTGCTGTTCCGCTACGATTGCAAACCCCGGCGAGTTGGCCTCGCAACTGATCGAGAACGAAGTTGACGTGGTCGAAGAGAATGGCGCGCCGTCTGGGGAAAAGCTTTTTGTTTTTTATAACCCGCCAATGGTCAACCGGAACCTTGGCATTCGTCGCAGCTGACCCAGATCGTTTTCGCGGATTCGCTGGAAGTCCAAGAAAAGAATGGCTCCTCAGGTAGGACTCGAACCTACAACCCTCCGGTTAACAGCCGGATGCTCTGCCATTGAGCTACTGAGGAGTGTTTGTGCGCTGTCAACAGCGCGTCAAGTTGTAACTGTATTGTAGCGGCGGAGGCGCATGTCGTCAAAGATTTGCGTGACTCGATTGCAACGAACTGTTCCGTTTTGGACGATTCGATTCCTGATCGCTCGGAATCTTGATAGCGCAATGCCCATCCAGGTTGCCGGAACTTGATTTCACCACGGAAGACACGGGGAGCACAGAGAAAAAACCTTTGGTGAATTCTCGTCGAGCTGCCACGCAGGCGCTGAAAACTATCACGTTGAATCGTCCAATCCTCCCGCACTGATAAACTCATTGCGATGAACTTCCATGACATTGCCCGCTGTTCGCTTCCTTCACTCGGCGCCTCACTCCTGCTGCTGGCAACCGCACTGGCACAGAACGATAACAGCAGCGTCTCATCTACGATGAACATTCCCAAGCCTCCCGCAACCAAGCAACAGCCTGTCACCGACGATTACTTCGGCCACAAAATTGTTGACCCGTACCGCTGGCTGGAGGATGGAAGCAGTCTCCAGACGCAGCAGTGGGTGGCGGCGCAACTGGCCTACACGCGCGGCATCCTCGACAAGCTGCCCGGTCGCGACAAGCTGCACGACCGCATCGAGCAGCTCCTCGAAATCGGCAACCTGGGCGAGACGCAGGTGGGCGGCGAGTATTACTTCCACACCCGCCGTGAGGGCAAGCAGAACCAGCCCATCCTCTACGTTCGCAAACGCGTGGACGGCAAAGACGAAGTGCTGGTGGACGCCAACCAGCTTTCCAAGGATGGGACGGTGGCGCTCGACTGGTGGCAGACCTCGCACGACGGCAAGTTTGTTGCGTACGGCACTTCCGAAAGTGGCTCCGAGATGAGCACCCTGCACGTCATCGAGACCTCCGCCCACAAGTTGCTGCTCGATACCATCGAACGCACGCGCGCCGCCAGCATAGCGTGGAAGCCCGATGACAGCGGTTTCTATTACACACGTTATCCCAAGAAGGGCGATGTGGCAGAAGGCCAGGAGGTGTACAACCGGCACGTCTTCTATCACCCGCTGGGCGGCGATCCAGCCAAGGACCCGCACATTTTCGGTGAAGGCCGCGACCCGCAGGATTGGCCGAACGTAACCTTATCGAACGACGGCCGCTGGCTCAGCTTCCTGGTCGCGCAGGGTTGGACCAAGACCGAACTCTTCCTCAAGGATTTGCAAGCCAATGCCCCAGCCCTTCGCATCACCACGGGCAAGGACTTCCTGTACGTTGCGCAGCCGTATGACGGCGATCTCTACATCCTGACCAACGAGGATGGCCCGCACTTTCGCGTCTTCAAGACTCCGGTAACGGCGCCGGCGCGCGAACACTGGCGCGAGATCATTCCGCAGTCCGACGCGGTACTCAAGGAGCTGCACATCATCGGAGGACAACTGTTCGCCCTCTACGAGCAGAACGCCCACTCGCTGTTGCGGCGCTTCACCACCGGAGGCAAGCCGGTCGGCGAAGTGGAACTCCCCACGCTCGGCACGATTACCGACATCGGCGGCGAGTATGACAGCACCAGCGCGTTCTACCTCTTCACGTCATTTACCGTGCCCACCACAATCTACCGCTTCGACATTCAGACGGTGAAGAGCACCCTGTGGGATTCAGTCCCAACCGGCATCGACACCAACAATTACGAAACCAGACAGGTGTGGTACACGTCGAAGGACCGCACTCGGGTGCCGATGTTTCTGGTCATGCGCAAGGGACTGAAGCTCACCGGTCACAACCCGGCCATGCTGACCGCCTATGGCGGATTCAACCTCAGCGTGACGCCGGAATTCAGCAAAGTGCTGTTTCCCTGGCTCGATCATGACGGCGTATTCGCCATGGCCAACCTGCGCGGCGGCTCCGAGTTCGGTGAAGATTGGCATCGCGCCGGCATGCTCGACAAGAAGCAGAACGTCTTCGACGATTTCATCGCGGCAGCCGAGTATCTGGAGAAAGAGGGCTTCACCGACAAGGAACATCTGGCGATTCGCGGCGGCAGCAACGGCGGGCTGCTGATGGGCGCGGCGCTCACCCAACGGCCTGACCTGTTTCGCGCCGTCATCTGCCAGGTGCCGCTGCTCGACATGCTGCGCTACCAGAACTTCCAGATCGCCAAGCTGTGGGTACCGGAGTACGGCTCTTCGCAGGATCCGAAGCAATTCGAGTGGCTCTACGCCTACTCGCCGTATCATCACGTCAAGGATGACACTGCGTATCCGTCCGTGCTCTTTATGACTGCCGACACCGACACGCGCGTCGATCCCATGCACGCCAAAAAGATGACCGCGCTGCTGCAGGCGGACAACGACGGGCCGAATCCGATTCTGCTACGGATCGAGCCGAAGGCTGGACATGGCGCAGGCAAGCCCATGTCGAAGCAGGTGGAAGAGTGGACCGACATCTACTCGTTTCTGTTCTGGCAGTTGGGCATGACGCCGTAATGGGTTTGTGCACCATCTTGCAGCATTTGCAAGCGGTCGCAAAAAATAGTTTTGCACAGATAATGCCCTGGCGTGGGGCGTTTGAAGAGACTAAGTTATTGATTACAGAAGCGCTTGTGGGAAATTCACAATAGGTGGGAGATTCCCAAAAAATTCACAGTCGAAATCACCTGCTATTCTTCGGAATCTCGAAAGCCCAGGCAACAGTGACCATATGCAATCCGATCACTTGGCGGAGTTGTCCAAAGCGGACACTTGCCCGAAGTCCGGGAAGCCGATAAGCGAAGGCAGGTCAGTTGTGTGGTGTAAGGGCTTTTTCTTGCAGTCTGGGTTGCGTGGCGGCCTATTACGAAGCAGAATTCAGTGAGCGAACTGGACGGCTAGCAGCCGCTGGCGGCCTTAGCAATAGAACAAAGTGGAGGAAATTTTGGCATCAGAGCCTCTGTTACCAGGAGTGGTCGCTCTGCAACCGAGCAGAGACGGCATATTGCCATCACAGGAGCTATGGCAGTTTGCACAAAATGGTGTCATATGTTCGCATCGGGGCATTGAGCCGGGTCAAATCCAGCCAGCGAGCATCGACCTGCGCTTGTGGAACGAGGCATACCGAGTGCACGCCAGTTTCCTGCCAAGTAAATCCACCCCGTTCCGTAACAAGGCAACAGCTAATGGACTGTTCGACAAGACACTTGACATAACGGAGCCGACCCTGTTGGAACCGGGAGCTATCTACATTGTGCGTGTGATAGAAGGGTTGGCGCTCCCTAGTGAGGTTTACGGAATAGCCAATGCAAAAAGTACCACGGGACGACTCGATATTCTAACCCGCCTAATTACCGAATACGGTGACGAATTCGACCGCGTTCCAAAAGGATATCACGGCGACTTGTATCTGCAGGTGGTCTCTCACACATTTCCCATTCTTGTGCAGTCTGGCATGAGCCTCAATCAGTTGCGGCTTGTGCGTGGCAAGTCCAATCCTGTCGCTGACAGCAGACTGAAAGAGTTGGCCAAAGACGACCTTTTGGTATTCAGTAATGAAAATGATTCGGAACAAGGCGAGATAAATCGAGGCTTCCGGATAACAGTTGATCTTCAGGGGAGCGAAGCTTCCGACATTATTGCTTATCAGGCCAAGAGGCATGGCAGGCCTATAGACCTCGGACGGATTCACTATTATGACCCAGCGGAGTTCTGGATTCCCATTCGCAAGCCCAGCAAGGGTTATTTAGTGCTTGATCCGGATGAGTTCTATCTCATGGCATCAAAGCAGCCGGTCCGCGTCGGCCCAGATCATGCAGTTGAAATGGTTCCCTACGATCCGACAATGGGGGAATTCCATGTTCACTATGCTGGATTCTTTGATCCTGGATTCGGGTACGGAGTTGGCGGGGAAATTCAGGGAGCTAAGGCCGTGCTCGAAGTTCGCGCACATGGGATGCCGCTTCTGCTGGAGAACGATCAGTTTGTGGGAAGACTGCACTACTACAACATGGCGGCCACGCCAGACAAGATATACGGCGTGTCAATAGGGTCATCCTACCAGCAACAAGGACTTGCGCTCAGTAAACAGTTCAAACGAGACCACCAATACATATCCGGCGTGGCTTCTAGCACCGCCGCTCCTGCAAAAGCAAAAGACAATTCGCAAACCGCGCGTTGCCAAAGCACGGCGAAGGCAAGAATAACCGAGGCGGACGATGACGATTCGATTCTCAAGATTGCTTTCCCAGAGAGTGGTGCGGAGAACAGGGTAACCGCTAAGAATCGTTGAACAGGAAACAAAGGCCGACCCTAAGACTGCTTTCCGGTTGACTCTATCTTCACCCCGTTCCATTCCTTTTTGAAATAATCCACGTCGCCTACCGGAGTTTCACCAGCCGCCGCCACGCCGGTTCTGCGCACCATCGAATTCTCCCAAAACTGGGCCGCACTATATACTGATGAATACTGTCGATCGGCTGCGCCCCGATCCATTATGAGACGATCCCCAATCCTTGCCGCGGTTGCCCTGGCTGCACTTCTGGCCGGCCAGACTGGATGCCTGTTCCGCACCCGTTTCGTCGAAATGCAGACCAGCACGGCCAAGCTGCAGACTGCCACCAAACAGGCGTTGGTGGACCGCATCAACCAGCAAGCCTTGCAGATCAAGACCCTGAACGCGACCGTCGAGATTGCTGCATCCGTGGGAGGAGAAAAGAAGGGAAAGGTCACCGATTACCAGGAGGTCCTGGGATACATTCTGGTGCGCAAGCCGGACATGCTGCGCATGATCGGGCTGTTTCCCATCGTGCGCAACAAGGCCTTTGACATGGTGAGCGATGGAACTCGCTTCAAACTCTCCATTCCGGCCAAGAACAAGTTCTATGTCGGCAGCGCCGAAGTCACTAAGCCGGCGGCCAACCCGCTGGAGAACCTGCGGCCCCAGGTCATCTACAACGCACTGTTCCTGCCGGAGATCGATAAGGATGAAATTGCGGTGTTGGAGAATGACACGGAGGCCGTGGTGGACGCGAAGACCAAGAAACTGGTCCAGCAGCCGGATCATGCTATCGACATTATCCGCCGCTCCGACTCCGGCCCGGGCTGGTATTTGTACCGTAAGATCATATTCGAGCGCGTGAACCTGGTGCCCCACCGTCAGATTATTTATGACACCGAGGGCGTAGTCGCTACCCAAGTCACCTATCAGGTCTACAGGGACTACAACGGCGTCAGCTTTCCGACAGTGATTGAGATTGAACGCCCGCAGGAGGAATACTCCATCCGGCTGACCGTTAACAAGCTGGTTCCCAATGAGCCGATCAGGGATGATCAGTTTGCCTTGCAGCAGCCGCCGGGCTCGCAACTCGTGGACCTCGATCACCCGCAGAACGCCTCCGCCCAGGGTTCCGACCAAAGAGTTAACAACTCGCCAAAATAGCCGGCCAGTCTTGGCGTTACTGTAAGCTGCCCTGAAACGCGGCCTCCCTAACGCTCTACCTGCCACATGTATCGCTCTGCGGGAGCTTGTGCCAGTGCTTTGCAGGTCTTAAGGAAGGCTTGTCCGGCGTGCGAGAGGACGGTCCCGCTGCGATGAACGATGCGCAATTTGCGTTCGAATGCCAACTCGCGCAAAGGAACATGGACCAAGTCGCCGCTGCGAATTTCATTCTCCACTGCGATCAGCGGGACCAGCGCGATCCCGTTCTCCATGCGGACGAAATGCTTGATGTCCTCGATGGTCGGCAGTTCGATGTTCATGTGCAGGGCGGTGTGGTGCTTCTGGAACGCCTGGATCACGCGCTCGCGATAAGGGGAGAGCACACTGTGGGCCACGAACGACTCCGCCACCAGGTCCTTGATGCCCACCTTGTTGGCATGGGCCAGGGGATGCCGGGGATACACGATCAGCGCCAGTTCATCCCGGTAGATCACCGCCGACCGTAGCTCCTCATGCTCGGGACGAAACGAAAGCACTCCGAACTCGACGGTGCGATTGAGCACGCTGCTGGGTATTTCACGCGCCAGTCCGCGTCGCACCTCGATCTTGATGGTGGGATGCATGCGGTGGAAACGGTGCAAGACCGGCAGCAGGTAACGCGAGGTGAATTCGTTGGCCGCAATCACCAGCTTGCCCTGGTGGAGCATGCGCAGTTCTTTCAGCGCGTCGCGAGCTTCCTCGCGCACGTTGAGCAGCTCCTCGGCGTACGCCAGCAGGACGCGTCCGGCGTCGGTTAGCGACCCGTCGCGCGAGGAGCGGTCGAACAGCTTCTCGCCCAGATCGTCTTCCAGCTTGGAAATGGTCTGGCTGACGGCCGACTGGGTGCGGTGCAGGTCTGACGCGGCCCGCGAGAAGCTCTTTTCCTTGGCCACCGCGAGAAACGTCTCCAACTGGAACAGTTCCATTATCAGCCCCTTTAAGGTATGTCTTGGCTGAGGCTTATTCAATCATACTTGCTAATGTATCCGCAATTATTATTAGGTGGACTAATCAACGCTCTCTCTCCTACGCTGGTAGTGAGTATGGGAGGTGGCTATGGATCCTGACCGGGTATTGATCTTCGACACTTCGCTTCGCGACGGCGAGCAGGCCCCCGGTTGCAGCATGAACACCGAGGAAAAGCTGGTACTCGCCCGCAAGCTGCAGCGTTTGGGAGTGGACATCATCGAAGCTGGATTTCCCATCGCCTCCGCCGGCGATGCCGAAGCCGTGGGCCGCGTGGCTGCCGAAGTGGAAGGTCCGATCATCGCCGGACTGGCTCGCTGTGTCGAGAAGGACATTCGCGTCGCCTGGGAAGCCGTACGCTGTTCCTCGCGTCCACGTATTCACACTTTTCTCGCGACTTCGGACATTCACCTTGCATTCAAGCTCAGGATCGGCCGCGAGGAAGCCCTGCGTCAAACCGCGAACATGGTCGCCTACGCGTCTTCGCTGTGCGCCGACGTCGAATTTTCTCCCGAGGACGCGACCCGTTCGGACGTAGGCTTTTTGTGCGAGGTGCTGCAGGCCGCAGTGGAAGCTGGCGCAACCACGCTCAACATCCCCGATACCGTTGGCTACACCATGCCCGTGGAGTTCGCGGAACTGATCCACACCATTCGCCAGCGGCTGCATGGCGCCGAGCACGTCACCATCTCCGTGCATTGCCACAACGATCTGGGCCTGGCGGTCGCCAATTCGCTGGCTGGCGTGGAAGCGGGCGCGCGGCAGGTGGAGTGCACCGTGAACGGCATCGGCGAGCGGGCGGGCAATGCCTCTCTCGAGGAGATTGCCATGGTGCTGCATGTTCGCGGGGACCGCTATCCAGTCAAGACGGGGATTCGGCACGACGAGATCTACTCAACCAGCCGCTTGCTTTCGAAGATCCTGGGATTCGAAACTCAGCCCAACAAAGCGATCGTGGGACGCAACGCTTTTGCGCACGAAGCCGGCATTCATCAGCATGGCGTCCTGAGCAATCCGCTGTGCTACGAAATCATGACACCGGAAACCGTGGGGGTCCCGCCGGACCGCATCGTACTCGGCAAGCACTCAGGCCGGCACGCGATTGCCCATAAGTTCAAGGAGATGGGCCACGAGCTGTCAGCCGAAGAGATCAGCCGAATCTACCAGGACTTTATCCGGCTCGCCGATCGCAAGAAACATATCTATGATCAGGACTTGTTGTCCATCCTTTTCGGGCAACGTGCCGGAGCCTATCAATCCCAAGCTGGGCCGGAAATGAGGACGTGATGAAGTTGCAAGTGGCAGTGTTGCCGGGGGACGGCATCGGGCCCGAGGTTACACGCCAGGCCGTCGCCGTTCTGCAAACTGTGGCGGATGTCTGCGGGCACGATTTCCAATTCGAGTCGCATCGCATCGGGGGAACCGCTATTGAGGAGGATGGCGCTCCGCTGCCGGAGCGGACGCTGTCCGCATGCCTGGAGTCCGATGCGGTATTGCTAGGCGCGGTCGGCGCGCGTAAATACGACAACTGCACCGGCGCGATGCGTCCGGAAGCCGGGCTGCTCGCGCTACGGCAAGCCCTCGGCGGATTCGCCAACCTTCGTCCGGTGCAGGCTTACGATGCGATTGCCGATTGCTCACCCTTGCGCGAGGATGTAATTCGGGGCGCGGACATTCTGATCGTGCGAGAGTTGCTGGGCGGACTCTACTTCGCGCAACCGCGCGCGCTGGACGCGGACGGCCTCTCCGCCTACAACACCATGCGCTACAGCGTGGATGAGATCGAGCGCGTGGCCCACGTGGCGTTTCGCGAAGCCCGCACCCGCCGCAAGCATGTCACGTCGGTGGACAAGGCCAATGTTTTAGAAACTTCGCAACTGTGGCGGCGCACCGTCAGCGAGGTCGCTAAGCAATATCCCGACGTGAAACTGGAGCACGCTTTGGTGGATTCGTTCGCCATGCAGATGATCACGACGCCGGCGCGCTATGACGTTGTGCTCACCGAGAACCTGTTTGGAGACATCCTTTCGGACGAAGCCTCGGTAATTTGCGGATCGCTGGGCATGTTGGCGTCGGCGAGCATCGGCGGCCCAGTCGGGCTGTACGAACCGGTGCATGGATCGGCGCCCGACATCGCGAGCCGCGGAGTGGCAAATCCCTTTGGCGCAATCCAATCCGCCGCCTTGCTGCTGCGATATTCCGCTGGCCTCATCGAGGAGGCGGAGAAGATACAGGAGTCGGTGCAGCGGACCCTCGCCCGCGGGTTGGTGACTCCCGACCTGGCCAGGCGTCGCAAGCGCCTGCCGTCGGGCACGGACGCAATTGGCGAGGCGGTAGTCGAAACCGTGGCAGACCTGCTGCGAAGCCACATGACCTATCACGCGGTTTGAGGTTGCAAATGGAGAAGTCGAAGACGCTGTTCGAGAAAGTATGGGACTCGCATACCGTGATGCAGCGCGAGGGTGAACCCACGCTTCTCTACATCGATCTTCATCTGGTCCACGAAGTGACTTCTCCGCAGGCCTTCGCAGGGCTTCGTCTGGCCAGGCGGGAAGTTCGCCGCCCTGATCTCACCTTCGCAACCATCGATCACAACATTCCAACCACCTCGGACGAACGCTTCCAGATCAAGGACCAGATCGCGGCGCAACAGATTGCGACCCTGCGCCGTAATTGCGAGAGCGCGGGCATTCCGTTGTTCGACGTGGGTTCGGGCCGGCAGGGAATCGTGCATGTCATTGGGCCGGAGTTGGGGCTGACCCAGCCGGGCATGACCGTGGTGTGCGGCGACAGCCACACCAGCACTCACGGAGCCCTTGGCGCGCTGGCGTTTGGCATCGGGACCTCGGAAGTCGAGCACGTGCTGGCGACGCAATGCGTGTCACAGACGAAGCCGCGCAGCATGCGCCTCACCGTCTCGGGAAATCTGCCGAATGGAACGTCATCGAAAGATCTGGTGCTCGACATCATCCGGCGGCTGGGGACAGATGGCGGTACTGGCTACGTCATCGAGTATGCGGGCGAGGCGGTCCGCAGCTTGACCATGGAAGAGCGCATGACGCTCTGCAATATGAGCATCGAGTGCGGCGCGCGTGCGGGAATGGTGGCGCCTGACCAGGCCACATTCGCTTACCTCTTTGGGCGTCCTTACGCGCCGAGCGGGAATGCCTGGACCGAGGCCGTCAATCGCTGGCAGCAACTGGCAACGGACGAGAGTGCGCAGTTCGATCGTGAGGTCAGCATCGACGGATCACACTTGCAGCCAATTGTCACTTGGGGCACGAATCCCGGAATGGCAGCGCCGATCAGCGGCAGGGTCGCGCGACCTGACGAGGCGCGTGATGCCTCCGAGAGTGCCGCGATCCTTGCCGCACTCGAGTACATGGGATTGCAGCCGGGCATGCGTATCGAAGACATTTCGCTCGACCGAGTGTTTATTGGCTCCTGCACCAACGGGCGGCTGGAAGACCTGCGGGCCGCGGCGAAAGTGCTGCGCGGGCACAAAATCCATCCCAGCATAACTGTCCTGGTGGTGCCGGGCGCGGAAAGCGTGAAGCATGAGGCCGAGCGCGAGGGACTGGATCGCGTTTTCATCGAGGCTGGTGCCGAGTGGCGCGAGCCCGGATGCTCGATGTGCCTGGGAATGAATCCTGACATTCTCGCGCCTAAGCAACGCTGCGCCTCCACCAGCAACCGGAACTTCGAAGGACGCCAGGGCCGCGAAGGACGCACCCATCTCGTGAGCCCAGCCACAGCCGCGGCCGCCGCTGTCGCGGGGCACTTCGTCGATGTGCGCGGGTGGCATTACAAGGAGTAAAGATGGAACCGTTTCGCCAACATCGCGGGACCGTTGCGCCGCTGCTGCGGGAGAACATCGACACCGACCAGATCATTCCCAAGCAACATCTGAAGAGCATCGAACGCACGGGGTTCGGCGCCCACCTCTTCTCGGGCTGGCGCTTTCATGGCGATGGAACCCTCCAGCGCGATTTCGTGCTTAACCAGGAGCACTACCGTTCGGCAAGCATTCTGGTAGCCGGAAGGAATTTTGGTTGCGGCTCCTCGCGAGAACACGCAGCCTGGGCGCTGTCAGAGTTTGGCTTTCGCGCCATCATCGCGCCATCGTATGCCGACATCTTTCGCACCAACGCGGGCAACAATGGTCTGTTGCTCATCGAAATGGAAGAGCCGCTGGTCCGTCGCATCGCCGAACAAGCGCAGACCAAGCCGCCGTACAAATTGACGATTGATCTCGAAACGCAGACGATCGCCGACGATTGTGGCCTGTCCGAAAGCTTCGCGGTCGAAGCATTCCGCCGTCATCGCCTTTTGCACGGACTGGATGAGATTGGGATGACATTACTGCACGAAGCTGACATTTCGCGCTTCGAAGAATGCCGCCACACGTTCCTGCAGCGCGGCACATGAACCCCTGACAACTGCTCACACCTGCGGCGCATAGACTGCCCATCCTCGCGGGCCGGCCCAAAAGTCGGCCCGACCGTCTGCCGAGGTCGTCTTCGAATCGGGACGGCTGGTATCATAGCCTCCGTAGGCCACCGGCACCAACTGCACACCTTGCCACTGGGTTTGCACCATCGCGCCATTCCAGGCATCGCCCAGGTTGTTGAGCACATAGACCAGCCCCGATTGCGCGCCGGCGCCAGTGCGCTGCATCACGTAAAGGTTGTCATCGGCATAGAGCACTTGCGTCGTGCCGCCGGCATGTTGCTCATGAGCGGCGACGAGTGCGGCGATTCCGTTCGGTGTACCCGTCTTCGCCAAACCGAAGTTGTACCAGTCCATCCAGAAAACGCTGGGATAGCCTTCGTGGGACAGAATGAAACTGTAGGCCAACAGCTTGTCGCTGTTGATGGCGTTGCTAGGATCGCGAATGGTGTCGTGATTGTCCACGAAGGTCACGGCTTGCGACGGCGTGTCCTGGACAACGGTCCCGGGAGTGGCGAGCGTACTCAGACTGAAGCCGTAGGTATCGCAGACGCCCTTCAGCCGGTAATGCAGAGGAAAATCGAACGCCGACACAGGGTTGTCCATAAAGCTATTGATGGTGCCGAGCCAGTCGTCGATGGTGCGCTCGCCGTCCCAGCACTCGCCCACGCAGAACGGATAGAAGCCCTGCTCCGACTTATTCAGGTAGCGCAGCTCGGCGATGGCCTTCACCATCCATGGCGCGTAGCCTTTGACGAAATCGAAACGGAAGCCGTCGAACCCGATGGTCTCGATCATCCATTGCGCCAGGCTGACGATTTCCCCGTACACCTTGGGATTGCGATGGCACAGGTCAGGCATGTCGCCGAAGGTCATTCCGTCGAATGTCTCGTAACGCGAAGGATGGAAGTGCTCCCAGTTGCGCGGGAACTGACCGCTGGCCGGATTGAACTTGGTCCAGCGTGTCTGGCTGTCGATGGGGTTGACCTCCTGCGCGTCGCCACCGTTGTTGTGGTCGAGCACGAGATCGGCATAGACCTGCATGTCGGCGGTGTGCGCTGCGTTGATCAGCGAAACCAGCTCCGCCTGATTACCGAACCACGTCTTGGCGCGGCCTTTCTGGTTGAAGTCGCCAAGGTCGAAGTAGTCATAGGGATCGTAGCCCATGGACGGCCCGCCAAGATTGGCGGCCTTACAGGCGGGAGGCAGCCACAGCGCGGTAAAGCCTGCCTGTTGCAACTCAGGAATTTTGCCGGCCAGAAAATTCCACCAGGTGCCGTCTTGATTTTCTTGCGATGGACAGTTCCAGTAGAAAGCCTGAAATAAGACTCCCATGGCGAGCTCCTTTTGCGAGATGAAAGGAGAATAGCGCACCTACGCGCCATCGGAGACGTTTCAACAATAAAAGTTGGTGACAGCGTCTACACCCTGGCGGATTGCTCGTCCGGGCCCAGTGGCAGGAAGTATTGCGTGCCCCGGATGGGCTCGCTGACCCGCCGCAGCAGCGCCTGCAAATCTTCGCTGCGCTCCACGAAGTCGATCTCCGAGGTGTTCACGATCAGCAGGTCCGACGAGGTGTAGTGAAAGAAAAAGTGTTCGTACGCCTTGATCACCTCTTCCAGGTAGTCGTCGCTGATGGCCTTTTCGCCGGGGGCGTTCTTTTTCTTCAGCCGCTTCTTCAGCACCTCGGGCGTGGCTTGCAGGTAGATGACGAGATCGGGCGTAGGCACGTTTTGCCGGAACAGCTCGTAGTAGCGGTTGTAAACCTCCAGCTCCGCATCGCCCAGGTTGAGGCAGGCAAACAGCTTGTCTTTTTCGAAAATGTAATCGGCAACGTAGGTCTTGTTGGGATTGCGTTTGACGTCGAGACTGCCCAGTTGCTCATAGCGCGCGATCAGGAAAGCGAACTGCGCTTGGAAGGCGGCCCCGCGCTCGCCGTCGTAGAACGAGCGCAGAAACGGGTTACGCTCAGGCTCGGTGATGCGCTGCGCGTGCAGGGTTTCCGCGATGACCTGGCACAGGGTGCTCTTGCCGACGCGAATCGGGCCTTCGACTGCGATGTAGCGGGGTGGTTCGAAAAGGTTCGCCATGGGAATAAAACGTTACGAACCGCAGAATATCTTGCCCGCCGCCTGCGCGCAATTGTCGTGATAGTAAATGTTGGCCAAAGGGCTGCTTTTCGCTGTTCGCCTTTCGCTCTTCGTCCTGGGGCTTTCTTGGCATTCAATGACTTCTTGGTGACCCCATTGGCAGCCTCTTCGTGCGGTGCACTTAGATTCGAGTTGTTTGCCCGCTGTGGAACGCAAGAAAAAGAGCGAAGAGCAAAAAGCGAAAAGCGATGCCTGCCGCGGTCCGGCTACAATCGAGCCAATGCTTCCACTGCTTATAGGCGGGGCGTCCGCTGCGGGCCTGGCTTGCTGGGCCGGCTATCACACCATGTCGCCCACCTCGCAGCTTTATGGCCAGACATTCGTCGGCCTCGGGCCCGGCTCGCGCCTGCTGGCGCTAACCTACGACGACGGGCCCAACGATCCTTACACCTGGCGCATGATGGAAGTGCTGGAACGCCACGGCGTGAAGGCCACATTTTTTCTCATTGGACGGTATGTTCAACAGAAGCCCGAGATCGCGCGCGCCCTGGTCGCCGCCGGTCATGCCATTGGCAGCCATACCTGGAGCCATCCCAACCTGATCTTTGCACCGGCGACCGAGTTGCGTCGCCAGCTTGTGCAAACCAGGCAAGCCATCCTTGACGCCACCGGCATGGAAACGAAGATATTCCGGCCTCCGTTCGGCGGGCGGCGTCCGGCCACGCTGCGCACGGTGCGAGCCTTCGGGCTGCAGACGGTGATGTGGAACGTCACCTGTTACGACTGGAAAGTGAAGTCGGCTGAGGAAATCGTCGCGCGCGTTGAGCGCCAGATTCGCGGCGGCGATGTCATCCTGCTGCACGACGGCTCACATGTGCGCATGGGAGTCAATCGCAGCCGCAGCGTCGAAGCCAGCGGCCGCATCCTCAGCCGCTACCGGGGCGAGGGGTTCGAGTTCGTCACGATTCCGGAGATGATGGAGAGGCAACTAGCAACTAGCAGCTAGCACTAGCCAAAGCTGGATCACGTCACACTAGCGCGAGGGCTTCTCTTGCCGCGGCGATGGTGTCGTCGATATCGCCTTGGGTATGCGCGAGGCTGAGGAACGCCGCTTCGAACTGCGAGGGCGGCAGCCATACGCCGGCGTCGAGTAGCGCGCCATGGAAGCGGCCAAACTTGGCGGTGTCGCAGGTAGCCGCGCTCTCCCAATCGGTGATTTGCTTGTCGGTGAAAAAGAACGTGAACATTGACCCCACACGGTTGGCGGTCATGGCCACGCCCGCTTCTTTGGCCGCTGCGGTGATGCCCGCCACCAGCTTGCCCGCCATGTCATCGAGCTGCTTGTAGAACGGCTGCCGGTTGGCCTTCAACTGGCACAGCGTGGCGATGCCCGCCGCCATTGCCAGCGGGTTGCCGCTCAGCGTCCCCGCCTGATACACGGGACCGACGGGAGCGACCAAGTCCATGATTTTCGCTGGCCCGCCGTAAGCGCCCACCGGCAGGCCGCCTCCGATGATCTTGCCCAGCGTGGTGAGGTCAGGCTTGATGTTGTACAGCTCCGACGCGCCACCAAAAGCCACGCGGAAGCCGGTCATCACCTCGTCGAAGATGAGCAGCGCGCCTTCGTGCGCGGTGATGTCGCGCAGAGCCTCGAGGTAGCCCGGCTGGGGCGGCACGCATCCCATGTTGCCGACTACCGGCTCGACAATCACGCAGGCGATCTGGCCTTGGAATTTGGCGAAGGCCGCTTCCACCGCGTTGCGATCGTTGTAAGGCAGTGCCAGGGTGAACTCGACGAACTCTTCGGGCACACCCGCCGAGCCGGGAATGCCGAGCGTTGCCACGCCGGAGCCGGCTTTCACCAGCAGGGCGTCGCTGTGTCCGTGATAGCAGCCTTCGAACTTCACAATGAACTTGCGCCGGGTGTGCGCGCGGGCCAGCCGGATCGCCGACATCGTCGCTTCTGTTCCCGAACTGACGAAGCGGACCTTCTCGATTGCAGGAAAGGCTTCGATCACCAGTTCGGCCAGGTCAGCTTCGGTTGGAGTGGAGGCTCCGAAACTGGTGCCGTTGCGCGTGGCCTGGACGATGGCCTCGATGACCTCGGGCGGCGCGTGGCCGAGGATCAGCGGCCCCCAGGAGCCTACGTAGTCGATGTAGCGGTTGCCGTCGGCATCCCATACGTGCGCGCCCAGCCCGCGGACCAGAAACGGCGGCGTGCCGCCGACCGAACGGAAGGCGCGGACCGGCGAATTGACTCCGCCGGGAATGAGCCGCTCAGCGCGGGTTTGTAATGCGCGGGACTTATCAAGACTGCGGGCCATGGTTCGCTATTCGCCTTTCGGGATTCGCTCTGCGCTCTTCGGAATTCGCTCTTCGCTATTCGCTTTTCGCTCTTCGCTTTCCGGCTTTCAACGTAAAACAGAGGAGTTTATCAGGGTGAGCGCAGAGGCGGTTGTGAGGCTGGTCACAAGCCAAAGCCGCCAGGGTGCGTTAATGGTTGCGCGCGGATTGTTTACCACGGCTGCCTTTGCTAACAATAATGCTTGACGTTAATAATGTCTAGCGTTACGTTGGAGTGGTGATTAGGAGCTTCGCTGATTCGCAGACGGAGCAGTTTTATGTCTCGGGAAAGAGCCGGCGTCTTCCCGTCAATCTCCTCCGAGTCGCCAAGCGCAAGCTGTTCCAACTTGAATACGCGCGCCAGCTTAGCGACCTGGCTGCTCTCCCGGGAAATCGCCTGGAAGCGCTGAAAGGCGAGCGCGAAGGACAGTACAGCATTCGTATCAATGATCAGTTTCGGCTGTGCTTCGAATTTAGAGGTGGAGACGCGTACAACGTCGAGATCGTGGACTATCACTGACTTGCGAATCGCTGGGACCAAGAAGGGCACGTATGAAAGCACGAAGGTACGACCAAGTGAACGACAAAACTCATGAGAAGAAAAGAGAAAGAACATGGACCCTTCATCCGGGAGAGATCCTTCGCGAGGAGTATCTCAAGCCCTTGCGGATGACGCCCTACCGACTGGCGCACGAGCTACATGTACCGGTTCCTCGGATCAATGACATTGTTCTGGAGAAAAGAGCGATCAGCACCGACACCGCAGTGCGCCTGGCAAAGTTTTTCGGCACGACTGAATTGTTCTGGCTGGGAATGCAGGCCGACTACGATGCTCACCAGACTAAGAAGTTCCTGCAGAAAGAGTTGGAGAAAATCGAGCGGCTAGAGCACGTCAACGCCGGCCGTCATTTTAGCCGGGATGAAGTGAATGAACGGTAGAGCTGCCACGATTCGCTTGTTTGCCGGTCGAGAGTTCTAAGGGAGGCGCTTACGATTCGCCTTCGGCCTACGTCCAACCGATAGCCGGAAGTGGACAATTTGCCGGACTTTAGGCGATTTTCCTGCCACCTTCCCGTCAGTCCGGCATCGAAACTGAGGTAGAATGGGAACGAGAGTATCCTTCCCAGCGAATTACACATGTCAAAGACCACCAAGCTTATCGTTCTCACCCTCTCCTTTGTGCTGGCCACGTTTGCCGTGGTTGGCGGACTGGGAGTTCGGGCCAACACCAATGACGACGGTTCGTATCGCCAGTTGGGCGTTTACAGCGAAGTGCTGTCGCGTATTCG
>PLBW01000076.1 GCA_003135475.1 Acidobacteriaceae bacterium
ACCGCCGCCCTGCTCCACGCACCACGGCGCAGAAACCAAAACCCACGATGCCCCGCATCTACAACCTCTCCGGCCGCCCCGCTTTAGCGGCCGTTACTTAAACGATAAGGGGTGACAGAGTCTCGTTGCAGTTAATACGACATTTTCTCGTTGCAACTACACGCTTAAGTAAGGGATTCAGTTCACGATGAGAAGTCTGTAAGCAGCGCGGCCTGACCCGGCGCTGCCGGTCCGTCTCCGGCTGCCTCCGCTCCAGACTGCCATGCCACCCTCGGCCCCGTGTTCTCATCCGACCTTGAAAGGCCTTATCATTTAGGATGTTCTCGAGCAGGAGGCGTCGTGGTCTGTAGCGCTTGTGGATATGAGAACCAGGTGGGCAACCGCTATTGCGGGATGTGTGGCATTCCGCTGCCTCACCGGCCGCTGACCACTCCAGGTGCGCAGAGCACGGCCAGCCTCACACGTCCGCTGGCGGAAAATGCCGGCCCTCTCGAACCCCGCGCCTCGGCGCCGCAGGCCCGTACTGGCGTGGCGAGCGAGCCGCCACCATCCAGCAACCGGGCGCGGCTTTCCGAAGATCAAAATACGGAACGTGACGCTCCGGTTTCGGAGGCGCCGCCCCCACATTTCGAACTGGTGCCGGAAATCCCATTGCACGAGTATGTGCAAAATTTCCGCTACGTGCCGCCCAGCGATCCGGAAGAAAGCACCATGCGCGGCGAAACTTCCGTATTGCGGCCCAGAGAATTACGGCCCGAAGAATTACTGCCCGAAGAATTACGGCCCGAGCCTGCCACCTCGTCGGATACCATCTCGGCCACGCCCATAGAAACGGCGGCCGCTACAACCGACGCCGCACCTCCTGCCTCCGCCGACGATGTGCGCGAGCGGCTGGGATTGGAAGTCAATAGCCCGCCGGACGAGCGCAGCGACCGCCCGCGCTTTCTGGATTTCAACCAGCCGTCCACGCCAATGAAACGAGCGGCCTCTGCGCGCTCGATCTCCGTTCCATCGTTCCTGGGACTGAACGATCCGCCGCAGGTGGAGGCTGCGACCGGCGACGAGCTTGACGAACTTGACGAGCTTGAGATCGAAGAGCCCACGCGCGGGATATGGCGGATAGCGCGGATAGCGCGGATAGCGCTGGCTCTCGTCGTGGTCTTCGTGTTCGGCTGGCTCGGAGTGCTGGAGTGGCAGGCGCAAGTGCGCCAGACCAACGACGGCCCCGTCGAAGTCATCAAGATGAAGATGCGGGACATGGCTCCCAATGGTTCCCTCGAGATTATCAAGGCGAAGATGCGGAGCCTGGCTCACGCCATGGTGGCGTTGAATGCCAGCCCCGAACCGGCGTCGAATTCCGCTTCCAAGCCCGAGATGAAGGTTGAGTCGCCCAAGCCGCGCAGCCAAAATCCCGCTGTGACCCCCGCGACTTCTCCCCAAGCGCAAGCCAATGATACGGCCACCGTTCCGGATACAAATGCTGCAACGACCACACCCGCCAGCTCCGCGCTGGTCGCGACCGGGTCCACTGGAGATCAGCCGGCAGCCGGACAGTCCGCTGCCGCGCCACCGCAAAATCGGGCGCCGAATGCAGACCGTCCTGCTGCGGAGCCGAACGCGGCAGCGGCGAAAACCGCCACCACAACGCCCGCGGTGGACAAATCGAAACTGGCTGGGTCACCGCAACCGGGCCCGTCGGCCGCGCCCACGGCTGGCAAGCCGAAGCCGTCACCGCCAGCCGCAGACGATGGCGAGGAAGTAGTCGTTAGAAAAATAATTCCTGGCGTCGAGGAGCTGGCCAAGGCCAACAATGCCAGCGATGCGGCCGCGGAAGCGGCCTGGCTGTGGAAGGCGACCGCCAAAGGCAATCCGACTGCGCCGGTGCGGCTGGCCGCCATGTACGTCAAAGGCGAAGGCGTGCCGCGCAGTTGCGAACAGGCAATCGTCCTGTTAAAGACCGCGGCCGAAAAAGAAAACGCCCCGGCCCGCAACCAACTGGCTTCCATGTATGGCTCGGGAGTTTGCGTGCAACGCAACCGCGTGGAAGCCTATCGCTGGGCGAGTTCGGCATTGGCTGCCAATCCCGACAGCGAATGGGCGCAGCAGCGCCGTGACCAGCTCTGGCAGCAGATGACTCCGGAAGAGCGCGCCCTGGCGCAAAAGTACAGGTAGGCCGCTGTTCGTTATTCGCTCGTCGCTATTGCTTGGCGTTCCCTCCAAAACCATTTACCACCCTTCCGCTTCGCTCAGGGCGGGCTCCGACACGGAGTTCTTGGTTTCTATCGAGCGCTCTCCGTGATCTCCGTGCCTCCGTGGTTAATTTTCACTTCTATGGGTGGACCGCAATCTATAATGATCTTGGGTGAGGCATCGCGCTTCGCTCGTACTTTTGAAACCACTTTTCGTTCCCTTGCATCCATCGCCAACTGGAGGAAAGAATCAGCATGGCACACGAAGTTCCTGCGCTGCCCTACGACTACTCTGCCCTAGAACCCCACATTGACACCCAAACCATGCACCTGCATCACGACAAGCATCATGTTGCCTACGTCACCAACCTGAATGCCGCGCTAGAGAAGGCTCCTGAGCTGCAAAAGTTGAGCGTCGAGGAACTGGTCAAGGGCCTGGCCAACGTGCCCGAAGCCATTCGCAACGCGGTGCGCAACAATGCCGGCGGGCACGTGAACCACACCATGTTCTGGACCATCATGGCCCCCAACGCCGGGGGAGAGCCCAGCGGCGCTATCGCCGAGGCCATCAAGAACACCTTCGGCGATTTCAATACCTTCAAGGAAAAGTTCAACGATGCCGGTCTCAAGCAGTTCGGCAGCGGCTGGACCTGGCTGGTGCGTGACCGGGGCGGCAAGCTGCACGTGATGGCCACGCCCAATCAGGATAGCCCTTTCAGCCAGGACTTCTATCCCATCATGGGCAACGACGTCTGGGAGCACGCCTATTACCTGAAGTACCAGAACCGCCGCGGCGACTACCTGAAGGAATGGTGGAACGTGGTGAACTGGATCGAAGTCAACAACCGCTTACAGAAAAGCCAGAAGTAAAGATCCGCGAATTTCCGGCGGCGAAAAGGGTGCGGCGATCGCACCCTCTTTTCGTCAGCGCGAGGCAAGCACAACAGGAACGGAGGTCGCTCAATTTGAGATCGAAGAGTGTGTCTTAGGAGAGCCGCCTCTAATTGGCGGATCCCAGCGCCGTTTGTCGAAGGTCCGGCCGCCAGCTTGCAGAATCTAACTGGCATTCCAAAACCAACACCTTCGTGGATAATTCCAAATCACATAGGTGTTACTTTCGTTTAGAAATCTTCCTATTTCCCATTTCAGAATTGCTGCCGCTAGACCTATAGTGATTGCGGTGCCCAACGTGCTTTCTGCGGCTGTTTTCCTGTTGACACGCCGCCAGAATTTGATAAAATTTTTCCGCGAGGTATTTCCGCCAATGGAAAATCTCGTTCCGACTAGTAAGTTGGGACACTTGAGGAAAGCGGACGAAGGACAAGCTCTGGTGCTGGCCGCCTAGGCGCTGGTTGTTCTGATGCTGATGGCCGGTCATGGTGTTGATGTCGGGTACCTCTGCTATGAGAAGCAGCAGACGCAGAAAGCGGCTGACGTCGGGCTCCCTCCAGAGTTTTGCGATTAACGGTAATTAGACTTCACTCCCCAATGGAGCGTCCCCGATTCCTACTGCGGCCCTGGCCGAATGAGTAGAACACGTGGCTGCGGAGCGGTCTTCAATATGGGAGGGAACCCTGGGCCGGGTTTTATGCCGCAAGCGAAGGATTCGAGCCGATAAAGGAGGGGTCCGGACAATATGACAAAAGCAAATGATTCCGGCCAAACGCTGGTAGAGACCGCAATTTCATTGTCGGTTTTCTTGCTTCTTGTACTGGGAACCATCGACTTTGGATATCTATTCTCTAACAAGCTTACCCTCCAGAATGCAGTGCGGCAAGGGGGAAGGTACGCCATCACTGGGCAATGCGTAACCGGCAGTGACGGTTCGTGCTCCCTAACAAGATACAACTCAATCGTGCAAGTCGTCGAAAAAGCCTCAATCGGTCTGGTTAACAGCTCCCAGATCAGCATAACTTGTCTGGACCAGGGCGGAGGCTGCCCCACCCAAGCTGGTGGGCCGCATGACGTCGTAACCATCACCGTAACCTACCCATATCATTTTATGACCGGGCCGATCGGGGCGTTCTTTTCCAGCCGCTCGTACACGTTAAAGGTAAGTTCGGCTTTTACCAATGAATTCTTTCCACCCGGCGAAAGTTAGGGGGCGTATGAAGACAAAGATGAAAAAGATAAATAGGGAAGAGTCGGGTCAGGCGTTGGTAGAATTAGCGATGGCGCTCGTCCTTCTGTGTGTCTTCGTCTCTGGAATCATTGACTTCGGCCGAGCCATCTATGACGTTGAGGTAATGAAAAACCTGGTTGGAGAGGGTTCCGCCATGGCTTCGCGTACGACCACTCTTCCCGTGACAGTGACCACCCTGGTTAATGATGCGGGAGCGGACATCAGCCTAGGCACCCAGGGATGCGTCATTGCCACCTCTGTTACGAACAACGCTAGTGGTACAGCCCAGGTGGTCACCGGCCAAGCTTCTCAGTGTGCGATCTTAGCTAGCAGCAAAGTCGGCTGCCTCTCAGGACAAGGAGGCTGCAAAAGCTCGGCTGCTATTCTCCCCCCAGCGGCAGTTGCAGCACTGGCTAAGGAACCCACGGGGTCTTCCATTTACGTGACCGAAATCTTCTACACTTACCACACCGTCACTCCCATAGTGGGGCTGTTAGGAAAGAGCGTACTGCCATCTCAGTTGTACAGCGTGGCGTATTACTAAGGAAGGGTATGCATATGCGCAATGCCAACATTGTAAAGAGCGACCGAGGGCAAATCATGGTCATTTTCGCTCTGGTTCTGCCCATCCTTATACTGTTCGCTGGGCTGGCCATCGACGCGGGAATTTGTTATGTCACTAAGGCCAAGCTATCGACGTCTGTGGATGCCGCATGCCTCACGGGCATGAAAAACTTGACGGCAGGGCAGACGATTGCTGGGCAACTGGCCACCGATATGTTTCAGGCCAATTTCGGGCCTAATCCGCCTGTCCCAACCGTCACGTTCCCCACCGATGCCTACGGCGACCAGCAGGTCAAGGTAACGGCTACCGCTAACGTGCACACTTTTTTCATACGGTATCTCTCGCAATGGGCCAGCGTACCGGTGAGCGCCCTTGCTGTGTCAACCCGTGGCAAGCTGGCCATGTCCATCGTGTTGGACCGATCGGGCTCAATGACCACGGATGGTGGAGGAGCGGCGATTCAAGCTGGCGTCCCAATTTTCGTCAATGACTTCGACGACACACTCGACAGCGTTGCATTGATTAGCTTCTCGTCCAATGCAAGGATAGACTTCGCCATGAGTAACCACTTCAAAACGCCGATTACGAATGCGGTCAAGAACATGAATTTCGTCGGCGGCACATTCGGCACGGGTGCGGGCTCCAATCCAGTCCTCCTTACCGATCCCAATGCGCCCCCACTGTCGATGGCCAAATTGCAAAACGACACCATTCTCCCACAGCCGGGGCAGAACCTGACCAAAGCTGTGGTGTATTTCACTGACGGCTTGATGAACGCCGTGCAGGACAAGATTTATTGCCTGGGTAAGGACAGCAACATTAACAATAAAACGCTTGTCAATTACGGAGGGTGTGACGTCACCGCCGGGTCGTGTGCGCCGGCGGTCCACTTCTTGGATCCTACCAGCGCAACAGCTGACTGGGGCAATTGCAATAGCGGGGGCGACAACTGCTCAACCGGCTTAGTGTACAACTCCAGCGGCGCCAAGTGCTACGATATAAACGGCAGCCTCGTAAGGAAATTTGTCTCTCAGCAAGATGGATCATCGCAGTATCTTACGATGGCCAATGTCACCGCTGAAGCCCAGTACCGCGCCATTCAAACTGCCAAGGCGTTACGTACCGACACCACACTCCCCACTGTCTACATCTATACTATCGGGTTAAATGACACAAAGCACCCAATGGCTCAAAGCACCAAGGACTTCTTAGCAGGACTTGCTAATGACCCTGACTATCCATTAACTTACATTAAAGGCCAACCCCAAGGCGAGTTTTTTTATATACCAGACTGCCCCGGATCAAACTGCACACCCGAATTGACGGCAGTATTTCAGACGATTGCGGCCAAGATTCTTTTGCGGCTAACGCAGTAACATCCCCATCGGCGGTGCAAACCAGAGGGGACGGACGGGTGAACGTCCCTGAAGTGTCGCGCCGGTGCCCCATTGCGGGTTATTAGTAACAATGGTGAGATTACTTTCGTTTAGTCTGGCCATTTTGGGCCGTACTAGAATACTGTTTTACTGGGCTATAGCGACACGGAAGGGCACCACTTTAGGCCAACAATGTAGTTGACAACTCAGTCCGCCACGGGTACTCTCATGCCGAGTGGCTGGGTGTATGTTTGTCCATCCCCTGATTGGAGGCATTCATGTACGGATACAGTGCAGTGCTTGGTGCTTGTGCGGTAGTAATCGCGCTGATGGCGATCTATGTCCCTACGGTTTATATCCGCAAGACGAACGTAATGATCCACCTGTTGGAACAAATCGCGGCCAACACACGCAAATAAAGCAGCCGTGCCAGGTTAGGCGGAGTCAGGAAGCGTGTTTCTTTCTGGCCCCGCTTCCTCTTCTTCTGGCTGGCTCGCCTGAGTCGTGCTTCCTCTTTCAGTAAGTCTGCCTTCGATACCCTGAGAACCCTGTTAAGCGCATTGCTCAACCGCTCCGCCAGTGTGTCGCCGGGCACATCTGGTGCTGGTAGTGGTTTCATGCACCAATTCCTGGCTTCAGCCGCTGAGGGCGTTGACCTCAGCGGCTGAAGCCAAAACTTGGGGCGCGGCGAACGCGGCGCTACCACCCCAGCACACCCGCCACGGCGGGGCGTGTGCCGGGGACCCCGGGCCTGAAGGCCCGCACTACCCGCACGAGCGGCTGCAGTAATCCCGGAACCGCTCTAAGTAGTTTCGTCCCGCAGTGCAGGACTCGCAGCTTCTCTCCCAGCAGCGCAATAAAAACGGGGCGCTCATCGCACCCCGCTCTCTGACTACTGGCTACTGGCTACTGGCAACTGCCTAGTCGTGCACTCCGTCCATGAATGCCCGCAGCTTCCGCGAGCGCGACGGATGGCGCAGCTTGCGCAGCGCCTTGGCCTCAATTTGGCGGATGCGTTCGCGCGTGACCGCAAACGACTGGCCTACTTCTTCCAGCGTGTGCTCGGAGCCATCCTCCAGGCCGAAGCGCATTTTGATCACCTTCTCCTCGCGCGGCGTGAGCGTGCGCAGCACCTGCGCCGTCTGCTCCTTGAGGTTGACGTTGATCACCGCTTCCGCCGGCGAAACCACGGCGCGATCTTCGATGAAGTCGCCCAGATGCAATCTTCTTCTTCGCCGATGGGCGTC